>NZ_JANPKO010000164.1:0-10136 GCF_031426035.1 Sphingomonas sp. | reverse complement strand
GCTCGCGTTGGACGTTCCGCTGGCCGACGCGCTTGGCTCGGGAATGGGACTCGCCGGCGGCTATTCCGACGGCCGCGATATCGGCGTGGTGTTCAATTACCCCAATCCCGGCGGCGCCCACGCGCTGCCGATGTGCGGCGGGGTGGGGGCGCAATACACTCCCGCGGCGGGCTGGGCGCAGGCGATCGCCTACAAGGCCGAGGTGCTCAAAGAGGGGCCTGACGATGCCATCGCGGTGGTGCTCGGCGGCGATGCGAGCTGCGCCACGGGCGGGTTTTGGTCCGCGCTAACAATTGCCACGACTCAACAATTGCCGCTGCTGATCTACGTTGAGGACAATGGCTACGGGATCTCGGTCCCCTCGGACTATCAGACCCCGGGCAAGGACATCGCCGCCAACCTCGCGAGCTTCTCGGGTCTGACCATCTTCAACGGCGACGGCACCCATCCCGACGAAGCCGCGCGGCTGGTGGGCGAGGCTGTGCGGCACGTGCGAACCAGGCGTGCGCCCGTGCTGCTGCGGCTGACCGTGCCGCGGCTCGAGGGGCACAGCTTCCAGGACACCCAGGGCTATAAGAGCGAGGCCGAAATCGCCGCAGAATGGGCGCGCGACCCGCTACCCAAATTGAAGGCGCACTGCGCCGCGGTGCAGCTCGGCGACGAGCAATGGACGGCCTTGGAAAGTGAGGTCGCATGGGCGGTTGACGCCGCGCGCGCCGAAGCGGAAGCGCGCGGCGTGTCGTCGCCCGAGCGGGTCGCCGACCATGTCTTTTATGAGGGCACGGCGAGCGAAGTCGGCGGCGGGGCTGGGCTCGGCCTCGACGGCACCACCGACCAGCCGCAGCCGGAAGGCCAGCGCATCAACATGGTCACCGCGATCCGCCGCGTGCTCGACCAGGAGCTCGCCGCCAACCCTAAAGTGCTGCTGTTCGGCGAGGACATCGGCCCCAAGGGCGGGGTCCACGCGGTGACGCTCGGCTTGCAGGAAAAGTACGGGCGGGCGCGGGTGTTCGACACCTCGCTGAACGAGGAAGGTATCGTCGGCCGCGCGGTCGGCATGGCGCTCGCCGGGCTGATGCCCGTGCCCGAAATCCAGTTCCGCAAATATGCCGAGCCGGCGACCGAGCAGATCAACGATTGCGGGACGATGCGCTGGCGCACCCACAACCGTTTTGCGGCGCCGATGGTGCTGCGCGTGCCGGGCGGCTTCTTCAAATGCGGCGACCCGTGGCACAGCCAGACCAACGAGGTGCAGTTCGTCCACAACCCCGGGTGGAAGGTCGCGGTGCCGTCCAATGCCGAGGACGCGGTGGGGCTGCTGCGCGCGAGCCTTCGCGGGCACGACCCGGTGCTGTTCTTCGAGCATCGCGCGATGCTCGACGACAGCTGGGCGCGGCGGCCGTGGCCGGGCGATGCGTTCGTGCTGCCGTTCGGGCGCGCGCGGAAGACGCGTGAGGGCGATGCAATCACGATCGTCACCTGGGGCGCGATGGTGCCGCGCTGCGAGGCCGCGGCGGACGGCATTTCCGCCGACGTCATCGACCTGCGCACCTTGATGCCGTGGGACCGCGACATGGTGCTCGACAGCGTCCGCCGCACCCGCCGCTGCCTGATCGTCCACGAGGATTTGCGCACCGGCGGGTTCGGCGCCGAGATCGCCGCTGTGGTTGCCGACGAGGCGTTCCTCGATTTGGACGCGCCCGTAGCCCGCGTAACGATGCCCGACATCCCCAGCCCGCATCATCCGTCACTGATGGAAGCCGCTTTGCCTTCGCCCAAAAGCATCCGCGCCGAAATCGACCGCCTGGTGGGGTTCTAGATGACCATCGACGTCCTCGTTCCCGACGAGCAGGAAGGGACCAAGGCGGTGGTCCGCGCCTGGCTCCGCCAAGTCGGCGATGCGGTCGCCGAGAACGATCCCTTGGTCGAGCTCGAGACCGACAAAGTCACCCAGGAGGTGCCCGCGCCGGCCGCCGGGGTGCTCAGCGAGATCTTGCTGGATACCGACGCCGAGGCGGTGCCAGGGGCGCTGCTGGGGCGGATCAGCACCGACATTACCCAATCCGATCCTCCCGAGCATAGTCGAGGGACTAGGCCGAGCGCAGCCGAGGCTTCTCGCTCCGCTCGAACAAGTCCCTCGACTTCGCTCGGGATGAACGGGGGTGGCGAGGCGCGCCTGTCGCCCTCGGTCAAACGTGCCGTTCTCCAGCACGGCATCGACCCCGCGCGGCTGTCCGGCACCGGGCGCGGGGGGCGGATCACGCGCGAGGATGTCGACCGCGCGGTCGGCGCAGCCACCGTGGTCAGCGTCGGCGCGCCCGCCACCGCGCAGCCGCGCCAGTTCGCCGGCGGCGACATCCCGCACGACCGCATGCGCCTCAAAATTGCGGAAAACATGGTGCGCGCGGTCAGCGACGCGCCCCATGTCACCGCTTTGTTCGAAGCCGATTTCTCCGCGGTCGCCGCGCACAAGGCCGCGCTCGCCGCTGAGGGCACCAAGCTCAGCTACACCGCATACATCGTGAAAGCCGCCGCGGACGCGATGGCGGTCGCCCCGGCGATCAACGGGCGGTGGGAGGACGACCGCATCGCGGTCTCGCCAACCATCGACATCGGCGTCGGCACCGCGCTCGGCGACAAGGGGCTGGTGGTCCCGGTGGTCAAGGACGCCGGGGCGCTGTCGCTCGAGCAAATCGGCGCCAAGCTCGACGACCTCACGGCACGCGCGCGCGCCGGCAAATTGACCGGCGCCGACGTCTCGGGGGGCAGTTTCACCATCTCCAACCACGGCGTGTCGGGCTCGCTGCTGGCCAGCCCGATCATCCTCCACGCCGGCCAGGCCGCGATTCTCGGGATCGGCAAATTGGAAAAACGCGTGGTGGTGCGCGAGATCGGCGGGCAGGACGCGATCCTGGTGCGCCCGATGGCCTACGTCACCTTGACCATCGACCACCGCGTCGTCGATGGCCACCAGACCAACGCCTGGCTGACCCGCTTCGTCGAGATCCTCGAAGGCTGGCCCGCGGCCTGAGCCGAATCGTTATCGCGGCGGAACAGTTGCGCGCGCGGCGCTTTGTCGATCGAGCGACGGTCGGAGGCGAGATTGGCACAGCGCGGTGAAGTACCAACCAGCGAGAAAATGTTCGTCCGCCGGGTCCTGATCGTCCTTGGCCTCGCCGCGCTGGTGTTCCTGTTGTGGCAATTGCGGATCATCCTGCTGATGCTGTTCGGGGCGGTGGTCATCGCCTCGATCTTTCGCGCGGTAGCCGACTGGCTGTGCTCCACCGCGCGGCTTCCCGCCAAGGTCGCGACCGGGCTGTCGATCGTGCTCGTCCTCGGCACCGTCGGCGGGCTGGTCGGGCTGTTCGGGGCGCATATCGGGCAACAAGTCGACGAACTGGCCAAGGCGCTGCCGGCGGCGTGGGCGGCGCTCGAGGCGCAGATTGGCAATTTCGGGCTGAGCAACCAGTTTGAGCGGCTGATGGCGAGCATCACCACCCCCGGCGGCAGCAGCCTGTCCGGGTTCGGCCGCACTTTGCTCTCAATCGGCGGCGGCATCGCCGATCTCGTGGTCGTCATCTTCGCCGGAATCTATCTCGCCACCCAGCCCAATTTCTATCGCATCGGTGCGATCAAGCTGGTGCCTCCGGCGCGGCGCAAGGTGGCCGCCGAAGCGATGCACGAATCCGAGCGCGCACTGCGGCTGTGGCTGAAGGGCCAGGCGATCGCGATGATTGCCGTGGGCGTGACCACCGGCGTCGGGCTGTGGGCGCTCGGCATGCCGTCGGCGCTGGTGCTCGGATTGCTTGCCGGGCTGCTTGAGTTCATCCCGTTCGCCGGGCCGATCATTGCGGCGGTGCCGGCGGTCCTGCTCGCGCTGGTGGTCGGCCCCGACATGGCGCTGTGGGTGGCTCTGCTCTACCTCGTCATCCAGCAGGTCGAAGGCAATCTGCTGTCGCCGCTGATCCAGCAATATGCGGTCGATCTGCCCGGCGTCGTTCTGCTGTTTTCGCTGATCGGGTTCGGCACTTTGTTCGGCACGCTGGGGGTGATCCTGGCCGCGCCGCTGGCGGTGGTGACGATGGTGATGGTCAAGCGATTATATGTGATCGAAACGCTCGACACGCCGACGCCGATTCCTGGCGAAAGCAAGGGTTGAGGATCAGTCGAGTCGGCGCCCGCGGGTTTCGGGGAGCAGCAGCAGGCCGATGACGAAGCCGATCCCGGCGATCGCCACCGGGTACCACAGCCCGGCGTAGATATTGCCGCGCGCGGCGACGATGGCGAACGCGGTGGCCGGCAAAAAGCCGCCGAACCAGCCGTTCCCGATATGGTAGGGCAGCGACATCGCGGTGTAGCGGATGCGGGTCGGGAACAGCTCGACCAGCAGCGCCGCGATCGGCCCGTAGACCATCGTCACATAGAGCACGAGGATGAACAGGATCGCGGTCACGCGGACGCGGTCGATGCGCGCCGGGTCGGCCTTTTCGGGGTAGCCGGCGGACGCCAGCGCGGCCTTTAGCTCCGGCGCGAACTGCTCCGCCGATTGCACGGCGATCGTGCGCTCGCCGACTTTGACCGCCGCACCGCCCGCAGCGCCGACATTGTCGTAACTGACCCCTGCTTTGGCCAGTGCCGACTTGGCGATGTCGCACGGGCGGCGGTCGAACTTGGTTTTGCCGATCGGATCGAACTGGAACGAGCAGCCGGCGGGATCGGCGATCACCGTCACCGGGGCGCGCGCCTGCGCCTCGGCCAGCGCGGGATTGGCGGCGGTGGTCAATGCGGCGAACAACGGGAAATAGGTCAGGGTTGCCAGCGCCAGCCCGGCGAGGATGATCGGCTTCCTCCCGATGCGGTCCGACAACCAGCCGAACAGCACGAAGAACGGGGTCGCCAGCGCCAGGGCGATCGCCACCATGATGTTGGCTGCGGCGGCATCGACCTTGAGCACGCGCTCGAGGAAAAACAGCGTGTAGAATTGCCCCGCGTACCAAACGACGGCCTGGCCGGCGACCGCGCCGAACAGCGCGATCAGCACGACCTTCAAATTGATCCAGCGCCCGAACGCTTCTTTGATCGGCGCCTTCGAGCGCGTCCCCTCGGCCTTCATTTTTACGAATGCCGGGCTTTCCGCCAACTGCAGCCGGATCCACAGCGACACGCCGAGCAGCACCGCCGAGAGCAGGAACGGGATGCGCCAGCCCCAGTCCTTGAACGCCTCCTCGCCGAGCGCGGTGCGGGTGCCGATCACCACCAGCAAGGCGGCGAACAGCCCGAGCGTCGCGGTGGTCTGGATGAAGCTGGTGTAGAGGCCGCGTCGGCCTTCGGGCGCGTGCTCGGCGACGTAGGTTGCGGCGCCGCCATATTCGCCGCCGAGCGCGAGCCCCTGGACCAGCCGCAGCACCACCAGCAGCACCGGCGCGGCGACTCCGATCGAAGCGTAACCCGGCAAAAGTCCGACGAGGAAGGTTGCCAGCCCCATCAGCCCCATGGTGATGAGGAAGGTGTATTTGCGCCCGACCAGGTCGCCGAGCCGCCCGAACACCAGCGCCCCGAACGGCCGCACCGCGAACCCCGCGGCAAACGCGGCGAGGGCAAAGATGAACGCGCTGGTCGAATCGACCCCGGCGAAGAACTGCTCGGAGATGATCGCCGCGAGCAGCCCGTAGAGGTAGAAGTCATACCATTCGAACACGGTGCCGAGCGACGATGCGCCGATCACCAGCACATCGCGGCGGCGCGACGGTTCGGATGCGGATGCCTTGTTCACTTGCTCTCCCGGCCGCAGTGCTCGACCGGCGCAGGCTGGCCGATTGCGCGCGGCTCGGCAAGCGGGGCTAGACTTCTCCGAGCACGATCGCGAGCCCGCTGCCGTGTTCGAGAGCACGGCGGTAGATCAGCGCCGCCGCCGCGACGTCCTGCAGCGCGGTGCCGGTCGAATCAAACAGGGTGATCTGCTCGTCGCTCGTGCGTCCCGGCCGATGGCCTGCGACCAATTCGGCGAGTTCGGCATGGACGTCGCCCAGCGGCATCGCGCCCGCCGCGATCGCGTGGTGCAGGTCGCCCATTGCGACGCATTGATCGACGACATCGACGACGACCAACGCGTTGGCCATCAGCGCCGGCGCGATTTCGCTCTTGTCGGGACTGTCGGCACCGACCGCGGCGATGAATGCCCCCGGACGCACCGTGTCCGTGTCGAGGAACGGCGTTCGCGCGGTGGTGCAGGTCACGATCACGTCGCTCTTCCAAGCTGCCTTTGGAAGGTCCGTCGCTAATTCGATGGGAAATCCCTCGGCGGTTGTATTGCGCGCAAACGCAGCAGCCTTGGCCTGGTCGCGGTCCCACGCGGATCCGCGCGCCAGCGGCAACACCTCGCGCAGCGCGGCGAGCTGCGCCGCGCCTTGTTCGCCGCAGCCGCAGATCAACACGCTGTGGGACTGCGCCCGGGCCAGGAAGCGCGCTGCCAGCGCGGTCGCCGCGGCGGTGCGGCGCAGCGTGACCTCGATCGAATCCATTACCGCCAGCAGCGCGCCGGTGGTGCCGTCGCACAGCAGGATCGCGCCCTGTATCGTCGGCAACCCGATGCGCTCGGGATTGCCGGGGAAATTGGCGTTGAGCTTGAGCGCGACATAATCGCGCTCGAGGTGGATGCGCGCGCCCTTGGCGTGAAACGTCCCACCCGTACCGCAAATCGCCATTGGCGGCGGAGACTGGGCATGGCCGTCGGCCGCTGCGGCAAAGCCATCTTCGACCGCCCGCAGCCAATCGGCAGGGCGCATCAGCGCGGCGATGTCGCGGCGGGTCAGGATCAGCGCCGCTGGGGCCGCGCTCACCGACCCGCGCGCGGCTTGGGCGTGTGCGACACCCAATCGTGCGTCTCGTCGACCGCATCACGGCACCAGCGGTACAGCGCATCGTACAGGATCATCCCCGCGTCGAGCTGGGCGAGGTCGTCGGTGAACATCCGCGATAGGCCAAGCGACAGCGCGAGCAGGCCCGCTGCCTGGGGTGCGAGGTCGAGCCGCGCGGTGTCGGCGCCGCGCACGACCACCGCCAGCCGCTGCAGCGCATCGACCCCGCCGAGCCCGAATTGCTCGATCATCACGTCGAACGTGCACAGCTCGCCGCGGTGGCTCCAGAAAACGCCGTCGACATCGAACGGTGTCGCGCCGAACCGTTCCGCGACACCGGCCACTTCGCCCGGCGCGACGAACAGGAGTACGGCGTCCGGATCGACGAAGCGGCGGATCAGCCACGGGCAGGCGATGCGGTCGACCTTGGGCCGCGCGCGCGTCACCCACACGGTATGGCCATCGGCGTTGCGCGGCGGGATGGCCGATGCGGCGACCACCGGCTGCCCTGCCGCCGCCCAGCCGTCGAACCCGCCTTCGAGCATCTCGGCGTCGATTCCGGCACTGCGCAGCCAGGCGGCCACCCCCGCGCTGCGCTCCTCGCCCTTGACGCACACCACCACGGTGGGGCGCCGCGCGAGCGACCCGGCCCATCCGGCGACATCCTCCGCGGCGTAGCGGCGGGCGCCCGGGATCAGGCCCTCGCCGCCGGGCCGGACGTCGATGATGACGGGCGCGGCGGGCGTGCCCATCAAGCGCGCAAGCTGGTCGGCGGAAATCGAATTGAAAGCAGGCATGTGGCGTCCCTTCCTGGTGGAGGACGCGATGCTTCAGCCTGTCGCCTCATGGGGAGATCGCGGTCCCCATCGCGCGATTAAACGAGCGGCCCGCGACCCTGTCAAGCGGTCCACAACTTTCGCGCGGACCGTCTTGCGTTTCGGCGGCGGCTGAACGACAAGTTCGCGCCGGCCAAACGGGAGCAGTCCCGCGGCCTGCGTGTCATGCGTTCAATCGGTCCGATTTGCTGGGGGGCATCGATGGCATCGAATGAGCGGGCGCGCGGCGTCCGCAGCGGCAGGGCCGCCGCATGATCTTCAACTCGCTGACCTTCGTCGTCTTCCTCGCTATCGTGCTCGCGGTGTGGAGCATGCCGCTCGGGTGGACGCCTAAAAAGGTCTTCCTGCTCCTCGCCAGTTACCTGTTCTACGCCGCGTGGAACCCGCCGTTCGTGATCCTCTTGTGGATCTCGACCGTGGTCGACTGGTGGGCGGCGCAGGCGATGGTCAAGTCCGACCGCCCGGCCACGCGCCGCGGCTGGATGATCGCCTCGGTGGTGGTCAACCTCGGCATGCTCGGCTTCTTCAAATACGGCCAGTTCCTGCTCGACAATTTCGTCGTGCTCGCCGCCTCGGCGGGGGTCGAGTACCGCCCGCCCGAGTGGAACATCATCCTCCCGGTCGGCATCAGTTTCTATACCTTCGCGACCCTGAGCTACACGCTCGACGTCTATCTGCGCCGTGCCAAGCCGGCCAAGAACTTCCTCGACTACGCTTTGTTCGTGACCTTCTTCCCGCACCTCGTGGCGGGGCCGATCATGCGCCCGACCGAACTCGTCCCGCAGTTCGCCGAGCCCAAGCGCGCAACCCGCTCGATGCTGCTGTTCGGGCTCGCTTTGGTCATCCTCGGCCTGTTCCAGAAAGTGGTGCTCGCCGACGGCTTCCTCGGGCCGGTCGTCGAAAAGGTCTACGACGCGCGCTCGGGCGTGCCGCTGATGCTCGACGCGTGGGTCGCGACGCTGGCGTTCAGCGGGCAGATCTTCTGCGATTTCGCGGGCTATTCGACCACCGCGATCGGCGTCGCTCTGTGCCTCGGCTTCGCCATGCCCGACAACTTTCGCTTCCCCTACGCGGCGATCGGTTTTTCGGACTTCTGGCGGCGCTGGCACATTACCTTGTCGAGCTGGCTGCGCGATTATCTGTACATTCCGTTGGGCGGAAACCGCCACGGGCCGCTGCGCACCTACGCAGCGCTGATGGGGACCATGTTGCTCGGCGGGCTGTGGCATGGCGCGGCATGGACGTTTGTCGCGTGGGGCGGGCTGCACGGCCTCTATTTGTCGGTCGAACGCTGGCTGAGGGGCCGCTATGCCGGAGTCACGCTCGGCCGCGGCTCGCTGGTCGCGCTCGGACTGCTGACCTTCGTCCTGGTCAACCTCACCTGGGTATTTTTCCGCGCCAAGGATTTCACCGTCGCCGCGACCATGCTGCAATCGATGGCCGGGCTGGCCGCCAAGCCGATCCCGATGATCGCGGCACTGCCGATGATTTACGCGATGGTCATCGTCGGCGGAATCGTCGCCACCCACTGGTGGATGCGCGACAAGACGCTCGAGATCGCCGTCGAGCGCACCCCGGCGTGGCTGGTCGGCGCACTGCTGAGCATCATGGCCATCGCGATCGTCGCCGAACAGGGAGCGGGCAGTGCCTTCATCTACTTCCAGTTCTAAGCCGCCGCCCAAGGGCGTGTTGAAGCACGAGGGGGCGCTCCCCGCCGGGCTGCGCCTGACCGCCTCCGACCGTCCCGGCCAGGCCCAGCCGGTGCCGACCCGCGACATCCCCGAGCAGCCGTGGGGGCGGGTCATGGCCGGCGTCGCCATCGCGCTCGCGCTCGGGGTGGTTGCGCTCGAGGCCAATGCGCGGCGCATCGGCCTGCATGCCGGCGATCTCGACAACAGCCAGGTGGCGTGGGTCAAGGAGCGCGCCCGCTCGCAAGCCGCTGCGGTCGCCATCGTCGGCGATTCGCGCATCCTGTTCGACACCGACCTCGACCGCTTTGAGGCGCTGACCGGCATTCGCCCGGTGCAATTGGCGATCCACGGCACCAGCGCGCTGACCCTGCTCGAGGATGTTGCCGCCAACGAGAATTTTTACGGCCTGCTGATCGTCGGGCTGGCCGACACCATGTTCTTCATGCCGTTCGACGGCTACGGAGAATATGTCCGCCGCCGCGGCGACTTCACTTCGCCGTCGGGGCGCATCTCGACCGAGCT
Organism: Sphingomonas sp.; assembly: GCF_031426035.1. Lineage (GTDB taxonomy): Bacteria > Pseudomonadota > Alphaproteobacteria > Sphingomonadales > Sphingomonadaceae > Sphingomicrobium. The sequence continues at coordinate 230 of NZ_JANPKO010000164.1, read as the reverse complement.
CGACCACATCCTCCAGCGCCGCCTGGCGTTCCTCGATTCCAACCACCGCCTGAGCGTCCTCGCCCACCGCCTCGACCCCGACTTCCGTCCCGGCGTCGAAGGCCCCAAGCACGACATCTGGAAGGTCCAGGAAGTCGGCGAAGGGCGCCAGACCTGGATGTGGCCCCGGGTCGAGAAGGATGCCGCATACCGGGCCCGCACGCGCTGGGCGTGGAAAGGCTTCAAGGACC
>NZ_JANPKO010000163.1:0-5131 GCF_031426035.1 Sphingomonas sp. | reverse complement strand
GCAGGACGCCGCGCCCGCCCTGTTCCTTTTCGAGGTAGTGCGCGCCGACCTGGATCGACATCCGCCCGGCGACTTCGCTCATCGGCTTGAGCAACGGCAAGGCGCCGCCGCGACTCGTCACGGTTTCATAGGCGATGCATGTGGCGCCCGATCGCATCAGGCCTTCGGCCTGCGGCTTGTCGGCAGCGAGGTGGAGGTAGGTGAACAGGATGTGCCGCGGCTCGAGCAAAGCGATCTCCTGCGCCTGCGGCTCCTTGACCTTGACGATCATGTCGCTCGCCGCGAACACGGCGGCCGCGTCGGGCAGGATCGTCGCGCCGACGCTGCGATAATCCACATCGGTGAGGTTGATCCCGAGCCCGGCGCCGGTCTCGACAATCACATCATGCCCCGCGGTCACCAGCTCGGCGACCGACGCGGGCGTCAATCCGACCCGATACTCGTGGACCTTGATTTCTTTCGGTACTCCGACCCGCATTTGTCCCCCGGTTCAGTCGATGCGTGCGATTTGCTCGGCGATCGTGCCGAACATGTTGTCGATCTGTGCTTCGTCGACGATCAGCGGCGGCGACAAGGCGATGGTGTCGCCGGTCGCGCGGACCAGCAGGCCGGCGTCGAAGCAGGCGTGGAACAGCTCCATGCCACGCTGGCCTGGCGATCCGGCGCGCGGCGCCAGCTCGATCCCGGCGATCAGCCCGAAATTACGCAGATCGATGACGTTGGGTGTGTCGCGCAACCTGTGCAGCGACTCCTCCCACTTGGCTTCGAGGCCGCGGGCGCGGCCGAACAAATCCTCGTCGCGATAGACGTCGAGGGTCGCAATTCCCGCCGCGGCAGCCAACGGATGACCCGAATAGGTATAGCCATGAAACAGCTCGATGCCGTCGGCCGCGCCGTCGACGATCGCATCGTGCACGCCGCGCGACGCGGCGACCGCGCCCATTGGCACGGCGCCGTTGGTCAGACCCTTGGCCATGGTGATGAGGTCGGGCGTCACGCCAAATCGCTCGGCGGCGGTCGCGGCGCCGAGCCGGCCGAACGCGGTGATCACCTCGTCGAAAATTAGCAGGATGTCGTGCTTGGTGCACAATTCGCGCAACCGCTCGAGGTAGCCGAGCGGAGGAACAAGCACCCCGGTCGATCCCGCGACCGGCTCGACGATCACCGCCGCGATGGTCTCGGCGCCGTGGAGCGCGATCAGCCGCTCGAGTTCGTCGGCGAGGTGCGCCCCCCACCGCGGCTGGCCGCGGCGGAACGCCATGTCGGCCAGGCTGTGGGTGTGCGGAAGATGGTCGACTCCGGTCAGCAAGGTGCCGAACGCGCGGCGGTTGTTGACCAGCCCGCCGACCGAAATGCCGCCGAAGCCGGTGCCGTGATAGCCGCGCTCGCGCCCGATCAAGCGAGTGCGCCCGCCTTGTCCGCGTGCGCGCTGGTAGGCGAGCGCGATCTTGAGCGCGGTGTCGACCGCTTCGGAGCCGCTGTTGGTGAGGAAAATTCGATCGAGCCCGGCGGGCATCAATGCCGCCAATCGGGTCGATAGCTCGAACGCCAATGGGTGGCCGAGCTGGAACGTCGGCGCATAGTCCAATTCGCCGGCGGTGCGGCGGATCGCCTCGACGATCGGTTCGCGACAGTGCCCGGCGTTGACGCACCACAGTCCGGCGGTGCCGTCGAGCAGCTCGCGGCCATCGATCGCGCGGTAATGCATGCCGGTTGCGGAGACGAGAAGCCGCGGATCTGCCTTGAACGCGCGGTTGGCGGTGAACGGCATCCAGAACGCCGCCAGGCTGTCGTTCGCAAGCATTATCGGATCCCGCCCATAGCTTGCCGCAACCACTAGACTGGCATCCGCGGAAGGGAAACTACATTCAAGTACAGACCGGTCATCGTTTTTTCCGATGGAGGCCGATCCTCGATTTGGGGCTGGCGTTTACGGTTGCGTGTGGCCAGCATGCCGGTCAGACTGTGACAACACGGTGTCGCTGCCGCCCGCCAATGGGCGATTTCGGCGCGGAGAGGGGGAAAAATCGATGCGTGCTTTAACGATCCTTTTTGGCGCCGCTTTGACCGCGGCCGCGCTGACCGCTGCACCGGCCTGGGCGCAGGATGTTCCGGCGGACGCCGGCGACAAGGTCGATGCCGGCCAGAATGTCGCCAAGGCGGACGATACCGCGGCCGCCGCCGAGGAAGAGGAGCCAACAAAGCCATTTACCTTCGAGCTCGATCTGACGGCGGTCAGCGACTATCGATTCCGCGGCATTTCGCTGAGCGACAAGGACCCGGCGTTTCAGCCGAGCTTCACCGTCAGCCACGAGTCCGGCTTCTACGGCAGCGTATGGGGCTCCAACGTTGCCGACAACGGCGGCGACGACATCGAGATCGATCTGATCGCTGGTTATGCCACCACGCTCGGCACCTTCGACGTCGACGTCAACGCGACCTATTACGCCTATCCCGGCGCCGATAACCTCGATTATTGGGAACTCATCGGCACCGTTAGCCATGCCGTCGGACCGGCGACGGTCGGCGCCCTTTTCGCGTTCACGCCCAAACAGGACGACACGATGCCCAAGCGCGGCATCTATTACGCGCTCAACGGTGAGCTTCCGCTGGGCGATTCCGGTATCGCCCTCACCGCCTCCTTCGGCATCGAGGACAACGCGTTTTACGACAACAAGCGCGATTGGTCGTTGGGCGTCAGCGGCGAAGTGCTCGGGTTTTCGGTCGGCGCCGCATATGTCGGCACCTCACACACCGGGGGCGACCCTCTTGGCAACGACGGTATTGTGGTGTCAGTCGGCCGCGCGTTCGAATTCTAGAGAGTGAAAGGAACGGCGCCGCAGCCGCGCGGCGCCGGAGCATCAATGCCAAACAAGCTCGCCAGCTGGATCGCCGAGCATGAGGTCGCCGAGATCGAGTGCATCGTTCCCGATATGAATGGCGTCCAGCGCGGCAAGGTGCTGCCCGCGGGCAAGTTCCTGTCCAGCTTCAAGGAGGGCACGCTGCGCATTCCGGGCAGCGTGTATTCGGTCACCATCACCGGCGAATATCCGGCGGACATCGGCCATATCGTGCCGGTCTACGACCCCGATCTTCTGATGATCCCCGACCCCGACACCATCTGCGAGGCGCCCGGACTCACCACCCGCACCGCCTATGTCATCACCGACGCCTTCATCCGCGAGGGTGAGCCGGTGGCCTATGCGCCGCGCATGATCCTGAAGCGCGTGCTCGAACTCTATGCGGCCAAGGGCTGGCAGCCGGTGATCGCGCCCGAGGTCGAATTCTATCTCGTGTCGCGCAATACCGATCCCGACTTCCCGCTGCTGCCGCCGGTCGGCCGGTCGGGACGGCCGGAAACGGCGAGCCAGCCGTACGGGCTCGAAGCCCTGAACGAGTTCGAGGACATCATCGAGCATATCTACGACCATTGTGAAAAGGCCGGGCTCGACATCGACACGATGATTCATGAATCAGGCGCTGCCCAACTTGAGGTCAACTTCCTCCACGGCAATCCCTTGCGCCTCGCCGACGAAGTCCTGCTGTTCAAGCGCATCGTCCGCCAGGTCGCGCTCGAGCATGAGGTCTATGCGACCTTCCTCGCCAAGCCGATGAGCAATCAACCCGGCTCGGCGATGCACATCCATCAATCGGTGCTCGACGCCAATGGCAAGAACATTTTCTCGATGGCCAACGGCCGCGACAGCGCGCTCTTCCGCAACTACATCGGCGGGCTGGTGCGATTGCTGCCGCAGATCTCGCCGCTGTTCGCGCCCAACGTCAACAGCTTCCGTCGCATACGGCCCGATAGCGACGCACCGGTCAACGTCCAGTGGGGTACCGACAACCGCAGTTGCGGACTGCGCGTGCCGATCGCCAACGCTAAAAACCGCCGCATCGAGAACCGCTTGCCCGGCGCCGACGCCAATCCCTATCTGGCCATCGCGTCGTCGCTGGTGTGCGGCTACCTCGGGATGGTTGAGCGGATGCAGCCGCCCAAGAGCATTGCCGGAAACGCCTATCACCGCGCTCGCACACTGCCGCGCAGCCTCGAGGTCGCGCTCGACCGCATGATGCACTGCCGTCCGGTCAAGACGCTGCTCGGCGATGAATTTTTCGAACTGTTCTTTGCGATCAAGGAAGCCGAGCTTCTCAATTACCAATCGGTGATCAGTTCGTGGGAGCGCGAGCATCTGCTACTGCGCGTCTGATCCCATGGCCACCGCCGGCAATTACTATCGCGCCACCGCCAATCCGTTCCCCGCTCTGCTGCCGCTGTCCGGTGAGGTTGACTGCGATGTGGCGGTAATCGGCGGCGGCTTTACCGGCACCGCGGCCGCCCTCGCTGCAGCCGAGGCCGGCGCGAGCGTCGTTCTGCTCGAGGCCGAGACGATCGGTTTCGGCGCATCGGGACGCAACGGCGGGCAATTGATCCCCGGCCTGCGCTGGACAGCGCGCGAGTTGATTGCCGCCTTCGGGCTCGATCGCGCCCGGGCCATCCACGCGCTGGCGATGGGCGCCGCCGACCGAGTAAAGGCGCGGATCGCGCGACACGCCATCGCCTGCGATTTCGCGCCGGGCCATCTCGAAGTCGCGCATAAGCCGTCGCATTTCGCCGAGATGCGCGACGAGGTCGAGGTGCTGACGACGCGCTTTGGCCGCACCGGGCTCGAGCTGGTCGCGCCCGCCGACATCCAACGCTATGTCGCCACCAACGCTTATCACGGCGGCGTCCTCGACCGCGACGGCGGCCATTTCCACCCGCTCAACTATGTGCTCGGGCTGGCCGCCGCCGCGCTGGCCGCCGGCGCCACCATTCACGAACATAGCCGGGTCACCGCAATCGACGACCAAGGCTCAAGGGTTCGTGTCGCTACCCATCTGGGAACAGTGATCGCAACGCAGGCGATTCTCGCCGCCGACGCCTGGACTGGCAACATCGTCCCCGCTCTCGGCCGCTTCACCGTACCGTTGATGAACTACGTCATCGCCACCGCTCCGCTCGGCGATCGCGCGCGAACATTGCTGCCGACCAACGCCGCCGTTGCCGATAGCCGCTTCGTGCTCAATTACTTCCGCTTGTCGGCCGACCAGCGCCTGATCTTCGGCGGCGGCGAACGCTATCGGTCGG
>NZ_JANPKO010000162.1:0-19271 GCF_031426035.1 Sphingomonas sp. | reverse complement strand
GGTCGACGACAGCATCGCGCTCGACCAGTCGGTGTTTGCGGCGCTGCCCGCGAGCGGCACGCTCAGCGCCGCGGCGTTCCACGCCGGCACCGCGGCGGCCGACGCCGACCACCGCATCGTCTACGACAGCGCGACCGGGCGGATATTCTACGACGCCGATGGCAACGGCGCGGGGGCGCAAATCCTGTTCGCCACCGTCGCCGCCGGAACCGCGCTGACCAACGGCGACTTCCTGCTGGTGCCGTAGGCGGCGGCGCGCGCCGTTGCGCTGCTAACTCTCCGCCGAGGCGTCCTCCCTGACCTTGGCCGGGCGCGCATTCTGAAGCGCCCAGTCGAGCGCGAAATCGGCGACCTCCTCCCAGCCCGGATCGAGCAGGGTCCAGTGCGAGCGGCCGGGGAAGATCTTGATCTCGGTCGGCGACGGCGCCTGCTTCTGCTTGTCGTAAATCGCCTGGGTCATGCTGGCATCGGCGATGAGGTCGAGCTCGCCGCCGATCAGCAGCAGCGGCGCGCGGTCCGGATTGTCCCAGCGGATCGGAATCTTGTTGATGATCCCGTCCCAATAGATCTTGCCCGGCGTGGGCACGATATATTTGTCGTACAGCGCGTCGGCCTGGTCCTCGGGCACGAGCTGGGCGAAGCGGGTGCGGAAATATTTGCGCGACATCGTCTCGGCCTTTTTCCAGCTGCCGAAATCGAAGAAGATCGGCAGGGTCGAGACGATCGCGTGCGGCCCGAGCCCGACCCCCGGCGTCGGCGCCGGATCGATCGCCACCCCGGCGACGCCGAGCCCGCGGTCGAGCAAATGCTGGACGAAGGTGCCGCCGGCCGAATGGCCGATCAGGATCGGTTCCTCCGGGCACTCGCCGATGATCCGTTGATAATGGTCGAGGACCTCGCGCTGGCCGAGGGTGGCGAGCTCTTCGTCGGGCATCGCCCGCAGCTCTTCGGGCGAGCGGTCGTCATACGGCCAGTCCGGCGCGACGACGGTCAGGCCGCGCGCCTCGTAGCGTTCCTTGACGGCATCCCAGCTGCGCGAGTTGAGCCAGGCGCCATGGATCAGCACGACGGTGTTGGACATTGCGGCATCCTCCCCAATGCAGGTGAAAGGACTTGGGGCGGCGCGCAAACGGCGGGCTCCGCCGGCAAGCGCCTTACGCCAGATCGCGCTTTGCCGCAGCAACTTTTCGCCGTCGCCTCCAGCGCTGGAGAAGGCGCGAGCCGGGGTGCAAGCGGACCTCCCCCACGCTCGCCGCCGGCGGCCGGTTCTGGTACGCAGGACGCCCATTTCCCGCGAGTCGCCGGGGCTCGACGGACGCGCGTTCGCGGTCGGCCACCGGCGCTGCAGGAGGTGGCAAACGCGTCGCCGCAGGGGGACTTGCGATGCTTTATGCGTGGATGGGGTTCTTGAAATCCGACGCCGGCCCGATAACGCCGGAGCTGCAGCAGCTCGCCACCGTGTTCCTCAGCCAGCCATTGATCAATATCCACTCGTTCGGGCCGCTGTGCGACGAGTCCGGCACTCGCGCGGGGATGCTGATGATCTTCGAGCACGACAGCTACGCCGCCGCCCACAGTTTTGTCGCGGAAAGCCCGTTCCTCCAGGCCGGGCTCTACGAGCACTTCCGGCTCTACGAATATATCAACGAGGGCGGGTGACGCCGAACCACGGCACATACCGGCGTGCTAACGATCAAGATCACATGTCCGCGGCGGCACAGCGGACCAATGCGGAGGGATTGCAATGGACGATCAGGTGACGTTGGGCGACCGCATCGAGATCGCCGGCCGCGACGGCGCATTCGCCGCTTACATCGCACGGCCGGAGGCGTTGCCCGCGCCGGCGGTGGTGGTGTTGCACGAGGTGTTCGGAGTCAACGCCGATATCCGCCAGCATTGCGACGAGCTGGCCGGACAAGGCTATCTCGCCGTCGCCTCGGACCTGTTCTGGCGCCTCGAGCCGGGGGTCGATTTGAGCGTCACCTCCAAGCCGGACTGGGACCACGCCATGCGCCTCTACCAGGCGTTCGACCGCGACGCCGGTGCCCGCGACGTCGCGGACACCCTGATGGCCGTCGCCGGACTTGCCGAGTGCAGCGGCAAGCTCGCCTTGCTCGGCTACTGCCTGGGCGGATTGATGACGTTCATCGCCGCGCAGCGCTGCCGCATCGACGCCGCGGTCGCCTTCCATGGCGCCGAAACCGAAAAATATCTCGACGGCGCCGACGCCCTCAAGGCGCCGCTGCTGATGCACCTCGCCGAGGAGGACGAGTTCATGCCGAAGCCCGTGCAGGCCGAGATCACGGCCGCGCTGGCCGACCGGCCCAATGTCACGGTCTATAGCTACCCGGGGCAGGCGCATGCCTTTTCCCGGAACGGCGGAGCGCATTACGATGCCGCGGCGGCCGCGCTGGCCAACCGCCGCACCAGCGAGTTCCTCCAGCGATACCTGGCGTGACCCGTTGCAGCCTCACGCCGAAATGCTGCGTTCGAAGCGGCGGTCCGGCGTGAACCACAGCAGCGCAATCACGACGTAGATCGCGACGGAGACAGCAGGCGACACGAACGCCGCCGCGCAACCGGTCGCAAATCCGGCGATGCTCAGCCATTCCTTCCAGCGCGATCCGGTTGCGGCCTTGACTGTCGATTGCTCGCCCTCCGCCGCGACCACGGCGCGTTCGAGGAGCAGATAGGAGACCGCCGCCATCAGCAGCACGCCGCCGTAAGTGGCGACCGGCCAGGCGACGATCCCGGCCTCCCCCATCCAGCGGATTTCATACGGGACCAGGCTCAGCCAGAACAGCAGCGCGAGGTTCGCCCACAGCACGCGGCCGTCGATCACCCGCGCCGCCTGGAGCATGTGATGGTGGTTGTTCCAGAAGATGCCGATGTTGACGAACGACAGGGCATAGACGCCGAGAAACGGGGCGATGGTCAGAAAACCGTGCCAGCTGGCTTCCTCGGGCAGGCGAAGCTCGAGCACCATGATGGTGATGATGATCGCGATCACCCCGTCGGTGAACGCATTGAGTCGATCGGGCTTCATCGCGCACCGCCTTCCGGGTCGTCAGCTCTTCCCCTCGGTCCGGACACGGGGGAAGTTGCGGATCACGAACAGTAGATACACCAGCCACAGCGCGAACCACACGCCCGCGACGGCGAGCAGCCCGACGGTGAACGGGATCATGCTCGGCGCGAGGAACAACAGCACGCACCCGAGCAACCAGAAGCGATCGCCGCTGCGGCCGTACCGATCGCGCGCGGCGTCGTCGAACTGGCCGCCGAGCGAGGCGCCGTAATAATAAAAGGAGGCGAACGCGAAGGAGAAGGTGACCACCCCCATGACGATCAGCGTCGCCTGGAACGGCACCGCGTCGACCTCGCCACTGGCGAACCTCGGATAGAGGAAGAACAAAAGGAAGGTGAAGATGGCGATGCTCGACGCCGCCAGCTGATAGGCCCGATTGACATTGGCGGCGGCCAGTTCGGCGGTCATGGAAACCCCCTTTTGGGTTGCGCATTCTAAACAGCCGTCACTTGTATCGCTAGGGCAAGCCGAGCAGTTTGTGGGTCTGCAGCGTCAGGCGCCAACGCGGCCGCTCCATCACCAGGGCGATCGCCGCGTCCAGCGCCGCCTCGCGTGTCGCACAATCCATCGGCTGGATCAGGAAGTGGCGGAAATCCCAGCTTTCGAGTTGGGCGGGGTCGATGCCGTCCTGCGGCCACACCAGCTTCAGCTCGTCGCCGCTGCGCTGGACCACCGCGCTGCCCGCCTTGGGGCTGATGCACAGCCAGTCGACGCCCGGCGTCGCCGCCAGCGTGCCGTTGCTCTCCGCCGCGATGCGAAAACCGTGATCGTGCAGCGCATCGACCAGCGCGGCATCGAGCTGGAGCATCGGCTCGCCCCCGGTGACCACCACCAGGCGGTCGTCCGGCCCCGGCCCCCACAGCGCCGCGACATGCACCGCCAGCGCTTCGGCGTCGGCGAATTTGCCCCCACCAGCGCCATCGGTGCCAACGAAATCGGTGTCGCAGAACTTGCACACCGCAGCGCGCCGGTCCTCTTCCCTGCCCGACCACAAATTGCACCCGGCAAACCGCAAAAACACCGCGCGGCTGCCGGCCTGCGCGCCCTCCCCCTGCAGCGTGAGAAAGGCCTCCTTGACCGCGTAGGTCATGCGTAGACGGTCGGGTCGGCGAGTCCCGCCTCGGCGAAGCCCTTCGCCCGCAGGCGGCAGGCGTCGCACAGGCCGCAGTGGCGACCGTCGGGCGCGGGGTCGTAGCAGCTGTGGCTGAGCCCGGCGTCGAGCCCGAGCCGCGCCGCCTCGCGCGCGATATCGGCCTTGGTCATGTGCTGGAGCGGGGCGTGGACGGTGAACGCGTCGCCTTCGTCGCCGGCCTTGGTCGCCAGCCGCGCCAGCGCCTCGAAGGCGGCGATGAATTCGGGGCGGCAGTCGGGATAGCCCGAATAATCGAGCGCGTTGACCCCGATGAACAGGTCGCGCGCCCCGGCCGCCTCGGCCCACGCCAAGGCGAGGCTGAGAAAAATGGTGTTGCGCGCCGGGACGTAAGTCACCGGGATGCCCGGCGCGACGCCGCTTTTGGGCACCGCCTGCTCGCCAGTCAGCGCCGAGCCGCCGAAGCGAGTAAGGTCGAGCGGGAGCACGATGTGGCGCGCGCCGAATTGCGCCGCGATGCGCTCGGCGGCGGCGATCTCGACGCGGTGGCGCTGGTTGTAGTCGACGGTCAGCGCGAGCAATGCGAACCCCGCCTCCCGCGCCAGCGCGGCGCACACCATCGAGTCGAGCCCGCCCGACAGCAATACCACCGCCTGCTTGGTCACAGCCGGATACCCAGCCGCGGCGCCAGCGCGACCATTCCCGCATAGAGCGCGATGGTCAGCGCGCAGGCGACCAGCATGGTCGGCCAGAACCCCCAGCCGGCGCGCAGCAGCCACGGCACCACCACGAACAATGGCAGCGAGGGCAGGAAGAACCAGATGGTGCTCGCAGCGAGGTCGGCGACCTTGAGCGGGTCGCTCGTGTCGCGCCACAGCCAGATCATCGCCAGCAGCGAAGTCAGCGGCAGCGAGGCGAGCAGCCCGCCCCACCCCGGGCTGCGCCGCGCGATCTCCGAGATCAGCGCGATCAGCACGCCCGACACCGCGGCCTTGACGATCAGATAGAACATGGGCGCCCTCTAACCCCGTCCTATCGCCAAAAGAAGGCCGCCCGTCTTGCGAGGGGCGGGCGCCAAAAGAAGGCCGCCCGTCTTGCGAGGGGCGGCCCAGGTACCGGGCTCGCGCCCGCTTGGGAGGAAAGCGTGCCACATCCGGCACGACTCAGGGTTTAGCGGCGAATGGTTAAACCTGCGCTTAATGGGCCGGAGATCACTTGCCCGGGGTGGCCGGGCAGTCGCCCAGGCGCCGCACCTGAAGCGTGTAATTGAACGGGAAATTGTTGGAGATGCCCTGCGTCTCGACGCGCAGCGAGCGCGGGGTGATGACGGTCATCTTGGTCCGCCCGAAGCCGCCCCCGGCGCAGGTGTAATGGATCTCGGTGACCGACGGCAGGTCACGGATCACGACGCGCGTGCAGCTCGTCCCGCGATGCTCGTGCTGCGCCAGCACGGCGAGGTCGGCAAGGCACAGTTTCTGCGCGCCGCGGCCGGGCTGGCCGACGATTTCCCATTCCCCGCCGGCGGTCTTGGTCAGCGCTGCCGGCCGCTGCGCCGCCGTCAAAGCAAGCAACAACGCCACACACCCGCCGCCCGCGGCAGCCAGTTTCCGAGCCCGAGTCATCGTCCGCGGGAAGTTAACATGAAACAATTAAAACGCGGAATACAAAAAGTTTTAGCCAATGTCTCCGAGCGGGATCGGGAAACTGGTCGAGCAGAACGCGCAGTCGACCCGGATCAATCCGTCGTCGCCGACCATCTCGGCGCGCTCCTCGGGCGGGAAGCGGGCGATCACCGAGCGCACGTAATCGGGGTCGCAGCGGCAGCCGCGGCGCAACCGGATGGCGTCGAGCACGCGCACTTCGGCCTCGTCGTGGAACAGCCGCCAGATCAATTCGTCGAGCGGAAGCGCGGGGTCGGCCAGTTCCTCCGCGCGGATCGACCCGGCGAGCACCGCGACATGCGGCCAGTCGGGGTGGTCGAGCCTTGTGTGGAGCCGGTCGCGGCCCTCCTCGCCCTCGGGCAGGTGCTGGAACAGCAGGCCGCCGGCGACCCACCCGCTGCCGCTGCGTCGGGCGGCGAGGCGGACCAGGCTGGGGATCTGCTCGGACTGCGAGAAATAGGATTGCGCGGCCTCGGCCAGCGTGTCGCCGTCCAATGGCACGATCCCCTGGTAGCGCTGGTCGCCCTCGGGCTGGTCGAAGGTGATCGCGAGATAGGCCTTGCCGAACAAATCGGTCAGCGACGGGTCGGGCCCGGCCTCGGCCAGCCGAACGGGATCGTGGCGGACATAGCCGCGCAGCTCGCCGCCGAGATAATCGCACACCAGCAGGCTGACGATCCCGCTGTCGGTCTGCGCCTGGAGCGTCATCTGCCCGCCGGGATCCTTGAGCAACGAGCCGAGCAAAGCGGTCAGCACCAGCGCCTCGGCGAGCAATTGCTCGATCGCCGGCGGGTAGCCGTGGTTGGCGAGGATGTCGTCGAGCACCGGGCCGAGCCGCGCGGCGCGGCCGCGGGCATGGCGCGCCGGAATGGCGACGCCGAGCACGGCGTCGGTCGAAAGCGCAATGTCCTGCATCGCGGCTAGATAGGGAGAGCCGAGGCGCGGCTCAACTGGGCTGTTTTTGACCGTTCGTCCTGAGCGAAGTCGAAGGGCGTGTTGCAGGCGTCGGTGCAGCGCCCTTCGACTGCGGGCTTCGCCCTCCGCTCAGAACGAACGGGAGTTTGCGCGGTCACGCAGCCGCGGCCGGAACCTCGTACTCCGCGGCCGCCGCCGAGAGCAGCTCGATGAACTCGCGGATGTGCGCTTCCTCGATGTTGAGCGGGGGCAGCACGCGCATGACATTGTCGCCCGCCGCGACCGCGAGCAGCCCGCGGGTGCGCAAATAATTGACGAACGCGCGGCTGTCCGACTTCATCTTGACGCCGAGCATCAGCCCCATGCCGCGCACGCCCTCGAACAGATGGTCGTGGTTGGGGATCATCTGCTCGAGCGCCGAGCGCAGCCGCTCGCCGGTGGTGCGCACCTGGGCGAGGAATTCGTCGTTGGCGACGACGTCGAGCACTGCCTGGCCGGCAGCCATCGCCAGCGGGTTGCCGCCATAGGTCGAGCCGTGGGTGCCGACCACCATGCCCGACGCCGCTTTCTCGGTGGCGAGGCAGGCGCCCAGGGGAAAACCGCCGCCGATCCCCTTGGCCGAAGCAAGAATGTCGGGGACGATGCCGTATTGCTCGTGGGCGAACAAAGTGCCGGTGCGCGCCATGCCGCACTGCACTTCGTCGAGCACGAGCATGAGGTCGTTGTCGTCGCACAACTGGCGCAGCCCGCGCATGAATTCCGGGCTGGCCGGGCGGATCCCGCCCTCGCCCTGCACCGGCTCGACCAGGAAGCCCGCGGTGTGCTCGTTCATCGCCGCCTTGGCCGCGTCGAGATTGTCGAACTCGACCACCGCGAAGCCGGGCAGCAGCGGGGCGAAACCGTCGCGCAACTTCTCCTGATTGGTCGCGCTGATGGTCGCCATGGTGCGGCCGTGGAAGGCGTTGGTGAACGTGATCAGCTCGTGCTTGTGGGCGTTGCCCTTGGCGTGGTGATAGCGGCGCGCGGTCTTGATCGCGCACTCGACCGCCTCGGCGCCGGAATTGGTGAAGAACACGGTGTCGGCGAAGGTCAGGTCGACCAGCCGCTGGGCGAGCGCCTCGCCTTGCGGTGAGCCGTAGAGGTTGGAGACGTGGATCAGCGTCGCCGCCTGGTCCTGGATCGCCTTGGTCAGATGGGGATGGCCGTGTCCGAGCAAATTGACCGCGATGCCGCTGGCGAAATCGAGATATTTCTCGCCGGATTCGCCGAACAGATAGGCGCCCTCGCCGCGCACCGGCCGCACCGGCGATCGGGGGTAAACGGGCATCAGCGGCGTAATGGCCATCGGTGGCAAGTCCTTCGGTCTGGTGGTTGCAGGCGCGGCCCCCGCCGCAGCGGCGAGCCTATAGCCAGCGCCGCCGAAAAGGAAAAGGCGCCCCGGGGATGCCCCGGAGCGCCTGTCCTGTTGACCGTGCTTTGAAGCTTAGTCGTCGCGGTCGCGGCCGTCACCGTCACGGTCGCGGCCATCGCGGTCTTCGTCCCAGCGGCCGTCGCGGTCGCGGTGGTCGCGGCGGTCGTCCCAGCGGCCGTCGCGGTCATTGTCCCAGCGGCGGTCGCCACCGGCGTAGCGGTTGCCGTCGCGCGCTTCGGCGCGGACCCGCCACTCGAGCTGGGCGATGCGGCGCTGGATCTCGTTGCGCTCGGCGCGGTTGAGGCCGTTGCGAGCAGCATAACGCAGCTGGCGCTCGAGCTGGCTCGACTGCCAGCGCAGGCTGCGCGCCTCGCGGTTGGTGATGATATCGCGCCGGTCGAGCTGGACGATGCGGTGCTGGACCTGGTCGATCTGCGCCTGCAAGCGACGGACCTGGCCGTAATTCTGGTTGTAGCCATAGGCATTGCCCTGCGGCGCCCACTGGGCAGCGGCCGGCGCGGAGACGGCGAGAGCCGACGTGGCGACGGCGAGAGAAAGAATGAACTTACGCATTGTGGCTCTCCTTTGGAGCGATTGATGCGCCGTTATGGCCGCTCGGGCGTGAGGTCAGGCTGAACGCGCCTGTTATCACCGGTTCAACAAGGTAAAGACGCTATCGCGTTGAAATCGTTCAACTCTTGATTTTCCAGCCGCTTTTGAGCAGCGCAAAACAGCCGGCCCACAGCAGGCCATTGAGCAGCAAGAGGACGGCCGCGCCGACCAGGATCGGCGAATCGGCGATGCCGAGGAAGCCATAGCGGAAGCCCGAAATCACGTAGAAGAACGGGTTGGCGTGGCTGACCGCCTGGAACAACGGCGACAATTGCTCGACCGAATAGAATGTTCCCGACAGCAGCGACAGCGGGGTCACGACGAAATTGCTGACCGCCGCGGCATGGTCGAACTTTTCCGCCCAGATCGAGGTCAGCAGGCCGAGGAAGGCAAGCATCAGCGATCCCATCAGCCCGAACCACAACGCCCACAACGGGTGCGCCACGGCCACCGACACGCCGGGCCACGCCAGCATCGCCAGCCACACCGCGCCGCCGACGAAGAAAGCCCGGGTGACCGCGGCACCGACCAGCCCGGCGATCAACTCGCCGGTCGACAGCGGCGGCATCAGATAATCGACGATGTTGCCCTGGATCTTGCCGACCAGCAGCGAGAAGCTGGCATTGGCGAAGCTGTTCTGGATCATCGCCATGACGATCAGCCCGGGGGCGAGGAAATCGGCGAAATGGACCCCCATCACGGTGCGCCCGGCGCCGCCCAAAGCGACGGTGAAGATGACCAGATAGAGCAAGGTGGTGATGGCCGGCGCCCACACCGTCTGCATGTGCACCTTGAAGAACCGCCGCACCTCCTTGATATAGAGGGTCTTGAGGCCGCCCCAATTGACTCCGCTCAGCACCGGCACGCCGGGCTGGTGGCGCAGCCACTGGGGGTGCGGGCCGTTGACGGGCCGTCGGCTGATGGGCTGGCGGTTCACGCCTCAGTCGCCTATCGGCTGGCGCCGCGTCCCGCAACCTTGGCGCGGGCGCGGCCGGCCAAATTCGGAGAGCAAATAATATGTCGTGGACCGACGGGCGGATCGATCGCCTGAAGAAGATGTGGACCGAGGGATCGACCGCCAGCCAGATCGCCGACGAGCTCGGCGGGGTCAGCCGCAACGCAGTGATCGGCAAGGCGCACCGGCTCGGCCTCGATGCGCGCCCGTCCCCGGTCAAGGCCGGCGAGGAGAAAGAGAAAAAGGCCGCCGCCCCCGCCGCGGCCGCTGCAGCGTCGCCGCCCGCCAAGCCGGCCCCGCGCGCCGCAGCCCCCGCCCCGCGCGCCACGCCCGAGCCGGAGCCCGAGCCCGCCGCCGAACCCGCCCCGCCGCCGGTGCGCACCCCGCAACGTCCCCAGGGCGACCTCCAGTACCGCTCGGTCGGCCCCGGCGGCTTCATCCGCCAGGGACCGGGCGACACCCAGGCGCCGATCCCGCCCGCCCCGCCACGCCGGCTGGTCCCGGCCAAGCCGAGCCCCGAGGTTGCCGACAAGACCAGCCTGCTCGATCTCAACGACCGCATCTGCAAATGGCCGATGGGCCATCCCGGCGAGCCCGATTTTCATTTCTGCGGGCAGGCCGCCAACCCCGGCTTTCCCTATTGCGTCCAGCATTGCGGGGTCGCCTACCAGGCGCAATTGCCGCGCCGCGACCGCCGCCCGCCGCCGCCGCTGCCGTTCGGCGGCCCGCGCGTCCGCTAAGCTGCGCGCGCGGTTCACGCCGCCCGCGCGGTGGCCTCGGTTCCCAGAAACGCGCGCAGCTCGTCGAGGAACAGCGCGAACGCCGGCTCGCGGTCGAGCAGGATGTGGTTGTCGCTGTCGAGCGGGACGAAGCGCGCCCCGGGGATCGCGCGCGCCATCGCCTCGCCTTCGCCAAACGGCACCGCCTGGTCGCCGCGCGCGTGCAGCACCAGCGTCGGATGCCTCACCTGCGGCAATAATTCGCGGACATCGATGCGCGCCATCTCGCGCATCAATCTCACCGCATTCTCGGGCGACGCGGTTTTCTGCTGCAGCTGGTTGAACCAGCGCATCTGCTCGGCGTCGGCCCCGGGCACGTAGAAACTGGTGAACAATTGGCGGTAGGCCGGATTGTCGCGGCCCCACCCCAGCTCGGTCAGTGTCAACATCGCCTCGCGCCGGCTGATCTCCTCATTGTCGGCGCGCGTCCGCCACCCCGCGGCATAGCCGCCGAGCAGCACGATCCGCCGCACCCGCTCGGGATGCTGGAGGGCATAGGCGATCGCCACCGACGCGCCCTGGCTGATCCCGAGCAGGTCGAACTGGCCAAGCTCGGCCTCCTCGACGACGCAGGCGAGGTCGTCGACGAACGCCGCCATGCTTAGCTCGGGGGTGTCCCAGTCGCTCAGCCCGTTGCCGCGCTCGTCGTAGCGCACCAGCGTGAAATCGGCGGCCAGCGCGCGCAGCCAGCCGCGCCAGATCGGGCTCTCGAAGTCGAACTCGAGATGGTTGAGCCAGTTGGCGGTCTTGACCAGCGGCGGCCCCGCCCCGACCTGCGACCAGGCCAGCCGGGTACCGTCGGCGGCGTGAGCGTAGCGCACCTGCTGCGGCGGCAGCTGCGGCGCCGCGGCGAGCGCGGCTGCGGCGCGCCGGCTGGCCTCCTCGCGCCGCCGCCACGCCGCCGGGGGCGCGCCATATTCGCGCTTGAAGGCGCGGTTGAACGCGGCCTCCGAATTGAACCCGACGGCATAAGCGACATTGGCGCTGTTCTGCTTGCCGTCGCGCAGCATGTTGGCCGCGGTGCGCATCCGCCACCGCGCGCAATAGCGCATCGGCGGCTCGCCGAGCAGCGCTGCGAAACGCTCGCCGAGCACGGTCCGCGACACCCCCACCTCGCTCGCCAGCGCCTCGATCGTGAGATCGTCGGCGAAGCGCGAATGGATGATCCCGAGCGCGCGCGCGACAACCGGATCGCGCAGGCCCGCGAGCCACCCGCCCTCGCCCGGGCCGAGCGCCTCGACATAGCGCCGCACCGCTTTGGCGAACATCACCTCGGACAATTTGGCGACCAGCGCGGCGTCGTTCTGCAATTCGCCCGCGGCATAGCCGAGCGAGCTGGCGAGGAAGTCGCCGGCCTGCTCGCTGTCGGCCTCCACGATCATCATCGCGGGCAGCGCCTCGAGCAACGGGTGCTGGCCCGAGATCACCCCGAGCCAGCCGCAGTACAGCGCGGTCTCCTCGCCCTCACCGTTGTCGCGGATGACGCTCGGCTCGCCACTTGTACTGCGCTGCGTGACGTCGGCGAGATCCTGCGGCTCGAGCCCCTCGCGCGAATAAAGCAGATGCACGTCGTTGCGCGGGAACAGCACCATCGCCCCCTTGCCGAGCACGCCGCGGGCAACGCCCGGCAGCTCGACCTGCATGCGGCCGCGGCGGACATAATGATAGGAAATGATCTGCTCGGGCACCGGGAAATAAGGCGCGCAATGCTCGGGGCTGAACTGCGACACGGTGCACCAGTCGCCGTGCATCTCGGCGTCGAACACGATCCCGCCGTTGAGGCGCAGCGAGCTCAGGATTTCGTCGAGAACATCCACGGCCGACCCTCGATTGCAGGCGATTCCGGCGTTTCGGTCAATTTATCCGGCAAGCCGGTCATTTTCGCAACCGCCCGGCGCGAATAGATCGGCGCCATCAACAACGACGCCTTCGAATCGGCCCGGGAGTAGCCTGCTTCCGGGAGCGGGCGGCTGCGTCTTTGCCAAGCCAAGGGGAACAACCATGACCAACTCCGCCACCGACCTCCGCGCCCGCCGCGCGCTGATCGTGCTGTTCGCCATGCTGTCGGGCGCGTCCGCGGTGTCCGCCGCGGTGCTGCCGGCGGTGATCGGCGCCTGACCGTCCAACCTGAGGGGACCCGCGATGTACCACGACTTCAATTATCAGGCGACGCTCGCCTCCTCGCTGCGCGGTGCGTGGCAGCTCGACGAGGTGCTGCGCGCCGACCAGGAGCTCGATTTCTCGCGCAGCTTCCTGCCCGACAGCCTGGCGCGCACCGCCGCGCTGACCGGCCTGTCGCCCGACGAGCAGCGCCTGCTCAATCACATCAGCGCGCACCAGTATCTGTGCATTTTCGGCGTGGTCGAGGAGTTCATCCTGCCGTTCCTGCTCGACCATGCGCGCCCCGCCCTGCGCGACGATGACTGGCGCGTCCGCGCTTTGCTCAACTTTGCCGCCGAGGAAGCCAAGCACATCCATCTGTTCAAGCGCTTCCACGCCGCGTTCGTGCGCGGCTTCCCGGTCGAGTGCGCGATGATCGGCCCGTCGGACGCGATCGGTGCCGAGGTGCTGCGCCATGACCCGCTCGCCGTCGGCCTGGTGATCCTGATGATCGAGTGGATGACGCAAGGCCATTACCTCGGCTCGGTCCGCGACGACGGCGACCTCGACCCCTTGTTCAAGAGCCTGCTCAAGCACCACTGGATCGAGGAAGCGCAGCACGCCAAGCTCGATACGCTGATCGTCGACGCGCTCGCCGAAGGGCGCAGCGAGGCCAAAATCCACAGCGCGATCGATGAATTCTTCGAGATCGGCACGTTCCTCGATGCCGGGTTCGAAACCCAGGCCGGATTCAACATTGACGCGCTCGAGCGAGCGATCGGCCGCACTCTGCCCAACCGCGCCGAGCTGATCGCCCAGCAGCACCAGGCGGCGCGCTGGACCTACCTCGGCTCGGGCATGGTCCACGAGCGCTTCACCGCGACCCTGGCGAACATTTCGCCGGCCGCCGCGGCGCGCATCGCCGACGCCGCCCCGCTGTTCGCCTGAGCCCATTTTCACCATCCAGGAAAAGGAAGAAACATGCTCGACACCGTCAAGAATGCGCCCGTCAACGGCCTCGATCTCGCCGCGCTCGGCGAAACCGTCGAGGCGGTCGAAAAGGATGCCAGCCTGGCCCTCGTCGGCTTCGACGTGACCACCCGCTGGACCGGCCAGACCCGCAGCGAAACCACGGTCGCCGGCTACACGCTGGCCGGCGAGCGCATCGCGCGCCGCCACACCATCGTCGCCGACGAGCCGTGCGAACTGCTCGGCGCCGACACCGCGCCCAATCCGCAGGAGCTGCTGATGGCGGCGTTCAACTCGTGCATCACCGTCGGCTACGTTGCCGGCGCCTCGCTCAAGGGCATCAACCTGACCTCGCTCGAAATCGAGACCCGCGGCCAGCTCGACCTGCGCGGCTTCCTCGGCCTCAGCGACGCCGTCCCGCCGGGCTATGAATCGATCGATTATCAGGTGCGCATCGCCGGCGACGGCTCGGCCGCCGATTTCGAGGACATCCACCGCACGGTGATGGCGACCTCGCCCAACTACTTCAACCTGAGCCGCCCGATCAAAATGAACGGGACGCTCAAAATCAGCTAACAATGGGCCGGGCCCGCGGCAGGCGTCGCGGGCCCCGCCTTTACCTTGGGAGAAAAAAATCGTGGCCACCATCGCACCTCCGACGACCAACCCCAACAAGGCGCTGTGGGAGAAAGGCGACTTCACCCGACTCGCCGCAACCATGCGCGAGAGCGGCGACGAATTGGTCGAAACCCTCGGCATTACCCCGGGCATGAAAGTGCTCGACCTCGGCTGCGGCGACGGCACCACCGCGCTCCCCGCCGCGCGCCGCGGCGCCGACGTGCTCGGAGTCGACATCGCCGCCAATTTGGTCGCCGCGGGCACTGCGCGCGCATCCGAGGAAGGGCTCGCCAACCTCCGCTTCGAGGAGGGCGACGCGTCCAACCTCGCCGGCATCGCCGACGCCAGTTTCGACCTCGTGGTCAGCATCTTCGGCGCGATGTTCGCCCCGCGCCCGTTCGACGTCGCGCGCGAGATGGTGCGCGTGACCCGTCCCGGCGGGCGCATCGTGATGGGCAATTGGATCGCCGGCGACCCGACGCTGGTGGCGCAGGTGCTGCGGATCAGCGCGGCCTATGCGCCCAAGCCGCCCGAAGGGTTCATCAGCCCGGTGACGTGGGGCGACGAAGCCCAGGTCCGCGAGCGCTTCCAGTCCGCCGGCATCGCGGACGGCGACATCGCTTGCGAGCGCGCCACCTACACCTTCCGTGCGCCCGTCCCGCCGGCCGAGTTCCTCGCCGTGTTCCGCAATTTCTACGGGCCGACGATGAACGCCTTCGAGGCGGCCGAGCGCGACGGCAAGGCCGAGCAATTGCAGGCCGAACTGGCTGAATTGTTCGAGGCCCAGAACCGCGCCGGGCCGACCGCCACCGAAATCCCCGCGACCTACCTCAAGGTCACGGTCACCCGCACCTAAGGAGCAAGCGATGAAGCACGAACTGATCGAGCGCACGGTGCGCGACTGGGTGATGGGCGACCCCGCCCGCGGCGCCCGTGCGCTCGAGCAGCGCAGCGCCAGCCCGTTCCACGCCGGCCAGTCGGCGGAGCAAATCGCCGACGCGCTGATCCTCCTCGCCGGCCGCATGGAGTTCGCCGAAAACCGCCTGTGGTGAGCTTCGACAGGGGGCGATTGGCGTCCCAAAGCGGGAAAGCGAATTTGCGTCGGGCACCCATCCGTCGCGGCTGCTCGTTACGGACCCAACTTACACTCATTTCATAGGGGTAATTTGGGATGACGGATTCAGCTTCAAGCCTGATGGCGATCGTGTTCGGTCTCGCGGTGTTCGCGGTGATTGTCGCGGTCGGATGGCGCAGCGTGCAGAACCGCCGCATCCTGCGCTTGCAGGGCGCCGACGGCCAGGAAACGATCATCGTCGCCGGCGAAAACGATGACATCAGCAGCGTTGCGTCGTCGACCGAAGTTCAGCGCAGCACCCGCTCGAGCACGTTCGGCTAAGCACTGACACTGACGGCCTCGCGCCAATAAAAAAGGGCCCCGGAAGCGCAAGCTCCCGGGGTCTTTTTCTTGTCTTGGCTGAAGCGCTTAAGCGTCCTGGGCCTCGGCTTCGACGGTCTGCCGCGACGCCGGTTGGTCGCCGCCGCCAATCGCCGAGCGCTCGCTGCGCTGGCCGCTCCCGACATTGATCTTGCGCGGCTTCATCGCCTCGGGGATCTCGCGCTTGAGCTCGATCGCCAGCAGGCCGTCCTTCAGGTCGGCGCCGCTGACCTGGATGTGGTCGGCCAGCGCGAAGCGCCGTTCGAACGAGCGGGTGGCGATTCCGCGGTGGATATAGTCGGCCTTGTCGTCGTCCTGCTTCTTACCCGACACCAGCAGCACGTTCTGCTGCGCGGTGATGTCGAGCTCGTCGGCCTTGAAGCCGGCGACGGCGAGCTCGATGCGATACTCGTTATCGCCGAGCTTGATCAGGTCGAACGGCGGGTAATTCTCGCCATTGCCGCCGGCGGTGCTGTTCTCGAGCATGTCGAACAGGCGGTCGAAGCCGACGGTGGAACGCCGATAGGGCGCGAAGTCAAATGCGCTACGCATGTCAAAAGTCCTCCAAGGTTGAGCGACTGGCGGGGCGGTGGCCGCGAGAGGGCCGCGAGCCCCGTCGCCGGGCCCAAAAGCGGCGCCCGGCAGCGAAAATCTGGGTTTTGGCGGCGCAATTTCAAGACCTTTTTTGAGAGGGTTGCGCACAGATATGCGGCCCCTAGTCTGCGCTCGCTGTAACCTCGGGAAACCAAGCGATGCTCAACCGCCGGACGTTCATCGCCGCCACCGCCGCTACCGGCCTGGCGTCAACCCAAAGCTGGGCGCAGAACGCGGCACCCCGCACCTTCGGCTACCCCGCCGGCACCCGCCCGTTCGGCCCCGATGTCTACCGCGAGCGCCGCCGCAAGCTGATGGAGCGGATGAAGACCGGGGTTGCGCTGGTCTACGGCCCGGCGACGGTCGACCGCGGCGCCGGCGCGGCGCCGATGGACGGGCCGGGCAGCGATTTTTCCTACCTCACCGGGCTCGCCGACGAACCCGGCGCGGCGCTGCTCCTCGCGCCCGGCGAACGCACTTTTCGCGAATTTCTGTTCCTCCCCGCGGTCGACCCCGAATACGACCGCTGGGAAGGCTCGCGGCTGCTGCTCGGCGGCGAGCTTCGGCGGCGCACCGGGTTCGACAAGGTCGCCCGTATGGGCTCGCTCGGGCCGACCCTCGCCCAGGCCGCCGCGCGCGCCGGCGAGATGCGCTACATCGGCCCGCTCGCGAGCCCCGACGCCGCGCTCCCGCGCGAGCTCGAGCTGTACGGCCGCGTCGCCGCGCGTGTGCCCGGCACCCGCATCGTCAACCAGCACGGGCTGATCCACGCCATGCGGCTGGTCAAGGAGCCGCGCGAGCTCGAGCTGATGCGCAACGCGATCGCGGCGACCGACCGCGGCATGCGCGCCGCGATGCGCGCCGCCCGCCCCGGCATGAAGGAGTATGAGCTCAAGCACATCATCGAGGCCGAGTTCCGCGCCGCCGGCGCGCGCCGCCTGGCGTTCCCGTCGATCGTCGGGGTCGCGCGCAACAGCGCGGTGCTCCACTACATGGGCGGCGACACCGAGATCCGAGCCGGCGATTTGATCCTCGCCGACATCGGCGCCGAGGTCGATTCCTACGCCGCCGACATCACCCGCACCTTCCCCGTCGACGGCCGCTTCACCCCCGAGCAGCGGCGGGTTTACGACACCGTGCTCGCGGCGCAGGACGCGGCCGCCGCCCGGCTTCGCGCCGGAGCGGTCTACGAGGACCTCGAGCGCGCCGCGACCGACGTCATCGAGGCGGCCGGCCACCGCGACGATTTCTGGCACGGCCTCGGCCATTTCGTCGGCCTCGACGTGCACGACGTCGGCGACCGCGCCCAGCCGCTGCCAGCCGGCGCAGTGCTCACCATCGAGCCCGGCATCTATCTCCCCCAGCGCGAGTTCGGGGTGCGCATCGAGGACGAATATCTGGTCACCGCGAGCGACAACGAGCGGCTCAGCCGCGCCGTCCCGCGCACCGTCGCCGAAATCGAGGCGGTGATGGCCGCGCGCTAGCGTTGCTCGATAATTCCCCGCCGTTGGTCGAACGCGCCTGACTCCCACGGCGCCGGCGCATTACCAAAGGAGGGAGGGGGAACGTGCCATGGCCGATCTAAAGACGTTGCTGCTGCTGCCCGGCAACGCCCGCCATGCCGATCTCGGCCTGCTCGCGCTGCGCCTCGCGACCGGCGCGTTCCTGATCTACCAGAGCCACGACAACGTGCTGAGCGCGGCGCGCATGGACGAGTTCGTCAAATTCCTCACCCACTTCAAGTTCGTCTACCCCGAACTGATGGCCCCGCTCTCGGTCTACGCCCAGTTCGCCGCCGGGATCGCCTTCGTCCTCGGCCTCCTCACCCGCTGGTTCGGCCTGGTCACCGCCTTCAACTTCGTCGTCGCGGTGTGGATGGTGCACTGGACCGACCCGGTGCCAGGCATCTGGCCCGCCGCGATCCTGATCGTCCTCGGCCTCTACTTCGGCCTCCGTGGCAGCGGCCGCTACGGCCTCGACGCCTTGCTCGAGGGCCGCGCTAAACGCCGCTGATCCGCTCGCGAAACCAAGCTGCCAGCTCGTCTTCGGCGAGGTCGTCTGCGGCGAGTGAGAGCATCGTGACAACAGCTTCGGCCGGTTCGAAATGCAACGCCAGCCCGTTCTTCTCTAGGAAAAGGCGCGCCAGGACCCAAGCCGTACGCTTGTTGCCATCGACAAACGGATGGTTTCTGGCCACTCCAAAAGCGTATGCAGCGGCGAGCGCCGCCGCATCGGGATCACCATAGGCCGCCAAATTCGCCGGCCGCGCCAGGGCCGAAAGCAATGCGCCGGCATCCCGAACGCCAGCCGGACCGCCGTGTTCGGCTAGTTGTTCCTGATGGATCGCCTCAGCCGAATCGGATCGCAGCCACCGCCATTCCGTCACTTCGCAAGTTCACGCAGGATGGCCCGATCCTTGCGCATGATTTCCCTCGCGAGACGCATTTCCTCAATGAATTCCGGGTCGGCGCGCCGCAGTTCAATTCCGTTGGGAGTCCGCACCGGGAACAACGCATCACCCTGTTGGACGCCAAGGTCCTGCAGCATCTCCTTGGGGAAAATCGCTCCGGTCGAATTGCCGATGGGGATGAGTTTCAGAGGCTTGTTCATACACGCGTTATAACACAGAAGCTGTGGACAAGCAACGTCGCTCGCTTGGCACGCCCTGAATCCGCGCCCTATAGCGGGCCGCACATGGCCGACCTCTTCTCCACCGCCGCTAGTTCCGCGCCCGACAGCTACGACGCCTCCTCGATCGAGGTGCTCGAGGGGCTCGAGCCGGTCCGCCGCCGCCCCGGAATGTACATCGGCGGGACCGACGACCGCGCCCTCCACCACCTCGCCGCCGAGGTCATCGACAACGCCATGGACGAAGCGGTCGCCGGCCACGCCTCCCGCATCGAGATCACCCTCGAGCCCGAACCCGGCACCGCCGGGCGCCTGACCGTCACCGACAACGGCCGCGGCATCCCGGTCGACCCGCACCCCAAATATCCCGGCAAATCGGCGCTCGAAGTGATCATGACCACGCTCCACTCGGGCGG
>NZ_JANPKO010000161.1:0-20778 GCF_031426035.1 Sphingomonas sp. | reverse complement strand
GCTGGGCGACAATTATGCGCTGCCGACGATCGATTTGCTGGCGCCCAAGCCGGACAAGGGCCGCGCCCAGATCGACCGCGCCGGGCTCGAGCGCAACGCGCGGCTGCTCGAGAGCGTGCTCGAGGATTTCCACGTCCGCGGCGACATCGTCGAGGTGCGGCCGGGGCCGGTGGTGACGATGTACGAGCTGGAGCCGGCGTCGGGGATCAAGGCGAGCCGGGTGATCCAGCTCGCCGACGACATCGCGCGCAACATGTCGGCGCTGTCGGCGCGCGTCGCCACCATCCCCGGCCGCAGCGTGATCGGCATCGAGCTGCCCAACCCCAAGCGCGAATCGGTGGTGCTGTCCGAGCTGATCGGCAGCCAGGCCTAGGAAGACCAGACCATGGCGCTGCCGCTGATTCTGGGGAAGAATATCGCCGGCGACCCGGTCATCGCCGATCTGGCGCCGATGCCGCACCTGCTGGTCGCGGGGACCACCGGATCGGGCAAGTCGGTCGGGCTCAACTGCATGATCCTGTCGCTACTGTACCGGATGACCCCGGACGAGTGCCGGCTGATCATGATCGACCCCAAGATGCTCGAGTTGAGCATGTACGAGGACATCCCGCACCTGCTCAGCCCGGTGGTGACCGAACCGGGCAAGGCGATCCGCGCGCTCAAATGGACCGTCGAGCAGATGGAGGAGCGCTACCGCATGATGGCCAGCCTGGGGGTGCGCGCGCTGCCCAGCTTCAACGCCAAGGTGCGCGAGGCCAAGGCCAAGGGCGCGCAGCTCGGGCGGCGGGTGCAGACCGGCTATAACGCCGAGACCGGGCAGCCGACCTACGAGACCGAGCAGCTCGAGTTCGAGGTGTTGCCGCAGATCGTGGTGATCATCGACGAGCTGGCCGATCTGATGATGACCGCGGGGAAAGAAGTCGAGTTCCTCGTCCAGCGGCTGGCGCAAAAGGCGCGCGCGGCGGGGATTCACTTGATCATGGCGACCCAGCGGCCGTCGGTCGACGTCATCACCGGGGTGATCAAGGCCAATCTCCCGACCCGCATCAGCTTCCAGGTGACGAGCAAGATCGATTCTCGCACCATCCTCGGCGAGCAGGGGGCGGAGCAACTGCTGGGCAAGGGCGACATGCTGTACATGCCGGGCGGCAAGCAGATCATGCGCGTCCACGGCCCGTTCGTCAGCGATGAGGAAGTGCGGAGCGTGGCCGAGCATTGGCGCAAGCAGGGCGTGCCCGACTACGTCCAGGCGGTGACCGAGGAACCCGAGGACGGGGGTTATCTGTTCGACGGCCAGCCGGTGGGGGAGGACGACGCCGAGACGCAGATGTACCGCAAGGCGATCCAGATCGTGGCGGAGAGCCAGAAGGCGTCGACGTCGTATCTCCAGCGCCAGTTGCGGGTCGGCTACAACAGCGCGGCGCGGCTGATCGAGCGGATGGAGAAGGACGGCCTGGTCGGCCAGCCTGACCACGTCGGGCGGCGCGAAGTGCTGATCGACCGCGACGGGCACCCGCTCTAGCCTGAACGGCGCGGAACCGACGGGTTCACGCCGCATTCAATGCGCGGACGCCAGGTGCTGGCGAAACGATTTTCCAGGAGCTTGTTCATGATTTTCGCAAACCCCTTCGCGCGCGTGCTCGCCCCGCTGGCGCTGGTCGCGGTAGCCGCGCCGGCCCACGCGCAGAGCGCCGAGGTGGCGCGGGTCGAGGCGCATCTGAGCGCGGTGCAGTCGATGACCGCCAATTTCACCCAGACCGACGCCCGCAACCGCATCCAGCGCGGGACGATGCAGCTCAAGCGCCCGGGGCGGGTGCGGTTCGAATATGGCGGCGGCGCCAACATGCTGATGGTCGCCAACGGCAGCACACTGGCGTTCCTCGATTACGAGGTCGGGCAGAAGTCGAGCTGGGCGCTGGGCAAGACCCCGCTCGGCATGCTGCTCGCGGCCAAGCCCGACATCCGCCGCATTGCCCGCGTCGTGCCCAACTCCGACCCGCGGGTGCTGGTGGTGCGCGCGCGCGACGCCCGCCGGCCCGAGTTCGGGACGCTGATCCTGGCCTTCGTCAAGAGCCCGTCGGCGCCCGGCGGCTTGCTGCTCGAGGGGTGGACCGCGATCGACGCCCAGAACAAGAAGACCACCATCAAGCTCGCCAACCAGCGCTACAATGTCGCGGTCCCCGACAGCGCGTTCCAATATGCCGAGCCCAAGAAGCGCCGCCGCTAAAAAAGCGTAGCCCATCGCTACCGTTCATCGCGGCGTCAGTAAGGCGGTCTTAAAACGGGACGATTCCTGCATGATGCTTGGGGTTTCCCCCTGTTACCCACGGCAGCCGCAGGAACGCCTTGCGTGACGAACGCTTGGTCGGCCCTCGCTCCAAGCCCCCGGAGCGGGGGCCATTTTTTATCGCGGTTGGCGTGGCCTCGCGCGGCGGGCTAATGGACGGCGCGTGACCCGCATCAAGATCGCCTCGTGGAACATCAACTCGGTCCGGGCGCGGATCGAGAGTGTCGAGCGGCTGATCGTCGAGGAGCAGCCCGACGTGCTGTGCCTGCAGGAGACCAAGGCGCTCGACGACGTGTTCCCCGCCGCTCTGTTCAAGCGCCACGGCTACCTCGACCATCATTTGAACGGCCAGAAGATGCACCACGGGGTGGCGATCCTCAGCCGCTTGCCGCTCGGCGAGCCGGGGCGCCACGACTGGCAGGACAATGGCGAGGCGCGGCATGTCGGCGCACGCCTGCCGTGCGGGATCCGCATCGAGAACGTCTATGTCCCGGCCGGCGGAGACATCCCCGACCGCAGCCTCAACCCCAAGTTCGGGCAAAAGCTCGATTTCATCGGGCGCATGACCAAATGGTCCGAAGACCTGCGCGAGCCGACGCTGATCGTCGGCGACTTCAATGTCGCGCCATTGGAATGCGACGTGTGGAGCCACAAGGCGCTGGTCAACGTCGTCAGCCACACGCCGATCGAGGTCGAGGCGCTCGGCGCGCTGCAGCAGGCGCACGGGTGGATCGACATCGGCCGCAAGTTCGTGCCGGCGCCGGAGCGCTGCTTCACCTGGTGGAGCTATCGCTCGCTCGACTACACCCAGAACGACCGCGGCCGCCGGCTCGACCATATGTGGGCCTCGCCCGAGCTGGCGGGGACCGTCACCGGGCACCGCGTGCTCGAGCCGTGCCGCGGCTGGCAGCGGCCGTCCGACCATGTCCCGCTGATCTGCGAGCTCGAGGTTTGAGCGGCGCCGGCGCGCTGCGCACCGCGATCGCCGCGCTGCGCGGGGGGCGGCCGGTGCGCATCGCCGGGCCGCATCCGCTGGTCGTCGCGGCGGTCGAGACCGCGACGCAGGAGATGCTCGACCTGCTCGACCCCGAGGGCGCGGCGCCGTTGCTTCTGAGCGGGCAGCGCGCGGCGGCGCTGGCGCTCGGCAATGCGCGCGACGCCGCCGACCCCGCGCAGCCGGTGGTGGTGGCGCGCTGCGCGTGGCTCGACGCCGCGACCGCACTGGCGCTGGCCGACCCCGGGCAGGATTTGCTGCGCGCGCCGATCGGCCCGCTCCAGCCGCAGCCGGTGGCCGACGAGGATGCGGCCAAGGCGGCGCTGGCGCTGGCGCGCGCCGCCGGGCTGTTGCCGGCATTGTGGCTGGTTGGCGATGCTGCCGCGGTGGCGACAGTGCCGATCGATGCGCTGCAGCCGGGGACCGCGCGCGAAGTGGCGCTGGTGGCGCGCGCCAAGCTGCCGCTCGACGGGCTGCCCGAGACGCAGATCCTTGCTTTTCGCGCGGCCGACGATGGGCAGGAGCATGTCGCGCTGGTGGTCGGCGCGTTCGGCGGCGAGCCGCCGCTGGTGCGGCTGCACAGCGAGTGCCTGACCGGCGACGTGTTCGGCAGCCTCAAATGCGATTGCGGGCCGCAATTGAAGGAAGCGCTGCGGCTGATCGGCGCGGCCGGCGGCGGGGTCCTTTTGTATTTGCGCCAGGAAGGGCGCGGGATCGGGCTCGCCAACAAGTTGCGCGCTTATGCGCTGCAGGACCGCGGGCTCGACACGGTCGACGCCAATCTGCGGCTGGGGTTCGCCGACGACGAGCGCGATTACGCCCATGCCGCGGCGATGCTGCGCGCGCTCGGCATCGAGCGGGTGCGGCTGCTGACCAACAATCCGGCGAAGGAGGCGGGGCTGGCGGCGGCCGGGATCGCAGTGGCCGAGCGCGTCGCGCACCACATGCCGACCAACCCGCACAACGCCGACTATATCGCCGCCAAGCAGGCGAAGAGCGGGCATCTGCCTTAATCTTCGAACAGCGCGGTCCCGACCCGCACCGCGGTCGCGCCGAGCATCACCGCGGGCTTGAAGTCGTTCGACATGCCCATGCTCAGGCCCGCCACGCCGTGGTCGTCGGCGAGCTTGGCGAGCAACGCGAAGTACGGGGACGGCTCGAGGCCGAGCGGGGGGATCGCCATCAGCCCGGCGAGCGGCAGCGGGGACGCGCGGACCGCTGCGACCAGCGCGCCGATCTCGCCAATCGCGCAGCCGCCTTTTTGCTCCTCCTCGCCGATGTTGACCTGGACGTAGGCGGCGGGAAGGCGCCCGGCCGCCTCGCCTGCCTTGACCAGGGCATCGAGCAGCGAGCGGCGGTCGAGCGAGTGGATGACGTCGAACAGTTCGACCGCCTCGGCCGCCTTGTTCGATTGCAGGCGGCCCACGCAATGCAGGCGGAGATCGGGGTGTGCCGCCTTGAGCGCCGGCCATTTGTCGCCCGCCTCCTGAACCCGGCTTTCGCCGAAATCGCGCTGCCCGGCGGTGATCAGCGCTTCGATCTCGTCCACGCTGCGAGTCTTGCTGACCGCGACCAAAGTGATCTCGCCCGGATCGCGCCGCGCGAGCTTGGCCGCGGCGGCGATGGCATCGAGGATCGTCTGGCGGCGGACAACGGCGTTGCTCATGGCCGCAAGCCATACGCAGCACAGCGATGGGGTGGAAGCTTAGGCCTTAGAACTTGAAGGCGGTGCCGACGTAGACCGCCTGGCTGTCGCGGCGCTGGTCCTGCAGCGTGGACAGCCGGTCCTTGTCGACGCGGTAACGGACGCCGCCGGTGACCGCGATGCGCTTGGTCAGCGAGAAGGCGCCGCCGACATCGACCGAATAATTGTCGCTCTGGCGCAGTGCGGCGAGCGCCTTGCCGTCGCCGCGCTCGGCGCCGACCGCGACTCGCCCGCTCAGGCGCGGGTTGAGCGAATAGCTGACCCCGACCACCGCCGATTCGCGGCCGCCGAGCGCCGCATTGGCATCCTTCGACTTGGCGACATCGCCGGCCACGGCGAAGCGCCGCCAGCCGACTGCGACGCCGAGATTGTAGCTGGCGGGGGTCAGCGCACTGACCGGCGAGGCCGCGGCGAGCGCGACCGCATCGCGGCTGCCCGCCGACGGCGCGCGGGCGCGGATCGCGACGCGCACCTGCGACGGCCGGCCCTTGGCGGGGGCCGGGGTGAATTTGAGATCGGTCAGCGAGCCCGACTTGCCGGCCAGCGCCGCGGCCAGCCGCGGATCGGCGGCGGCGGGGGTGAAGGTAGCGATCGGGTCGAAGCTCAGCGACACCGCCGGAGCGCGGCGCTTGGTCTCGCCGGCGGCGAACGCCGGGGACAGCACAAGACCGGCCGCGGCAAGCGCCGCAACCGATTTGGCCAGACCCGAACGACTCACTTGCACCAGCGCACTCCTTGTCACTGAGTGGATATAGCTAAGCGAAGGCGAAGGTTCCATGACTCGAATCGATTCGCAACGCGGCTGTTGCCGATGCACCACAATCGGACAGATCCTTCCCCTGCTTGCGGTGCCCGGGGCAGTATCTATAAGCCCGATGAACCGCCGCTTACCCGAGGAACACCGATGCCCCGCCTGCCCTCTGCCGTCGCCGCTATGATGATCCTCGCCGTGGCCGTCCCCGGCTGCTCGCGCAACCGCGACATCCCGAACCGGATGGCGCCGTCGCGGATGACCACCATCGGGGTCAACGCCTATCTGTGGAAGGCGGCGATCGACACCGTCTCGTTCGCGCCGCTGGTCCAGGCCGATTCGAATGGCGGGGTGATCGTCACCGACTGGTACGCCAATCCCAACTCGCCGGGCGAGCGGGTCAAGCTGACGGTCTCGATCCTCGACCAGGATCTGCGCGCCGACGCGCTGCGCGTGGCCGCCTCGCGCCAGGTCAACCAGGCCGGCGCGTGGGTCGATGCGCCGGTCTCGGCGGCCACCGTGCAGAAGCTCGAGGACATCATCCTGACCCGCGCCCGCGACCTGCGCCGCCAGACCATCGGCGGGTAAGCCGCCGCGATGAGCGCCGCCCGCTTCGACCCGGCGGCCGCGGACGTCCGCTGGCAGCAGCGCTGGGACGAGCAATGCTGTTTCGCGGCCGACGCGGCGAGCCCCAAGCCCAAGAGCTATGTGCTGGAGATGTTCCCCTACCCGTCGGGGCGCATCCACATGGGGCATGTCCGCAATTACACGATGGGCGACGTGCTCGCCCGCTACCGCCGCATGCAGGGCATGGAAGTGCTCCACCCGATGGGCTGGGACGCATTCGGGATGCCCGCCGAAAATGCCGCGATGGAGCGCAAGGTCCACCCCGGCGAATGGACCTGGGCCAATATCGCGACGATGCGCGGGCAGCTGAAGCGATTGGGTTTCGCGCTCGACTGGAGCCGCGAGCTGGCGACCTGCGACCCCGCTTATTACGGTCACGAGCAGGCGCTGTTCCTCGACCTGTTCGAGGCCGG
The DNA here is from genome assembly GCF_031426035.1 of Sphingomonas sp. Lineage (GTDB taxonomy): Bacteria > Pseudomonadota > Alphaproteobacteria > Sphingomonadales > Sphingomonadaceae > Sphingomicrobium. The sequence goes on along the minus strand of NZ_JANPKO010000161.1, from coordinate 14,001 downwards.
GCTGGTCTACCGCAAGGAGAGCGAGGTCAATTGGGACCCGGTCGACATGACCGTGCTCGCCAACGAGCAGGTGATCGACGGCAAGGGCTGGCGTTCGGGCGCGGCGGTCGAGCGGCGCAAATTGTCGCAATGGTTCTTGAAGATCACCGACTTCGCCGAGGAATTGCTCGACGGTCTCGCGACGCTCGACCAGTGGCCCGACAAGGTGCGGTTGATGCAGGAGAACTGGATCGGGAAGAGTCGGGGGCTGGAGTTCTCCTTTCGGCTCGCTTCCCCCCTCCCGCCTGCGGGAGGGGCCGGGGGTGGGTCTGAGGACACGCCGATACCCAATGAAACAGCCCCACCCCTAACCCCTCCCGCGAGCGGGAGGGGAAGCGACAGCATCGCCGTCTTCACCACTCGCCCTGACACCATTTTCGGCGCCAGCTTCGTCGCGATCGCCGCCGGCCACCCGCTCGCCGAGGCGGTGGCCGCGGCCGACCCCAATGCCGCCGAGTTCATCGCCGAGTGCCGCCTCGGCGGGACCACCGCGGCCGAGATCGAGACCGCCGACAAGCGCGGCTACGACACCGGGCTCGAGGTCGTCCACCCATTCGACGCGGCATGGAAGCTGCCCGTCTACATCGCCAATTTCGTGCTGATGGACTATGGCACCGGGGCGATTTTCGGCGTCCCGGGCCACGACCAGCGCGATTACGAATTCGCCAAGCGCTATCATTTGCCGATCCGCCGCGTGGTCGCCGCAAGCGCCGCCGATGCCGGGCTGCCGATCGGCGGCGAGGCCGAGAACGAGGCCGGGATCGCGGTCAACTCGCGCTTCCTCGACGGCCTGACCAGCGAGCAGGCCGAGATCGAGGTGATCCGCCAGGCCGAGGCGGCGGGGTGGGGCAAGGGCACCACCGCGTGGCGGCTGCGCGACTGGGGCGTGTCGCGCCAGCGCTACTGGGGCACGCCAATCCCGATCATCCACTGCGAAAAGTGCGGCCCGGTGCCGGTGCCGCGCGACCAATTGCCGGTGGTGCTGCCCGAGGACGTCAGTTTCGAGCTGCCCGGCAACCCGCTCGACCGCCACGACGGGTGGCGGCTGGTCGATTGCCCCAAGTGCGGTGGGAGCGCGCGGCGCGAGACCGACACGCTCGATACCTTTGTCGATTCAAGCTGGTATTTCATTCGCTTCGCCAGCCAGCCAAAGGAAAAACCGTTCGACCGCGCCGAGGCCGAGCAATGGCTTCCGGTCGGGCAATATATCGGCGGGGTCGAGCATGCGATTTTGCACCTGCTCTACGCGCGGTTCTGGACGCGGGCGCTCAAGAAGATCGGGCGGATCGGGATCGACGAGCCGTTCAAGGGATTGTTCACGCAAGGGATGGTGACCCACGAGACCTACCGCTCGGCCGACGGGCGGTGGATCGCGCCCGACGAGATTTCGGCGGTGGCCGGCGGCGGGGTGATCGAGCGCGTCAGCGGCGCGGCGCTCGAGCGCGGGCGCGTGGAAAAGATGTCGAAATCGAAGCGCAACACGATCGACCCCGAGCCGATCGTCGCGCGCTACGGCGCCGATGCGGTGCGCTGGTTCATGCTGTCCGATTCGCCTCCCGAACGCGACCTCGAATGGTCGGAGGCCGGGATCGAGGGCGCGGCGCGGTTCGTCCAGCGGGTATGGCGGCTGGCGGCCAATGATGCCGCGGCGGAGGGCGGCGACGACGCGCTCGAGCGCAAGCGGCATCGGACAATCGCCGCCACCGGCGAGGCGATCGAGGCGCTCCAGTTCAACAAGGCGGTGGCGCAACTGTACGAGCTGACCAGCGCGATCGAGAAGGCCGCGCCGTCGGCGACGCGCTCGGCCGCGATCCGCACGCTGATCCAGCTCGCCGCGCCGATGGCTCCGCACCTCGCCGAGGAAGCGTGGGCGGCGCTGGGCGAAGCGGGGATGGTGGTCGACGCCCCGTGGCCGGCGCACGACCCGGCGCTGCTGCTCGACGACCAGGTCACGCTGGCGGTCCAGGTCAACGGCAAGTTGCGCGATACGCTGACCGCGCCGCGCGGGCTCGACAAGGCGGCGGCCGAGGCGCTTGCAATGGCTTCGGACAAGGTCCGCCGCCAGCTCGACGGCGCCACCCCGCGCAAGGTGATTGTGGTTCCCGACCGGCTGGTCAATATCGTCGCCTGATGCGCGCTTTCGCTGCCCTCCCCCTGTTCGCCGCACTGGCGCTGGCCGGCTGCGGGCTCAGGCCGATGTACGCCGACGGGGCGAGCGGGACGGTGGCGACCACCCTTCGCTCGGTCGAGGTGGCGCCAATCGCCGGGCAGACCGGGTGGCTTGTCTACAATGATCTGAAGGAGCGGCTTGGGGGCGCGCCCGCGGGGGCCGGCGCGACTCTGCGGCTCGAGGTCGAGCTCGACGACAATATCACCGGCTTGGGCATCCGCGGCGACCGCTCGGCGACGCGCGAACGGCGCACCCTGCGCGCGCGCTACCGCTTGCTCGACCTCGCCACCGGCGCGGTGGTGCTCGACGCCACCGCGGGCTCCGACGCCGGGATCGACGTGGTCAGCTCGCCCTACGCGACGGTGGCCGCCGAACAGACCGCGGTCGAGCGCTTGTCCGAAGTCGTCGCCGACCAGATCGTCGCGCGCGTCGGGCTGTTCGCGGCGCGCCGCCCGGCGACCCCGTGAAGGCGGCCAAGGGCAGCCTCGCCGGCGCGCTCGACCGGCCCGACGCCAAGTGCCGTTTCTATCTGTTCTACGGCCCCGACGACAGCCAGTCGCGCGGCCACGGAGAACGCTTGCTGGCCGGTCTCGGCGGCGCCGCGAAGGCAGTGATCGCGGCCGCCGCGCTCAAGAGCGACCCCGCCGCGCTGGCCGACGAAGCGAGCGCGATCAGCCTGTTCGGCGAGCCCCGCGCCCTGTGGATCGACCCCGCGGGCGAGGACATCTTGGCGGCGGTCGAGGCGTTGTTCGCGGCCCCCGCGGTGGAGAGCCCGGTGGTCGCGATCGGCGGGGCATTGCGCAAGTCGTCGGCGCTGCTCAAACTGGCCGAGGCGCACCCGTTGGCGCTGGCCCATGCGTCGTACGAGCTCGAAGGCCGCGACGCCGAGCAGATGGTGGTGGAAATCGCGCGCGGGCATGGCTTGCGCTGCGCTCCCGGGGTGGCGGCGCGGATCGCCGGCGCGGCGGGGAACGACCGCGCGATCGTCGCCCAGGAGCTGGCCAAGCTCGCGCTGTACAAGGACGCCGCCCCCGAGCGTCCGGGAGAACTCGGCCATGACGCGCTCGACGCGGTCGGCGCCGACATGGCCGAGGGCGACGTCACCCGATTGTCCGACCTCGCGCTGGGCGGCGACCTCGCCGCGCTTGCCGACGAGCTGGCGCGGCTGAGCAGCGGCGGTACAGAAGCGATCCCGGTGGTCCGCGCGGTCCAGCGGCGGTTGCTGATGCTGGCCCCGATGCGCGCCCGGGTGGAAAGTGGAGAGCGCCCCGACGCCGTCATGACGTCATTGGGCAAGTCATTGTTCTGGAAGGACAAGCCGCTGCTGACCAGGCTCCTGGCGAGCTGGGATGCCAAGGGCCTGGCGACCGTCGCCGAGCGCGCCGGCAAGCTCGAGCGCGACCTCATGCTGACCCCCGCCCCGGTCACCGCTGCGCTAGGCGAGGAACTCACCGCGATCGCCCGTGCCGCGCGGCGGCGGTAACGAACCACAATCCGTTCTTCCTGAGCGAAGCGTAGCGAAGTCGAAGGGCGTTTCGCGCTGGCTCCGGAAATGCCCTTCGACTTCGCTCAGGACGAACGGGACATTCGCTGCTTAGATCGGCTCGCCCGAGAGGCGCTGGCAGATCATGTCGAGCTGGTCGAGGCTCGAGTAATGCAGCACCACGGTGCCGGCCTTGCCGTCGTGGGCGACCTTGACCTTGAGCCCGAGCAGGTCGGCCAGCTGGCGTTCCAGCGCGGCGAGGTCGGCGTCGATGCGTCGCTCGCCAGGCGCGGATTCGCTCGAAGGGCGCTTGGCGCGGCGGGCGCGGGCCTCGGTCTGGCGCACCGACAGGTCCTTGGCGATCACCTCCTGCGCCAGCGCGGCCGGATCAGGCGCCGCGGCGACCGCGCGCGCGTGGCCCATGCTGATTTCGCCTCGCAATAGCGCATCGCGGACGAACTCGGGTAAGTCTAGCAATCTCAATAGGTTAGTGACATGGCTGCGCGATTTATGGACGAGCTTGCCGACCGCTTCCTGGGTATGGCCGTGGCGCTCGATCAACTGGCGGTAGCCGTCAGCCTCCTCGATCGCGTTGAGATCCTCGCGCTGGATATTCTCGATCAGCGCCAGCTCGGCGGTGGTCGCGGCGTCGATCTCGCGGACGATCGCGGGGATGGTGTGGAGCCGCGCACGTTGGGCCGCCCGCCAACGACGCTCGCCGGCGACGATCTGGAAGCCGTCGCCGTCGGGCCTGAGCAGGATCGGCTGGAGCACCCCGCGCTCGGCGATCGATTCCGCCAGCTCGGTGATTGTTTCGTCATCGAAACGGACCCGCGGCTGGTTGGGGTTGGGGCGGATCCGCGCGATCTCGACCTCGCGCACCCCGCCGCGCGCCGCCGCGGCCGCCGCGCTGGTGTCGCTCGCCGGCCGCGCATTCTCGTCGATCAGCGCCGATAGCCCGCGCCCGAGTCCGGATCCCGGTTTCAGGCTCATGCCGCTTCCGCCCGCCGCGGCAGCCGCGCGATCAATTCCCGCGCGAGGCGGATATAGGCTTCCGAGCCGGGGCAGCGCAGGTCGTAGATCAGTGCCGGCAGCCCGTGGCTGGGCGCCTCCGACAGCCGCACGTTGCGCGGCACCACGGTGTCGAACACCGCCGCGCCGAGGCACGCGCGGACATCGTCGGCGACCTGCTGCGACAGGCGGTTGCGGCGGTCGAACATGGTCAGCGCGACGCCGAGGATGGCGAGCTCGGGGTTGAATGCGACGCGGATGCGCTCGACGGTCTGGAGCAATTGGCTCAGTCCCTCGAGCGCGAAGAACTCGCACTGCAGCGGCACCAGCAGATGGCGCGCAGCGGCGAGCGCGTTGACCGTCAGCAGCCCGAGCGACGGCGGGCAATCGATCAAGCAGATGTCCCACCGCCCCGGCGGCGCGGCATCGAACGCGCGGCCGAGCCGATGCGCGCGGTCGTCGAGCGCGACCAGTTCCACTTCGGCGCCCGACAGGTCCATCGTCGCCGGCAGCAGGTCGAGCTTGGGAACGCGCGTCGGCAGCGCGGCCTCGACCAGGCTGGCATCGCCGATCAGCACGTCATAGCTCGAGCGCGTCCGCGCGCCGTGCGGCACGCCGAGCCCGGTCGAGGCGTTGCCCTGCGGATCGAGGTCGACCAGCAGCACCTTCCACCCGATCGCGGCGAGCGCGGTGGCGAGGTTGATCGCGGTGGTGGTCTTGCCCACCCCGCCCTTCTGGTTGGCCACTGCGATGCGGATCATGCGGTCGCCTTTACATTCGACAACACCAGGATCGCGGAATCCGGATCGGTGCGGCTTGGTTCCATGCGCGCATCACACTGCCAGTTTCGCCGCGCCTCGGCCAGTTCGGATTTTGCGCTTTTGCCCTTGGGCAGCAACCAGATGGTGCCGGGATGCGACAAATGGCGAGATATCCCCAATAATTTTCCGAGCGGCGCGACCGCGCGCGCGGTGATCACGTCGAATTTCCCGGTGATTTTCTCGACTTTCGCGCATTGAACAGCGACACGGCCCGCCAATCCGAGCTCGGTTACAACGCGGGACAGGAAGTCGGCGCGGAGCCGGCGCGGTTCGACCAGGGTCATCGCTCCGTCGGTCAACAGTGCGATGACGATACCGGGAAGTCCCGCCCCGGACCCGATATCGACCCACGACGCTCCCCCCAAGGCGAACCGAGCGAGCTGCGCAGAATCCGCGATGTGGCGCTGCCAGATGGCTTCGACACTCGCCGCCGAAATGAGGTTCTGGCGCCGGTTCTCGTCTTGGAGAAGCGCAACGTAGCGCTCGAGGGCCTCGAATGTTTCACGTGAAACAGCTCGCCCGCTGGCCGCCTCGAGCGCCTCGATCATGCCGCCGCGCGGCGCGTCACCGCGACGTACAACGCCGACAGCGCAGCCGGCGTGATGCCGCGGACCCGCGACGCCTGGTCGAGCGTCTCGGGCCGCGCCCCGGCAAGCCGCTCCGCCATCTCGGTCGACAGCCCGGGGATCGTCGCGAAATCGAAGCTGGCTGGAACGCGCACCGCGACATCGCGCTGAACCGCATCCCACTCGCGCTGCTGGCGTTCGAGGTAAGGCGCATAAAGTGCGTCGGCCCGCCCTTCTCCGGTCTGCGCCCAAGCCGCCGTCTCACGCATTGCGAAGTGGCGCTCGATTGCCGTCCGGCGGCGGGGGGATACGCACCCGGCACCAATCGCCGCCGCCCCGAGGCGGGTCACCGCATTGTCGGCGCGCAACGCAAGCCGGTACTCGGCGCGCGCGGTCATCATGCGATACGGCTCGCTGACCCCGTGCAAGGTGAGGTCGTCGATCATTACGCCAACGTAAGAGGTGCGGCGGTCAAACCGCTCCGGAGTCAAGTCGAGCGCATGTGCCGCGGCGTTGAGCCCCGCGGCCAGCCCCTGCGCGGCGGCTTCCTCATAACCGGTGGTGCCGTTGATCTGGCCGGCGAGATACAGCCCGGCGACGTCGCGCGTCGCCAGCGTCGAATCGAGCCGGCGCGGGTCTATATACTCATATTCGACCGCGTAGCCGGGCCGCACGATCTCGGCGCGCTCGAGCCCCGCGATGCTTCGCACGAAGTCCAGCTGGACATCGGCCGGCAACGAAGTCGAAATCCCGTTGGGGTAAACCAGAAAGTCGTCGAGGCCCTCGGGCTCGAGGAAGATCTGGTGGCCGTCGCGATCGCCGAACCTTTTTACTTTATCCTCGATCGACGGGCAGTAGCGCGGGCCCCGCCCCTCGATCGTCCCGGCGAACAGAGGCGAGCGGTCGAACGCGGCGCGGATGATGTCGTGCGTGCGCGCGTTGGTGCGGGCGATCGCGCAGGCGAGCTGGGGCACCCGCGCCCCGTCGTCGAGCGCCGACATGGTCCAGGCAGCGCGGTCGCTCGGCTGCTCCTCGAGCCGCGACCAGTCGATCGTCCGCTCGTCGAGCCGCGGCGGGGTGCCGGTCTTGAGCCGGCCCTGCGCCAGCCCGATTTCGCGCACCTGCGACGCCAGCGCCGCCGATGCGCGCTCGCCGGTGCGGCCGCCCGCCTGGACCTCGTCGCCGACGAACAATTTTGCGTCGAGGAAGGTGCCGGTGGCGATCACCACCGCGCTGCACGCCAGTCGCCCGACGCTGGTGTCGACCCCCGAGACCCGCCCGCCGGACAGGACCAGCGCGAGCGCCTCGCCGACAATGATCTCGACCCCGCTCTCGGCGACTAACTTGGCGACCGCAGCGCGATAGAGCTTGCGGTCGGCCTGGACGCGCGGGCCGTGGACCGCCGGCCCCTTGCTGCGGTTGAGCATGCGGCGGTGGATCGCTGCGCGGTCGGCGGCGCGCGCCATCAGCCCGTCGAAAACGTCGAGCTCGCGCACCAGATGGCCCTTGCCGACCCCGCCGATTGACGGGTTGCACGACATCTGCCCGACGTCTTCCGCGCGGAACGTGACCAGGCCTACGCGCGCGCCGCGACGGGCGGCGGCGGCGGCGGCCTCGCACCCGGCATGGCCGGCACCGATCACGAGCACGTCAAACATGGCGCGCCTCTACCCGATTTGCCCGCGGGCGGGAATGTTTCACATGAAACATCGCCCGAGCCGAAAGGCGTGCGAGGCGACTCTTCTCATTTCCCCAGGCAGAATCGCCCGAACAGCGCGTCGAGCAGATCCTCCACCCCCGCGCGGCCGGTCAGCCGGTCGAACGCCCCGCGTGCCTGGCGCAAATGCTCGGCCGCGATGACCACGTCGGGCGCGGCGGCGGCTGACGTCACGGCGTCATGCGCTTCGGCCAACTGGCTGGCCTGGCGCCGGTTCAGTGCGACCGCATCCTCGCCGGGGAGCAGCGTCCGCGCGGTCGACCCGATCTCGCCGAGCAGCCCGGCCAAGCCGGCGCCGGTCACCGACGACACAGCACGCGAGCCGCCGGGCGCCTGCTCGCGCCCCGGCAGGTCGCAGCGCGGGTGAACCAAAATCAGGCGCGGATGCGGCGGCGCATCGCCCGGCTCGCCGAGCCACAGCAGCACGTCGGCGCCCTCGATCAACCCCCGCGCCCGCGCCACCCCGATGCGCTCGACGGGCTCGTCGCTGTCCCGCAGCCCGGCCGTATCGGTCAGCACGATCGGCGCTCCTGCCAACGCCAACGGCACTTCAATATGGTCGCGCGTGGTGCCCGGCAGGGCCGTGACGATCGCCCGCTCGGTTCCCGCTATCGCATTGAGAAGGCTTGACTTTCCGGCGTTAGGCGGACCCGCCACCACGATCCTGACCCCGTCGCGCAGCGGCTCGACGCGGGGACGGGAGAGCCATTCGTCCAGCTCTAATGCTAATGCACCGCAATCGTGAGAAAGCGAAACGTCACGTCCGACGCTGTCTTCCTCGTCATAGTCGATCGCCGCTTCGGCGCGCGCCGACAGCCTCAGCAGCGCCTCCTGCCACGCCTCGATTTGCCGCCGCAGCCCGCCCTCCGCGAGCAACAGCGCGGCGCGGCGCTGGCTTTCGGTCTCGGCCTCGAGCAGGTCGGCGAGCCCTTCCGCCTCGGTCAGGTCGATGCGGCCGTTTTCGAAGGCGCGGCGGGTGAATTCGCCGGGCTCGGCCTGTCGCAACCCGTCGATCGCGCCCAGCGCGCCCAGCACTGCGTCGATCACCGCGCGGCCGCCATGGCAATGGAACTCGACGGCATCCTCGCCAGTCGCGCTGGCGGGGCCGTCGAAGCGCAGCAGCAGCGCGTGGTCGAGCAAGTGGCCGTCGGCGTCGCGCAACGCCCGCAGCGCGGCCTGGCGGGGCTCTGGAAGGCCCTCAGGCGCCAGCTGCCGCCCCGCTGCATGCGCCAACGCCCCGCTGACCCGGATCAGCCCGATCGCCGCCGGCGGACGGCCGCTGGCAAGCGCGAAGATGGTGTCGTTGGGCACGGCAGGGCTGTAGCCGACCGTTACCCCCTCCCGCCAGCGGGAGGGGAATTACGCCGCGAAGCGCATCACCACCGGCGCCACGTCGTGCCAGCCTTCCCAGATCATCTTGACCGCGACCCACAGGATCACCGCCAGCCCGACATAGGCGATCCAGCGGTAGCGCTCGATATATTTGGCGATGAGGTTGGCGGCGAGGCCCATCAGAGCGACCGCGAAGATCAACCCGACGATCAGGATCCCGGGGTGCTCGCGCGCGGCGCCGGCCACCGCCAGCACATTGTCGAGGCTCATCGAGATGTCGGCCACCGCCACAGCCCACACCGCGCCGGCGAAGCTCTTGGCCGAGCGGATGCCGCTATGCTCGTCGCCCTCGATTTCGGGCGATCCGGCGCTCTCCCCGGCATGGCGCAGCTCGCGCCACATCTTCCACGCCACCCACAGCAACAGGATGCCGCCGGCGAGGATCAGCCCGACGATCTGGAGCAATTGGGTGACGATCAAGGCGAAGCCGACGCGCAGCACGAGCGCCGCGAGCACGCCGATCAGGATCACCTTGCGCCGCTGTTCGGGCGGCAGCCCGGCGGCCAGCGCGCCGACCACGATCGCGTTGTCGCCGGCCAGCACGAGGTCGATCATCAAGACCTGGATGAACGCCGCGAACGCGGCGGGCTCGGTGATGTTGGAGAAATCGTTGACGATCGCCGCCCACATCCCGGCGGGGCCGCCAAACCCCTCGGCGGTGGCGCTGGCGGCGGCGAGCAGCGTGTCGATCATTGCATTGTCATCCTGGAAACCCCGTTCGCCCGAACGGAAATGGGAAAGCCGGGTTCCGCTACTGGTTCATCGAGGCGAAAAAGTCCTCGTTGGACTTGGCGTCTTTCATCTTGTCGAGCAGGAACTGCATCGCGTCGATCGTCCCCATCTGCATCAGGATGCGGCGCAGCACCCACATCTTGGAAAGGGTGGCCGGATCGACCAGCAATTCTTCCTTGCGCGTGCCCGACTTGCCGACGTCGAGCGAGGGGAAGATGCGCTTGTCGCTGACCTTGCGGTCGAGCACGATTTCCGAATTGCCGGTGCCCTTGAACTCCTCGAAGATGACCTCGTCCATCTTCGACCCGGTATCGATCAGCGCGGTGGCGATGATTGAAAGCGAGCCGCCTTCCTCGATGTTGCGCGCGGCGCCGAAGAAGCGCTTCGGCCGCTGCAAGGCATTGGCGTCGACGCCGCCCGTAAGCACCTTGCCCGACGACGGCACCACGGTGTTGTAGGCGCGCCCTAGGCGGGTGATCGAGTCGAGCAGGATGACGACATCCTTCTTGTGCTCGACCAGCCGCTTGGCCTTTTCGATGACCATCTCGGCGACCTGGACGTGGCGGCTGGCGGGCTCGTCGAAGGTCGACGAAATGACCTCGCCGTTGACCGAGCGCTGCATGTCGGTGACTTCCTCCGGCCGCTCGTCGATCAGCAGCACGATGAGGAACACCTCGGGATGGTTGTCGGTAATCGCCTTGGCGATGTTCTGTAACAGCACGGTCTTGCCGGTGCGCGGCGGGGCGACGATCAGCGCGCGCTGGCCCTTGCCCTGCGGCGCGACGATGTCGATCACCCGCGCCGACTTGTCCTTGACCGTCGGGTCGAGCGTGTCGAGCCGCAGCTTGCTGTCGGGATAGAGCGGGGTGAGGTTGTCGAAGTTGACCCGGTGGCGGACCGCCTCGGGGTCGTCGAAATTGATCTGGGTGACGCGGGTCAGCGCAAAATAGCGCTCGCCGACCTTGGGGCCGCGGATCTCGCCTTCGCAGGTGTCGCCGGTCCTCAGGCCGAAGCGGCGCACGAGGTTGGGCGCGACATAGATGTCGTCGGGCCCGGCGAGGTAATTGGCCTCGGGGCTGCGCAGGAATCCGAAGCCGTCGTTGAGCACTTCGATGGTGCCCATGCCCATGATCTCGGCGCCCGATTCCGCGCGGACCTTGAGGATCGAGAACATCAGATCCTGCTTGCGCATCGTCGAGGCGCCTTCGATCCCGGCCTCCTCGGCCATCGAAACCAGCTCGGCGGGGGTGTTTTTCTTGAGGTCTTTCAAATGCATGGGGAGTCTTTTCTTGGGTAGCTTGGGGAACTGGAGTTCGATCCGGAAACGGACAAAACGGACGCGGCAGGACGCAGCGTGAATGGAAAGGCGGACCGGCGAAGTGGGAAACTGGCCGATGCAGCCGAGTGGTGCGCCCGCGTTATGGGCGCAGCCCGGCGCTGTCAATCAGGACGGGCTATTGGTCGTCTTTGCGGGCGCTAGGCTTCCCTTGCACCAAGCGGGTTGCAATAGCCGCTCCCATGGCGGAACCCGTCAGACTCCAAAACGCGATGATGGCAATCATTACAGACGCGAAGAAAGCGTCAGCTTCAATATCCTGCCATCGAATTAGAGTTACGACGATACCGATTGTAGGAACTACGTAAGCTATCCACCGCCAGGCTTTTTCGCGACCGCGCGCGAAGAACATCGTCAAGAGCCTCACGGCTCCGCCGATTGGCATGGCGATCAGGCAAGCGTACAAGCCGACAAACATTCAAAAGCCCTCAATATTCAGTGGTATGAACCGGGAGCCTAGAACGGCCGGACGATCACCAGCACCACGATCAGCGCGGTCAGGATCCCCGGCACCTCGTTCATCAGGCGCAACTTCTTGTCCTCGAGGTCGCGCTGGCCGGCGGCGAGTTTTTTGCCATAGGCGCCGATCCAGCCCTGGTAGGCGGTGAGCAGCACGACCAGCGCCAGTTTGGCCGAGAACCACGCCTGGCCGAACGCGCCCAAATGGACCGCCAGCATCAGCCCGAGCGCCCACACGATCAGCATCGCCGGCGCCAGGATGATCGTCCGCGCGCGGTCCTCGCGCTCGATCCACGCGCGGTCCTCGGCCGATCCCGGGGTGGTCGCCTGGTGGTGGATGTAATAGCGCGGGACGATGAACAGCCCGGCGATCCAGAAGATCACGAAGGTGACGTGCGCCGCCTTGACCCACGGGTAGGCCGCGCCGAGAAATCCGAGCGTTTGGAAATTGCCGAGGTCGAACCCGCTCATTTTTTCTTCTTCTTGAGCAAGGCCATCAGCTCCTCGACATGGGCGATCGGCGTGTCCTGCAAAATGCCGTGGCCGAGGTTGAAGATGTGCGGGCGCCCGGCCAGCGCGTCAAGGATGCGCCGCACGGCGGGCTTCAGCGCCGCGCCCCCCGCGATCAGCGCCAGCGGGTCGAGATTGCCCTGCACCGGCAGCCCGGCCGGCAATTCCTTGTCCGCCCACACCGGGTCGACCGTCTCGTCGAGCCCGACCGCGCTGACCCCCGTTACGCGGGCATAAGCGCATAATTTCCCGCCAGCGCCCTTGGGAAAGCCGATCACCGGCACGTCGGGATATTTCTGCCGCAACCGCGCCGTCAGCCGCGCCGTCGGCGCGATCACCCACCGCTCGAACTCGCTCGGCGCCAAACTCCCCGACCAGCTGTCGAACAACTGTACGACTTCCGCGCCCGCCTCGATCTGGCCGCTCAGATAATCGAACGTCATCGTCTCGATCGCCTCGACGATCGCGCCGAACCGCCCCGCGTCGCCATACGCCAGCCGCCGCGTCTCGGCCTGGTCGCGGCTGCCGTGCCCGGCGACCATGTAGGTCGCAACCGTCCACGGCGCACCGGCAAACCCGATCAAAGTCTGGCTCGGCCCGAGCCCCGCCTTGACCTTGGCCACCGTCTCGTAAATCGGCTCGAGCCGCACCGGGTAAGGCGTCAGCGTGGCAAGATCGGTGCCAACCAAAGGCGGCGTCAGGCTCGGCCCGTCGCCCGCCACAAAGCTCAAATTCTGCCCCAGCGCGAACGGCACGATCAGAATGTCGGAAAACAGGATCGCGGCATCGAGCGGGAAGCGCTTCAATGGCTGCAGGGTAACCTCGGCCGCGGCGTCGCTGTCATAGACCAGGTCGAGGAACCCGCCCTTGGCGGCGCGCAGCTCGCGATACTCGGGCAGATAGCGCCCGGCCTGGCGCATCATCCATACCGGCGGGGGATCGCGCCGCTCACCCCGCAACACGGCAAGCAACGGCTTGTCCGGGACCCCGGCCTGGGCGGCTTCGCGAGGCGTCGGGGACACCACTTTCTCCTATATTATATAGTATTAGAATAAGGTTGTTGAAGTAGGTGGGGCGCGCAAGGCGGGACTTAGGCGGGCCTACCGCTTTTGCCAACATGGCGGCGAAATCGCGACTCGCGCCGATCCCGCGAGTCGGCCCGGCCATTGCCCGCGATTCACAGGCTGGGGGTGGAATCGGGCGGCCGTGGATGAATCGCGGCACAACCACCTAAACCGGTCGAACAAACCGCCGAGCTTGCCGCCCCCCAGCTTCGCGCTAGGACAATGCCGGGCTTGTCCACAGGGTTTTGCCCGAGAGAAATCTGCAGAGAGAAAATTGCCGCTGATCCTCGCCTCCGCCAGCCCGATCCGCGCGCACATGCTCGCCGCCGCCGGCGTGTCGTTCGAGGTTGTCCCCGCAAACATTGACGAAGCCGCGGCCAAGGCGCGCACCAAAGATCGCGCGCACCTCGCCCGCGAGCTGGCCGAAGCCAAAGCCGTCGCGGTCAGCGCGCACCAGGCCGGCGACTGGGTGATCGGCAGCGACAGCGTCGCCGCCTGCGCCGGCCGCCGGTTCGACAAGCCCACAACCCGCGCCAAAGCCGCCGAGCATCTGCGCTATTTCTCGGGCCAGCCGCTAACCCTGACCAGCGCGGTCGCCCTCGCCCGGGACGGCCAGGCCGACTGGAGCCACACCGACACCGCGACCCTCCATGTCCGCCCGCTAAGCGACGACTTCATCGCCGCCTACCTCGACGCCGAAT
>NZ_JANPKO010000160.1:0-6930 GCF_031426035.1 Sphingomonas sp. | reverse complement strand
GACAAGCCGCCCAACGCCTAGGCCGCGGCGACGTCCTGGCCGAGGTCCCAGCGCTGGGCCAGCGCTTCGGCGACGTCGATATCCTCGGGAAAATCGACCTCGCCCCATTCGTGGCCGGCGATGTCGAGCGTCCACACGTCGTGCTTCTGAGCGAGTGTATGGATCACCCGCAAATACCAGATGGTGGTGCCCTCGGGGGTGCGCATGGCGGCCTCGACGGCATTGCGGAACAGCGCCGCGCCATGCTCGCGGAACGCCAGCAGCCCGATCGATTCGGCGTTGATGTTACCGCTCGGCAGGCGCTTGCCAATGGCGTGGAGCCGGCCCTCGCCGTCGGTGACGACCTTCATGTCGTCGTCGTCATAGGCGTCCTTGCGGTCGACCGTGACGCAGATCCCGGCGCGGCGGTTGGCCAGCACGCGGCCCATCAGCGCGTCCGAAACCAATGTGTCGCCGTTCCACACCAGGCACTCGCCGTCCAACTCGTCGCGCGCCACGAACAGCGAGCCCAAATTGTCGGCGACCTTGTAGAACGGGTTGTAGATGGTGCGAACCCTGGGCCCGCCGGCGCGGCGGCTGAGCGCGGCCTGGACCTGGTCGTCGCGGAAGCCGGTGACCACGATCGCCTCGTCGACGCCATTGGCGGCGAGCGTGTCGAGCTGGCGGTCGAGCAAGGTGCGCCCGCCGAATTCGATCAGGCATTTGGGCTTGTCGGCGGTGCGCGGCCCGAGGCGCGAGCCCTGCCCGGCGGAGAGAATGATCGCTTTCATGGCCGCCCCTGTGCCTCCGAAATGCGGCGGCGATGCGGCAACACTCGTCACAAATCCTTCGCATTCCCAGCGCCGTGGCTGGCGGGCCGGGCGGCGCGCCGATAGGATACGCACGGATTCGATGGGGGACGCGGACCAGTGAAAAAGATCGAGGCGATCATCAAGCCGTTCAAGCTCGACGACGTCAAGGACGCCCTCCACGAGGTCGGCGTCAGCGGCATCACGGTCAGCGAGGTCAAGGGCTTCGGCCGCCAGAAAGGCCATACCGAGCTCTACCGCGGCGCCGAATATGTCATCGACTTCCTGCCCAAGGTGAAGATCGAGGTGGTGGTCGAGGACAGCCTGGCCGACAATGTCGTCGAGGCGATCGCCGCCGCGGCGCGCACCGGGCGGATCGGCGACGGCAAGATTTTTGTCTCCAGCATCGAGCAGGCGATCCGCATCCGCACCGGGGACAAGGGCGCCGACGCGATCTGACGGTTCCGCCAAACAGCGCCCTTCCCGCCTCGCCCCTGTTGCCGCTAGAACGCCGCGACGATGGACGCACCCGCCCCCGAACAACAGAAGATGCTCGCCTCGATGGCGCCCGACGAGCTGCGCACCGCGATGCGCACTTTGGGCTACCGCACCCAGCACGACCTCGCCGCGGCGATCGGGGTCAGCCGCTCGGCGGTCAGCCTGTGGCTCGAGGGCAAGGTCGGCGTGCCGCGGCCGGTGGCGATGCTCCTCAGGATGCTCATCGCGGCGCAGCGCCGGGCGTTCTGAGCGGCGGCTGGAACCGGCCGCCCGCAACGACTATTTAGACCGCCGGACAAGGACTTGCTCGAGGATCAGCAATGGCCGGCGGATGGACGCGCGACGGCGCGGTGCAGGACCAGATCGACGACACGGTGAAGGACGCCGTGCTGCGCGCGCGCGCCGAGCTGGCAGCGGGCGATGCGGCGGAGGAGTGCGACGATTGCGGCGAGGCGATCCCGTCGCGCCGCCGCGCCGCCTTGCCCGGGGTGCGCACCTGCGTTGCGTGCCAGACCGTGCGCGACGCCGGCCGCGTCGCCGCCGGCATCAACCGCCGCGGCAGCAAGGACAGCCAATTGCGCTGAGCGGACGGCTGAAGCTTAGCTCACTCCAGGTGCTTGACGATGTGGTCGAAGACGGCGGCGTGGAGCGGGCGGACGAACTCGATGCCGACCACGAAGCCGTCGAGCCAGCACACCATGCCCTCCACCGCGTCGAGCCCCTCGAGCTTGATCCAGATCTTTTCATCGAGCGCCGGGCGCGCGACGAACTCGGCCTTGCAGCCGTGCGGGCTGAGGTCGAACACGCGCACGCGGTAGTTGTTGCCGCCGATCCGCCGCATCACGACCTCGGCGTCGAGCGCCACGCGCGGCGCCTTGCGCGGCCGGCCCGCCTTCGCCGCCGACTGGTCCACGCCGATGCCCATTTTGCTCTCCCCTGCCCCACCCGCACTGCTCGACTGACGCCTTGAACCGACCGGCAGGCCGTGGGCCATGCCGGCCGCGTGTACAAGCGTTCGGGCGCGACGGCGGCCAGTGGTCGCGGCGCCACCGTTCGCAGTCGCCATGTTCGCGCTGGCGGCCGCGGGATCAATGCCATTGCGGACCAAACGCGTGAAATATTCGCCGCGCTCCTGACTCTTGGCGCCGGGTCGGGAATCTGGGGGCGAGGCCGCGCGGGCGGCGAATCACAGCATCGGAAATGAGGGCGCGACATGGCGAGCGAAGCGGGCAAGATTCTGGCGCGGATCAAGGACGAGGAGATCGAGTGGGTCGACTTGAGGTTCACCGACCCCAAGGGCAAGTGGCAGCACCTCTCGATGGTGTCGTCGGTGATCGACGACGACATGCTGACCGACGGCTTCATGTTCGACGGCAGCTCGATCGCCGGGTGGAAGGCGATCAACGAGAGCGACATGATCTTGAAGCCCGATTTGAACGCGGCCTATGTCGACCCGTTCTCGGCGACCCCGATGATGATCCTGTTCTGCAACGTGGTCGAGCCGTCGACCGGCGAATTGTACGGCCGCGACCCGCGCAGCACCGCGACCCGCGCCGAGGCCTATTTGAAGGCGACCGGGGTCGGCGACACTGTGTTTGTTGGGCCGGAAGCTGAGTTTTTCATGTTCGACGACGTGCGCTTCGAGGACGGCTACAGCGCGTCGGGCTACAAGATCGACGACATCGAGCTGCCGACCAACACCGCGCGCGACTATGACGGCGGCAACATGGCGCACCGCCCGCGCGCCAAGGGCGGCTATTTCCCGGTGGCGCCGGTCGACAGCGCGCAGGACATCCGCGGCGAGATGGTCTCGACCATGCTCGAGATGGGGCTGCCGTGCGACAAGCATCACCACGAGGTGGCGGCGGCGCAGCACGAATTGGGGCTGACCTACGGCGGGCTGGTCGAGACCGCCGACCGCATGCAGATCTACAAATATGTCGTGCACATGGTGGCCCACGCTTACGGCAAGACCGCGACCTTCATGCCCAAACCGATCGCGCAGGACAACGGGTCGGGCATGCACACCCACATGTCGATCTGGAACAAGGGCAAGCCATTGTTCGCCGGCAACGGCTATGCCGGCCTCAGCGACATGGCGCTCTATTTCATCGGCGGGGTGATCAAGCATGCGCGCGCGCTGAACGCGTTCACCAACCCCACCACCAACAGCTACAAGCGCCTGGTCCCCGGGTTCGAGGCGCCGGTGCTGCTGGCCTACTCGAGCCGCAACCGCTCGGCCTCGTGCCGCATCCCGTATGGCGCGGGCGAAAAGGCCAAGCGCGTCGAATTCCGCTTCCCCGACGCGCTCGCCAACCCCTATCTGGCGTACTCGGCGCTGCTGATGGCCGGGCTCGACGGGATCCAGAACCGCATCCATCCGGGCGACCCGATGGACAAGAATTTGTATGACCTTCCGCCGCAGGAACTGGTCAATGTGCCGACGGTGTGCGGCTCGTTGCGCGAGGCGCTGGTCAATTTGCAGGCCGACCGCGCGTTCCTGACCAAGGGCGACGTGTTCAGCGACGACCAGATCGACGCCTACATCGAATTGAAGTGGGAAGAAGTGATGCGGTGGGAAACCACCCCGTCCCCGGTCGAGTTCGACATGTATTATTCGAGCTAGCAGGGCGCGGCGCGAGGCGCGGCGCGGGGTTGAACCGACGTCGTTGGCATTTCGGTAACCGTTCGCGGGGCATGATGCCCCATGGCGTGCGAAGGATATCTGCGGAACAGCTTCCGCTCGAGCGTGCTCAGCGGCCAGCCGCCGGCGCGCCCGGTGCTGGTGGTCGAGAAAGCGGTGACCGCGGCCGAGCCCGAAATCGGCCCCGACGGCGAGATCGTGCCGCGGCCCGAAGCCGGGCTGACCGGCATCCGAGTCACGCGCAGCGAAGCGCGGCGCGGCAACCAGCGCGGCGCCGACCGCCACCGGCTGACCGACGAGCAGGCCAGCGTGCGCCACGGCGGCGAGACTTACCTGGTCGAACTGGTCAATCTGTCGGGCGGCGGGGCGATGATCCGCGGCGACTTCACGCCGTTGCTGTGGGACCGCGTCGACCTCATCCTGGCCGCCGGCACCGAGCTCGAGTGCGCGGTACGCTGGCTGCGCGACGACCGCATCGGGCTCGAGTTCGCGCATGAAACGCGCATCGACTGCCACGACGACGAGCGCGACGAGCTGCTGCTCGCCGTAGTCCGCCGCAGCTTTCCCGACCTCGTGGTCGCCGAACGCCCGGCGCCGGACGAGGCGGAGAGCAGCGTCAACGCGCGCCGCGAGCGGCGCCATCCTTTGATCTGGATGGGACAGGTCCATTACGAACATGACAGCGCCAAGGTGCGGCTGCGCAACATCTCCGAGCACGGCGCGCTGATCGAGAGCCCGACCGCTTACCCCGAGGGCGCCGAAGTGCTGCTCGACCTGGGCGAGGCGGGGCAGCATTTCGCGACCGTCGGCTGGACCGGGGGAGGCAAAGCGGGCCTGGCGTTCGCGGCCCCGTTCGACCTCCAGTCGCTGCGCCACGCGCGGCCCGAGATCGCCCCCGCGCGGCCGATGATCACCGGCGCGCCGCGCTACACCGCCGACGACGAGAACCCGTGGGCGGAAGGCTGGCAGCGGCTGTCGGTCGAGGAATTGCGCGACGACCTCGAAGGGTATCTCAAGCGGTAAGTATTCTTGCTGGGCCAGCCTGTGCCGGCCCGCACCCCCACCCGGCCACCCACGAGCGTACCCTGAATGGGTGGCCGGGTGGGGCGCGGGCCGGTGCGGACTCAGCACAAAGAATCCTTCAATCCTCTTCGATCAGGCTCGTCGTCTTGGTCTCGCGCATCGAGACATAGGCGATTAGCGATCCCGCGATCACCACCGTGACATAGATATAAAACCAGCGCTCGTGGCCGGCGCCCTTGAGCCACAGCGCGACAGATTCCGCGGTGCCGCCGAACACCGTGTTGGCGAGCGCGAACGGGAGCGCGACGCCGAGCGCGCGGATATGGCTGGGGAACAGCTCGGCTTTCACCACCGCGTTGATCGAGGTGTAGCCGGTGACGATCACCAGCGCGGCCATCACCAGCGCGAACGCGGTCAGCGGGTCGCGCGCGGTCTCCAGCGCGGTGAAGATGGGGTAAGTGAACAGCACGCCCGCGGTGCCGAACGCGATCATCATCGGGCGCCGGCCGATGCGGTCCGAGAGCGCCCCGGCGAGCGGCTGGAGGACGATGAACAGCGCCAGCGCGACGGTCATGATGCGCGACGCGGTGGCGCGGTCGAAGCCGGCGGTGTTGGCGAGGAATTTCTGCATGTAGGTGGTGTAGGCGTAGAAGGCGAGCGTGCCGCCGGCGGTCAGCGCGATCACCAGGAACGCTTCCTTGGGATGATCGCGGAACAGGTTGCGGCCGCTCGATTTGGGCTTGTCCTTGGCCGACGCGGCGTTGGTGAAGCTCTGCGTTTCACTGAGGCGGCGGCGGATGATGAACACCACCACGGCGAGCGCGGCGCCGACCGCGAAGGCGATGCGCCAGCCCCACGCCTCGAGCGCCGCCTCGCCCAGCCAGGCTTGCAGGCCAACGAGGAGCCCGAGCGCGAGCAATTGTCCACCGATGATCGTGACGTACTGAAAGCTCGACCAGAAGCCGCGGCGCGCGCGGCCGGCCATCTCGCTCAAATAGGTCGCGCTCGAGCCCTATTCGCCGCCGAGGCTGAGGCCCTGTATGATGCGCGCCAGCACCAGCAGCGCGGGCGACAGCAGCCCGGCCTGGGCGTAGGTCGGCGCCCCGGCGATCAGCAAGGATCCAAAACACATCAGCGACACCGACAGCGTCAGCCCCGCCTTGCGCCCCTTGCGGTCGGCGTAAATGCCCATCAACCAGGCGCCGACCGGGCGCATCAGGAAGCCGACCGCGAACACCGCGGCGGTCTGGAGCAATTGCGCGGTCTGGTCGCCCTGGGGGAAGAAGCTCGGCGCGAAGTACAGGCCGAACGCCGAATAGACGTACCAGTCGAACCACTCGACGAGATTGCCGGCCGACCCGCCGACGATGTTGCGCAGGCGGTGGCGGGAGGTGGTCATGATTTTACGGCGGGCGCGGCAGCCCCTCCGTCAGTCCTGCGGACTGCCACCTCCCCGTGCCGGGGAGGAACTTGCAATTCCTCCCCGGTACGGGGAGGTGGCGGCGCGGAGCGGCGTCGGAGGGGTTGCGCCGGCCCGCATCGGGTAGCGATCAGCGTGACCACGGCTGCGAGGTTGTCGAGGACGTCGCGGGGGGCGATGCGCAGGGTGGTGAACCCCTGCCCTGCCAGCCACTCGTCGCGGTTGTCATCGCGGTGCGGGTTGCTGCCCATCCGATGCGCCTCGCCGTCGATCTCGATCGCCAATTTGGCGGCGAGGCAGGCGAAGTCGAGGATGAACGGGCCGGCGGGGTGCTGCCGGCGAAACTTGTGGCCGCCCGGGCGGGTGCGCAGCGCGGTCCACAGGATTGTTTCTGGGAGCGACATCGCGGTGCGCAGGCGGCGGGCGCTGCCGATTGTGGCGGCGGGGCCGGTCAGCATTGGTTGTTCTCCAACGTCACGGCAGCCCCTCCGTCAGTCCTGCGGACTGCCACCTCCCCGTGCCGGGGAGGAATTTGCGTCACGGCAGCCCCTCCGTCA
>NZ_JANPKO010000159.1:0-11842 GCF_031426035.1 Sphingomonas sp. | reverse complement strand
CGTTCGTCGCGGTCGGCGACAAGGTGAAGACCGGCGACACATTGCTGATCGTCGAGGCGATGAAGGTGATGAACCCGATTACCGCGCCCGCCGCCGGAATCGTCCAGTCGATCCTCGTCGCCGATGCCCAGCCGGTCGAGTTCGACCAGGTGCTGATGGTGCTCGGCTAGGCGCCACGCGATCATGCCCATCAAGAAACTGCTGATCGCCAACCGCGGCGAGATCGCGCTGCGCATCCATCGCGCGTGCCACGAAATGGGCATCAAGACGGTGGCGGTGCACTCGACCGCCGACGCCGACGCGATGCACGTCCGGCTGGCCGACGAGACGGTGTGCATCGGGCCCCCCGCCGCGGCCGATTCCTACTTGAACATCGCCAACATCATCTCCGCCGCGGAAGTGGTCCACGCCGACGCCATCCACCCCGGCTACGGCTTCCTCTCGGAGAATGCGCAGTTCGCCGAGATCGTCGAGCTCCACAACATCGTGTGGGTCGGTCCCAAGCCCGAGCATATCCGCATCATGGGCGACAAGATCGAGGCCAAGCGCACCGCCGCCAAGCTCGGCCTGCCGCTCGTGCCCGGCTCGGACGGGCCGATCGAGAGCATCGCCGAGGCCAGGAAATTGGCCAAGAAGGTCGGCTATCCGGTGCTGATCAAGGCCGCCTCGGGCGGCGGCGGGCGCGGGATGAAGGTCGTGCCGCGCGAGGAGGAATTGGAAAGCCTGATCAGCCAGGCCGCGTCCGAAGCGCGCGCCGCGTTCGGCGACGACACCGTATACATGGAGAAATACCTCGGCGACCCGCGCCACATCGAGTTCCAGGTGTTCGGCGACGGCGACGGCAATGCGATCCATTTGGGCGAGCGCGACTGCTCGATCCAGCGCCGCCACCAGAAAGTGATCGAGGAAGCGCCGTCGCCGGTCATTACCCCAGAACAACGTGAGCGGATGGGCGAAACCGTGCGCAAGGCGATGGCCGACATGGGCTACCGCGGCGCCGGCACCATCGAGTTCCTCTACGAGAACGGCGAATTCTATTTCATCGAGATGAACACCCGGCTCCAGGTCGAGCATCCGGTGACCGAGATGATCAGCGGCATCGACCTCGTGCGCGAGCAGATCCGCATCGCGCAGGGCGACGGCCTGTCGTGCCAGCAAAAGGACGTCGTGCTCCACGGCCACGCGATCGAGTGCCGCATCAACGCCGAGGACCCGGCGACCTTCGCCCCGTCCCCCGGCACGGTGAAGAACTATGTCGCCCCCGGCGGCATGCACGTGCGCGTCGATAGTGGGCTGTACACCGGCTACAAGGTCCCGCCTTACTACGACAGCATGATCGGGAAATTGATCGTCTACGGCAAGACCCGCGAGCGCTGCATCATGCGGCTCCGCCGCGCGCTCGAGGAGTTCGTCGTCGAGGGGATGAAGACGACCATTCCGCTCCACCAGGCGATCGTCCGCGACGACCAGTTCCTCGCCGGCGACTACACCATCAAATGGCTCGAACAGTGGCTGGAGAAAAATTCCGCCGCAACCTGACCGGGGGGCGGCACTTGGG
The DNA here is from genome assembly GCF_031426035.1 of Sphingomonas sp. GTDB lineage: Bacteria > Pseudomonadota > Alphaproteobacteria > Sphingomonadales > Sphingomonadaceae > Sphingomicrobium. The sequence continues at coordinate 10,284 of NZ_JANPKO010000159.1, read as the reverse complement.
GGGAGAAGATCATGCTGCGCTGGCTTCCATTTTTACTCGTCGCAACCGCTGCAACCGCGGCGCCCGCACCCCCTTCCCCGCCCCTCGAACGCATCGGCACGCCCAGCGTCAACGGCGCGCGCCTGCCGTTCTCGGACGCGGTGCGGGTCGGCGACGTGCTGTTCCTGTCGGGCGCGATCGGGCTCGGCGCGGACGGCAAATTGCCCGCCGGGATCGACGCCCAGGCGCGCCAGACGATGGACAATATCGCCGCCGTCCTGGCCAAGTCGGGGCTCGGCTGGGGCGACGTCGCCAAATGCACCGTGATGCTCGACGAAATCGCCGACTGGCCGGCGTTCAACAAGGTCTACGCCAGCTACTTCCCGACCGCCGAGTTCCCCGCGCGCAGCGCGTTCGGCGCCGACGGGCTGGCGCTCGGCGCGCTGGTCGAGGTCGAGTGCATCGCCCGCGCCCCGGCCGCCAAGTAACCGTGGCGACCCTCGCAACCCCGCGCGGGAGCGCGCGCTGGCTGGTGCCGATGCTCGCGGCGGCGGTGCTGCTGACCTACATCGACCGCGGCGCGGTCGGCATCGCGGCGCCGCTGATGAAGGAGGAGCTGGCGCTGTCGGCGACCGGCTTCGGGATCGCGGTGTCGGCCTTCTTCTGGGTCTACGTGCCGGTGATGCTGCTGGTCGGCTGGCTGTGCGACCGTATCTGCGTCTACCGCCTGTTCGCCGCCGGGGTCCTGCTGTGGGCGCTGAGCACGATGGCCACCGCGTGGATCGGCGGGCTCGCCATGCTGGTCGTGCTGCGCGTGCTGCTCGGCCTGGGCGAAAGCATCGCCTTTCCCGGCAGCTCGAAGATCATCGCCGCCGAGGTGCCGTCCGACCGGCGCGGGATGGCCAATGCGCTGATCGCGGCGGCGATCGCGTTCGGCCCGGCGGTCGGAACGTTGATCGGCGGAATCTTGCTCGAGCTCTACGGCTGGCGCTCGATTTTCCTCGTGTTCGGGCTGGCGACATTGGTGTGGCTGCTACCGTGGCACATCATCTCGCGGCCCTACCGGGGGGCGCGGCTAGCGGCTGCGACACCGCCGTTCCCGATGCGCCGCTTGTTCACCAAGCCCGCCCTGTGGTGGAGCGGGGCGGCGCATTTCTGCAGCAATTACGCTTTCTATTTCGCGCTCGCCTGGCTGCCTTTGTATCTGGTCAAGTCGCGCGGGCTGTCGATCCTCGACATGACCACGCTGACCACCGCGGTGTTCGTCGTCCAGGGCATTTCCGCGCTCGCCTTCGGGCATCTGTCCGATCGGCTGGTGCGCCAGGGCCGCGACGAAGGGCGCGTGCGCAAGGCGCTGATGGCCGGCGCGCAGACCGTCGTCGCACTGTGCATCCTCGGCGCCGCGCTCGCCGAGTCGACGATGGTGCTCGGCGCGTGGCTGGTGCTCGCCGGCGCCGCGACTGGGATCATCTCGACCAACATCTTCGCGGTGGCGCAGATCTTCGCCGGCCCGCGCGCGTCGGGCAGCTGGGTCGGCGCGCAGAACGCCATCGGCAACACCTCGGGGATCATCGGCCCGATCATCACCGGCGTGACGATCGACGCCACCGGCTCCTATTTCGCCGGCTTCGCGCTGGCCGCCGGGGTGGCCGGCGCGGGCGCCCTGATCTGGCTGTTCGCGATGCCCCGCGTTGAACCACTGGCGCTCGACTGAGCATCCGTTGGCGGGCCTCGTGCGTTCCATTCCCGCCATGGCCAGTTATAGCGCCCAGCCATCGCCCCCCGACCGCGCCAAGGCGGCCGCCGCGGTCGCACTGATCCATGCCGGGCTGGCGGCGGTGATCCTGAGCGGGCTCAACGTCGACACCGTCGAGCGCGCGGTCGAGCATCTGAAAGCGTTCGACATCACCGAGCCCGAGCCACCCCCGCCGCCCCCGCCACCGCCCGCGGTTCGCTCCGAGCGCGCCCGCGACGACCCCGGCGCTCCGGCCAAAAAAGCCGAGCCGACCCCGGTCGTCGCCCCCCCGCCCAAGGTCGTCGTCCCGGCCAAGCCGCCGATCGTCGCCGCCCCAATCGCCGGCACGGGCAGCGCGCCGAGCGCCGGCGCCGCGGCAGCCGGCACCGGTACCGGCGCTGGCGGATCGGGTTCGGGACGCGGCGGCGGCGGCAGCGGCGATTTTTCCGGATTCACCCCGGCGCGGCTGGTGCGCAACATCGGCAACCGCGACTATCGCCTTCTCGCCGGCGGCAGAGTGTTGAATGGAACGGCCACTGTTTCGTTGCGGATCGAGCCCAGTGGGCTTCCAACGCAGTGCCGAATCGTGCGGTCTAGCGGCGACTCTGCGATTGACGCTGGGTTGTGCCCGCTGATCACCCAGCGTTTGCGCTTCCAACCCGCTCTTGATGTTCGGGGCCGACCAATCCCGTATTATTGGCAATACGTCGCCAATTGGTCGCTGTGAGCGGCTAGCGCGTGCTGGCAAGCTGCGGCGCGCCGCCGAGCTGCGCGAGGCGCGCGGCATCGCGGCCGTAAATGTCGTTGAAGAACGCGATCGACGACCCGTCGGGCACCGCGGTCAAATAGGTAATGTAGACCGGCACCGGCTCGGGCAAGGGGACCGGCTGCTCGGCCCCCGCCCCGCTCGGCTTCAATGGCTGGCCGAACAGCCAGGCACCGAGCCTGGGCGCGTCTTCGAGCCGCACACAGCCCCCGCTGAACAGCCGCGAGGCCTCGCTTAGCAGTTCCTTCTCGGGCGTGTCGTGAAGGTAGATCCCGTCCGCGTTGGGGAACATGAACTTCATCCGCCCCATCGCATTGCCGGGCCCCGGCAGCTGGCGGATGCGCACTTCGGCGGTGCCCGCGGCGACCGCCTGCCAGTCGACCGTCGACGGGTCGGCGACAGTCGCGCTGTCGGTCCAGTCGGACAGCACTTGATAACCCTTCGAGCGCAAATAGCCGACGCCATGCTTGACCACGAACGGCGCGATGCGTTCGGCGGCGAGGTCGGGCGGCACGTTCCAATAGGGGTTGAGCGAGGTGAAGCGGATCAGCGCCGCCATCATCGGCGTCGGGTTTTTCGCTTTGCCCACCACCACCCGCATCGAATCGACCGCGCGCCCGCCCTCGTGCATCGACAGCGTCTGCGCGGCGACGTTGACGATGACATGGCGCCCGGGCCCGGCGGGCAGCTCGCGCGCCCGCTCGAGGTTGAGCTCAAGCGTGCGCCGCTCGGCCTCGCTGCGATAGGCGCGCGCGGCGAGCGCGCGGCGCAGGTCGCCATAGATCGGGTTCATCCACCCCATGCGCGTGACGAAATTGTGCAGCGACGGCGCAGCCGCCGCGGCATCGAGGATCGCGCGCGGCGAGCGCGGCCCGGGGCGCAGTCCGGGATCGACGTAAGTGACACCGATATCGCCGGTGCGGCGCAAATCGCGGGCGTAATTGACCAGCGCCTCGCTGAGCATGACATCGGCGCGGCGGATCGCGCGCGGGTCGCCGTTGCGGGCGCTGCGCACCGCCTTGCTCAGGGCCTTGGGCCGGTAGCGCTCGCGGTCGAGCCGGTCGACCTCGGCGCTGTCGATCAACGCAAGCAGCGCGTCGACCTGCGGCCCCGGCTGGCCATAGGTGAACCACAACGGCTGATGACCGCGCGCGGCATAGAAATCTTCGAGCCCCTGCCCATAGCGCAGCGGGGCGGCCGCGGTGGCGGCATCGGCCGAAAACGCAGACAAAGGAAACGGCGCCGCCGCAAGCGCGAACGCTGCAGCGACACCGCCAACCTTGGAAAAGATGCGTGCCGGGCGCGCGAGGCGCCCGGCACGCAGGTTACGCAGACTGTTCACTTCGTCTCCGCTTAGCCGCGCTCACCGCTGCGGACCGGAGCCGAGTAAGTCGGCTGGGCAGCCGGGGCGCCCGGATAGTATTGGCCGTTCTGGACATAGCCATCGACCCGGCCGTCATTGTCACGGTCGGCCCAGATCGCGCCGGCGACACCGCCGATGGCGGCACCGATCACGGCGCCTTCGAGGATCCCGAGGCCCGGGATCAACGCACCGGCCGCAGCGCCGAGCGCCGCACCGCCGACCGCGCCAGTGGCGACGCGGCGAAGGGTCGGGTCATAGCCCTGCGGAGTGCCGGCATAATATTGGCCGTTCTGGACGTAGCCATCGACGTAGCCGTCGTTGTTCTGGTCCGACCACACGCCGCCGGCGAGACCGCCGATGGCGGCGCCGACCGCGGCGCCCTCGATCACGTTCACGCCAGGAACCACCGCACCGACGGCGGCACCGCCGGCGGCACCGTAAGCGGCGCCTTCGGCGACATCACCGGCCATGCGGTCGTTGGTGGCGCAAGCGCTGAGCGAAACCGAGCTGGCCAGCACAATCGCCATGAGTGTCTTCTGCATCGTCAATCTCCCGATAATTAATCTGTACGGACCATGCCCCAAGGTTTGCCGGATTGCCGGCAGGGCGCACGTGTCACAAGCCGGAGAACGACGCGCGCCCACGAACGTTCCGGTATCGCGACGACAAGCGCTCGCCGGCACCGCCGAATCTGCGTCGGCTGTCTGGAATCGTCGTTGTGAATCAGCTATTTGGGAGTAATCATGGCCAAAGCGACAATTCACCATAATCCGCTGTGCGGAACCTCGCGAAAAACGCTCGAAATCCTGCGTCAGGCGGGCGCCGAGCTGACCATCAACGAATATCTCAAGACCCCGCCGAGCCGCGCCGAACTCAAGCGCCTCTACGCCCGCGCCGGCATTTCCCCGCGCGACGGGCTGCGCGCCAAGGAGCCGCTCGCCGCCGAGCTCGGCCTCGCCGTCGCCGGCGACGTGGCGATCCTCGACGCGTTGGTCGCCCACCCGATCCTGATCAACCGCCCGCTGGTCGAGACTTCGAAAGGCGTCCGCCTGTGCCGTCCGCAGGACGTAGTGCGCGAAATTCTCTGAAGCATCCGCCCCGGCTTTGGCCGGGGAGGGGGACCGTTGCCCGCAGAGGCAATGGTGGAGGGGTTCTAGACGCCCGCGAGAGAACCCCTCCACCAGCTGCGCTGGTCCCCCTCCCCACGCAATCGTGGGGAGGATAGTACCGCACCCATGAGGCGACTCGACCCGCGCTTGCTGCTCCGGGGCTATGCCGCCGGGATCTTCCCGATGGCCGACAGCCGCGACGCCGCCTATCTGTTCTGGGTCGAGCCACGCCACCGCGCGATCATCCCGCTCGAGGGCTTTCACCTGTCGCGCTCGCTCCGCCGCACGCTGCGCTCGGGGCGCTTCACCGTCACCCTCGACCGCGCCTTTGCCGAGGTCATCGCCGCCTGCGCCCGGCGCGACGAAACCTGGATCAACGCCGAGATCGAGCACGCCATGCTCGCGCTCCACGCCTCGGGCCACGCCCATTCAATCGAGGTGTGGGCCGGGGAAACCCTGGCCGGCGGGCTGTACGGCGTGCGGCTCGGCCGGGCGTTTTTCGGCGAAAGCATGTTCAGCGCGGTGCGCGACGGCTCGAAGGTCGCGCTGGCGTGGCTGGTGGCGCGGATGAAGGCCGGCGGGCTGACCCTGCTCGACTGCCAGTTCATGACCGCGCATCTCGCCTCGCTCGGCGCGGTCAGCGTGCCACGTGCGACCTATGTCGCATTGTTGACGACGGCGCTCGGCGCGGGCGGGTCCGCGGGTGGCGCGGCCGGGGCCGTCGGCTCAGCAACAGCGGGCGCCGCCGGCCTCGCCGCCGCGCCCCCCGATTTCCGCGCGCTCGACCGGTTGCTCGCGGCAACCGGCGCCGCCGATGCGCCCGGCCCGGCCGGATATGTCATCGCGCAGCTCTTGGGCCAGACATCGTAGACGGCGTGCTCGACGACGTTGAGCGACGGCGATTCCTTGTACAGCCAGCCCGAGAAGGCGCGCGACCAGCGCCCGTCGGGCAGCCGCACGTCGAGCTGGACGAAGGCACCGGTGAGCGGCTGGTTTTCCCACGGCGCGGTGGTTTCGCACGCGCGCAGCCGCACCACCGCGTCCTTGACCCGCATCGCCTGCCCCGGCTTGAGCACGAGGTCGCGGACGATGCCGTTGCGCTTGTTGATGAGGCCGATCACCGCCACCCGCTCGGCCATCGGTGTCACCCCGGCCTGGTCGGCGGGCGAGCGCGGGACGTTTTCGGTGACTGGGCGGCGGCGCTCGGCCGGCTGGCCGTCGTCGCCGCGGTCGCAGGCCCCGAGCGCCAGCGCCAGCGCGATCGTCGTCAGGAGAGCGGCGCGCACGGGCTCAGTCGGGGGTCCAGGGCTGGTAATCTCCGGTCGCCGCCGGGCGCGTGCCCTTGGCGCCGAGCGCGCCGCCGGGGCGGAACGCGGCCATCGTCCCGGTCAGATTGGGCTCGGATTTGGTCTCGAACCGGCGCCGCGCCGGAAGCCCCTCTTCGGGCAGCCCGTCGATCGTCCCGCGCAGCCATGCGTTCCACCCCGGCGGGACCTGGCTGCTGTCATTGTTGCCGGCGTAGATCACCCACCGCCGCGCGGGGTCCTTGCGGTGCTTGAAATAGATATTGCCGGCGTCGTCGCGGCCGGCCTCCTCGCCGTTCAGGCGCGAGGTAATCGAGGTGCCCCACGAGGCCCCGTTCCACCAGGTGAAGGCGTTGGCGATGATACCCATGACGCGACCGCCTTTGCCCCGGCTGGGCCAAGGTGGCAAGGCGTCAGCGCGGCCAGTCGACCTTGTCGCCGGGGACGATACCAAGTTCGGCAGCGCGCCCGCCCGCAATTTCGAGCACCGCGGCGACCGGCTCGATCGAGGCCAGGGGATCGAGCGACAGCGGCACCGCATTGGGCTCGATCCGCGCAATGCTGCCGTCGGCGCGGATGAACAGCAGGTCGAGCGGGATCAACGTGTTCTTCATCCAGAACGTCGCCTGCTCGGGCGGCGCATAGAGGAAGATCATGCCGCGGTCGGGGGCGAGCGACTGGCGGTTCATCAACCCGGTCGCTTGCTCTTGCCGGCTACGCGCGACCTCGACCGTGAAGCGGTGCTCGCGCCCGCCCGAGCGGATCGTCAGCGGCACCTGCTCGAGCCCGGCCGCCGAGCGTTCCTGCGCAACTCCCGGCGCGGAGCCGTCGGCGCTGCACCCCGCGAGCAGCGCGGCGAGCACGATCGCGGCTGCACGCTTCACGCGTCGCCGGCCCTCACCTCGACCGCCGTCAGCCCCTTGCCGCTGGACGCGACCCGCGCATCGAGAGCCTGCCCCGGCTGGAGGTCGGACAGGCCGGCGTGGCGCACTGTTTCCATATGAACGAACACATCCTCTTCGTCGGGCGCATCGGCGCGGTTGACGAAGCCATACCCTTTGACGCGGTTGAACCATTTTACAACCACCCGCTCGAAATCGCCCGCGGCGTCTGCCAGCGCCTGCCGGTCGGCGCGCTCGGCGGGCGAAATCGGCGGGCGCGACTGCGGCACGACATGGCCGAGGTCGATCGCCAGCACCCGTTTGGCCTGGAGCCCGCGCTCGACCCGGGCGGGGACGCACTCGATCAGCGCGCCTTCCGGAATGCTGCGCCGGCCATGCTCCCGCAAAACGCTAAAATGGAGCAGGATGTCGCCTTCGATCTCGTCGCTGACGACGAAGCCGAAGCCGCGCGTGGCGTCGAACCATTTGACCCGCCCGGTGACCGGCGCGAGCTCTTCCGGGTCGCCCGGGGCGACATCGGCGGGGGCCGGGTGCGGCATGTCGGCCGGGGGGCCGGGGAGCGTGTCGGCGGGCACGGCGAGCGCGGAATCCTCCGGCAAATCCGACGATCGCGCGCGCGTTTTGGCCGTGCCTGGCCGGGCGGCCATCCGCGGCTCAGCCGTGCCCGAAGGTTCGACGCTCTTACGCTTCACGCCCCTCCCTAGCATGGCGGGCAATGTCGTTAAACCGACTTTAATTCGGTGCCGTACCGATAGCCTCCGCGAGGCGGTCGGGATCGACCTCCGCGCCGGGTGCCAGCTCGACGATCAGCCGGGCGATGGCGAAGCCGTGGCCGGCGCGCAGCATCGCCGCGATCGCCCGCTCGCGCCCGGCGCGGTCGGGCGCGGTCGCGGCGAACGGACCGAGATGTCGGCGCCGCGCGAATTTAAGCGCCGCCGCGACCGCGCCGTCCTCAGCCAGCGCCGCGGCCGGTGCGCGATCCTCCTCGCCGACCCCGGCCGCGGTCAGCGATTGCCACACTCGCCGCCCGCCATAGCCGCGCTCGGTCAGCGTCCGCGCCTTGGACAGAGCGTAAGCCGCGTCGTCGACGTAGCCGGACGCCGCCAGGCGCTCGACCACGCCGGCGATGTCCGCCTCGTCCTCCCCCGCCCAGCCGCGCTCGCGGACCTTGCGCGTGAGATATTGGCCGAGCTTGCCGCGCGTGGTGGCAAAGCGGCCGACATAGGCAAGTGCCAGCTCGCCCAGCGACTTGCCGTCGAGCGGCGGCCTCTCCCGGCGGCGTCTGGTGGCTTCCATTACGCCCTTTTTGTGCCACACTCCCCACCCATCACAAACTGTGCCGTTCCGCCGTTGGGGATGTGTGACGGGCGGGCACCGGGGTTTTTTCAGGATGGATGGCGTGCTCGACCGCAACTCAACGATCACCGCCGACCTGGCACCCGCCGGCGCGACGCCGACGGTCGACGACCAGGCACGCCGCGTGGCCGACTTCACCACGCTCGGCGAAGCGCTCGATTACGCCGCCGAGGGCCGCCGCGGGATGAATTTCCATGACGCGCGCGGCACGCTGGTCCGCGCGTTCCCCTACGCCGAGCTGCGCGCCGACGCGCTGGCCCACGCGCAACGCTTCATTGCTTTGCAGCTTAAGCCCGGCGACCGCCTCGCCCTGATCGCCGAAACCGGTCCCGAGTTCGCCGCCTGCTTCTTCGGCGCGGTCTATGCCGGGCTGTGGCCGGTGCCGCTGCCGCTGCCGACCAGCTTCGGCGGGCGCGATGCCTACATCGAGCAATTGAAGGTGATGCTGCAGTCGAGCGATCCGGCGTTGTTCCTGTACCCGCCCGAGCTCGCCGACTTCGCCGGGCAGGCCGCCGCGCAACTGGACGTCGCCGCGCGCGACTGGGAGTCGCTCGGCGATTTGACCGCGGCCGAGGCCGTCCTGCCCCAGCCCGACACCAACGACATCGCTTATCTGCAATATTCGAGCGGCTCGACGCGCTTCCCGCACGGCGTCGCGGTGACCCACCGCGCGCTGCTCGACAACCTCCGCGCGCACGGCGTCGGGCTCGATATCTGCGACACCGACCGCGTCGTCTCGTGGCTGCCGTGGTACCATGACATGGGGCTGGTCGGTTGCATGCTGTCGCCGATCGCCAACCAGATGTCGGTCGATTATCTCAAGACCGAGGATTTCGCCCGCCGCCCCTTGGCGTGGCTCGACCTGATCACCCGCAACCCCGGCTCGACTTTGAGCTATTCGCCGACCTTCGGCTACGACATCTGCTCGCGGCGGATGAGCTCGCAGACCCGCGCCGCCGACCGCTTCGACCTGTCGCGCTGGCGCATCGCGGGCAATGGCGCCGACATGATCCGCCCCGACGTGATGCAGGCGTTCGTCGACAATTTCGCCGACGCCGGCTTCGAGGCCTCGTCGTTCTGCCCCAGCTACGGCCTCGCCGAAGCGACGCTGGCGGTGTCCTTGATGCCGCCCGGCGAAGGCATCCGCCTCGAATTGGTCGCCGAAAGCGAATTGTCGGGCGCCGGGGTCGCCGGCCAGGAGCGCCCGCGCCGCTACCGCGCGATCGTCAATTGCGGCAAGCCGGTCAAAGGCATGGAAATCGAAGTGCGCGGGGCCGACGGCGCGTTGCTCGCCGACCGCAGCATCGGCAAGGTGTTCGTGCGCGGCGCGAGCGTCATGGTCGGCTATTTCCGCGATCCCGAATCGACCGCGGCGTGCCTCGCCGGCGACGGTTGGCTCGACACCGGCGACATGGGCTATCTGTCGGGCGGCTACATCTTCATCGTCGGCCGCGCCAAGGACATGATCATCATCAACGGCCGCAACCATTGGCCGCAGGACATCGAATGGGCGGTCGAGCAATTGCCCGGCTTCAAGTCGGGCGACAGCGCCGCGTTCGCGATTACCGGCCCGTCGGGCGAGGAAACCCCCGCGGTGCTGGTCCATTGCCGCGTGTCGGACCCCGCCGAGCGCGGCCGCCTGCGCGACGACATCCGCGAACGCGTCCGCGCCATCACCGGCATCACCGCGGTGATCGAGCTGGTCCCCCCGCGCAGCCTCCCGCGCACCTCGTCGGGCAAGCTGTCGCGCACCAAAGCCCGCAACCTCTA
>NZ_JANPKO010000158.1:0-11154 GCF_031426035.1 Sphingomonas sp. | reverse complement strand
CGCGCTCTCGCGGCCCGAGCCGGGGCCCTTGACCTCGACCTCGAGGGTGCGGACGCCATGCTCGACCGCCTTCTTGCCGGCATCCTCGGCGGCGACCTGTGCCGCGTACGGGGTCGACTTGCGCGAGCCCTTGAAGCCCATCGTCCCGGCCGAGCTCCACGCGATGGCATTGCCCTGCGCGTCGGTGATCGTGATCATGGTATTGTTGAAGCTGGCGTTCACATGCGCGACGCCGGCGGTGATGTTCTTGCGCTCCCGCCGACGAAGGCGCTGGGGTGCTTGAGCCATGTTCTTGTCCTAATCCTGAAACCTGTGTCCGCTCATCCTGAGGAGCGGCTGAGCGAAGTCGAAGACGCGTCTCGAAGGACGCTTACTTCTTCTTGCCGGCGATCGGCTTGGGCTTGCCCTTGCGGGTGCGCGCATTGGTATGCGTGCGCTGGCCGCGGACCGGCAGGCCCTTGCGATGCCTGAGGCCGCGGTAGCAGGCGAGGTCCATCAGCCGCTTGATGTTCATCGCGGTCTCGCGGCGCAGGTCGCCCTCGACCGTATGGTCGGCGTCGACGCTCTCGCGGATGTGCAGGACTTCCTGGTCGGTGAGGTCCTGGACGCGCTTGTCGGCGCCGATCCCGAGCTTCTCGGTGATCTGCTTGGCCTTGGTGCGGCCAATGCCGTGGATGTAGGTCAGCGCGATTTCGACGCGCTTGTTGGTCGGGATGTTGACGCCGGCGATGCGAGCCATTCTGTGTCCTTCTTTAGCTCCACGGGACGCGGCGGGCCGCTGTCCCATCTCTGCGCTAGGTGGGCCCGCTCCAAACGAAAAACCGACGCACGCACGAATGCGCCGCCGGAACCGGTGGATCGGGATGGATTGCAAATAGGATTCGCGGGCGCCGGAGTCAAGCGGTCGCGGCCGCCATTTGCCCAGCGGGACATGGGCGGATAGAGCCGCGCCACCATGCAGCGCCTGACCCTCGCCGATCCGATCGCCGCGACGCTGCCCGGCGCGGTCGTCGCCTTGGGCAATTTCGACGGCTTTCACTTGGGCCACCAGGCGGTGGTCAGCCGCGCCGTCGCGCGCGGCCATCACGAGCGCCGCCCGGTGATCGTCGCCACCTTCGACCCTCACCCGGTGCGCCACTTCAAGCCCGATTTGCCGCCGTTTCGCCTGACCAGCCTCGCCCAGCGGCAGGAATTGTTCGCCCACGCCGGGGCCGACGCCATGCTGGTGTTCGCATTCGACGCCGCGCTCGCCGCGACCACCGCCGAGGATTTCGTCGCCGACCTGCTCGCGCGCCGCATCGGCGCCAGCGGGGTCGTCACCGGCGAGGATTTTACCTTCGGCAAGGGGCGCGGCGGCAATGCCGCGGTGCTGCGCGAGCTAGGCGCCGCCCACGGCATCGCCGCCGAGGCGGTGGCCCCGGTCGCGCTCGACGGCGAGGCGGTCTCCTCCAGCCGCATCCGCGACGCGCTGGCCGCCGGCGACCCCGCCACCGCGACCCATCTCCTGACCCGCCCGTTCGCGGTCGAGGGCGTGGTCGAGCGCGGCGACGCCCGCGGCCGCGACCTCGGCTACCCCACCGCCAACCTGCGCCTGGGCGACTACCAGCGCCCCGCCTACGGCATCTACGCAGTTACGGTCCGGCTCGACGACGGCCGCGAGCACCCCGGCGTCGCCAGCCTCGGCATCCGCCCGACCTTCCAGCCGCCGGTCGAATTGCTCGAGGCGCATTTGTTCGACTGGGACGGCGACCTCTACGGCCGCACTATCGAGGTGAGCTTGCACGCCTACATCCGCGCCGAAGAGAAGTTCGACGACCTTGCCATACTCACCGCGCGCATGCGCGAAGATGAAGCGGCGGCGCGGCGGTTGCTGGCGTGATGCTCCCCCGCTAGAGCGCCGCCTCAATGTCCGACGCTCCCCCAAAACCCGATTACCGCTCGACCGTGTTCCTGCCGCGCACCGACTTCCCGATGAAGGCCGGCCTGCCGCACAAGGAACCGGCGATCCTCGCGCGGTGGCTCGAGCAGGACATGTACGGCCAGGTCCGCGCCGCTCGCGCCGGCCGCGAAAAATTCATCCTCCACGACGGCCCGCCCTACGCCAACGGCGACATCCACATCGGCCATGCATTGAACCATATCCTTAAGGACATGGTGGTGCGCACCCAGACCCTGCTTGGGCGTGACGCGCCCTACGTGCCCGGGTGGGACTGCCACGGCCTGCCGATCGAATGGAAGGTCGAGGAGCAGTACCGCAAGAAGAAGCTCGACAAGGACCAGGTCCCGCTCCCCGAGTTCCGCGCCGAGTGCCGTGCTTACGCCCAGCATTGGGTCGATACCCAGCGCGAGCAGTTGAAGCGGCTCGGCATCGGCGGCGACTGGGACCATCCTTACCTGACGATGGATTTCGGCGCCGAGGCGACCATCGTGGCGGAGCTGATGAAGTTCGCCGAGAGCGGCCAGGTCTACCGCGGCGCCAAGCCGGTGATGTGGTCCCCGGTCGAAAAGACCGCGCTGGCCGAGGCCGAGATCGAATATGAGGACATCGTTTCCACGCAGATCGATGTCGCCTTCGAGATCGTCGAGAGCCCGATCCCCGAGCTGATCGGCGCCCACGCGGTGGTGTGGACGACGACTCCGTGGACGATCCCGGTCAACCAGGGAATCGCTTACGGGCCGGAGGTGGCGTACGTCCTAGCCGAATACCAATCCGGCATGACCGATAACGAGCCGCGACGCCGCATTCTGATCGCTAAGGAACTGCTCGGTCAGGTCGAAGAGCGTCTGATGGGCAGCATCACACAGGTTCGGAAGCTGGTGGGTTCCGACCTCGCCGGCACCGTCGCCCAACACCCGATGCACCACCTCGGCGGCTTCTTCGCCAAACTCCGCCCGTTCCTGCCCGGCGAGTTCGTCACGATCGACACCGGCACCGGGCTTGTCCACATGGCTCCGGACCACGGCGAGGACGATTTCGAGCTATGCAAATCGGTCGGCATCGAGCCGGTGTTCGCGGTCGAGGGCGACGGCAAGTATCGCGACGACTGGGCGTGGCTCGGCGGTCAGGGCTCAGTCATCAACAACAAGTTCAACGCACCCGACGGCCCGATCTGCTCCGACCTGCGCGAAGCCGGCGCCCTGCTCGCCGCCTCGGCCGACTACGCCCACAGTTACCCCCATTCGTGGCGCTCGAAGGCCAAGGTCATCTACCGCTGCACCCCGCAATGGTTCATCGCCATGGACCGCCCGCTAAGCGCCGAGCATTGCGCCAGCTTCGCCGAGCGGCGGTGGGAGAATGAGGGCGGCGCGCTGGCGCACGACACGCCAACCCTCCGCCAACTCGCCCTCAACGCCATCGCCGCTACCCGCTTCGTCCCCGACAAGGGCCGAAACCGCATCGGCTCGATGGTCGAGGGCCGCCCCGACTGGGTGATCAGCCGCCAGCGCGCGTGGGGCGTGCCGATCGCTTTGTTCGTCGAGCGCAAGTCGGGCGAGATGCTGGTCGATCCCGCGGTCAACCGCCGCATCGTCGACGCGGTCCGCGAGAAGGGCGTCGACGCCTGGTCCGACGAGCGCGCGGCCGAGTTCCTCGGACCCGATCGCGACCCCGCCGCCTACGAGCGCGTCACCGACATCCTCGACGTGTGGTTCGACAGCGGCTGCACCCATGTCTTCACCTTGGAAAGCGGACGCTGGCCCGACCAGCGCTGGCCCGCCGACCTCTATTTGGAAGGCTCGGACCAACACCGCGGCTGGTTCCAGTCGAGCCTGATGGAAAGCTGCGGCACCCGCGGGCGCGCCCCGTTCGACACCGTGCTCACCCACGGCTTCACGATGGACTCGAAGGGCATGAAAATGTCCAAGAGCCTCGGCAACACCATCAACCCGCTCGACCTGATGAAAGAGCATGGCGCCGACATTTTGCGATTGTGGGCGCTGTCGGTCGACAGTTCCGAAGACCACCGCATCGGCAAGGAAATTCTTGCTGGGGTCGCCGACCAGTACCGCAAGCTGCGCAACACTTTTCGTTATCTGCTCGGCGCGCTCGAAGGCTTCTCCGACGAGGAGCGCGTCGCCGACATCGCCGCGATGCCCGAGCTCGAGCGCTACATGCTGCACCTGCTGGCCGAGCTCGACGCCAAGCTGCGCACGGCGGTCGCCGACTTCGACTTCAACACCTACACCCGCGCGCTGGCCGATTTCGCCAACAACGATCTGTCCGCCTTCTACTTCGATATCCGCAAGGACTGCCTCTACTGCGACGCCCCCGCCGACCCCAAACGCCGCGCCTACCGCACCGTGCTCGACACCATGTTCCACGCTTTGGTCCGCTGGTGCGCCCCGGTGCTGGTATTCACCGCCGAGGAAGTGTGGGCCACCCGCTTCCCCGATGAAGGCTCGGTGCATCTGCTCGAATGGCCTGAGGTCGCGGACTCGACCGCCGACGACGGCAAATGGGAAAAGCTGCGCGCCCTGCGCACCCAGGTCACCGAGGCGATCGAGCCGCTGCGCCGCGACAAGGTCATCGGCTCGAGCCTCGAGGCCGAAGTCACCTTGCCGCAAGCCGACATCGCGCCCGACCTCGCCGAATTGTTCATCGTCTCGTCAGTCCGCCCCGGCGATGCACTAACCGTGACCAAGACCGACAAGAAGAAATGCGGGCGTTGCTGGCGGCTGCTGCCCGAAGTCGTCGAGGACGGCGACCTGTGCGACCGCTGTGAGGGAGTGGTGAATGCATAGCCGCGCGCTCGCCTACGCCGTGGCCGCGGCGATCTTTGTCGCCGACCAAATCACCAAATGGTGGGTTCTCGGGCCGCTCGACCTGCGCACGGTGCAGCAAATCGAGATTCTGCCGATCTTCAATTTCACCTACACCGAGAACCACGGGATTTCGCTCGGCCTGCTGACCGCGTCGACCGATACCGCTCGCTGGTTCCTGGTCGCCGCCACCGCCGCGATCGCGATCGGTGTCGCGGTGTGGATCTGGCGCGAAAAGCAGCGCGGCGACCAGCTCACGCTTGGCCTCATACTCGGCGGCGCCGCCGGCAATATTCTCGACCGCTCGACGCTGGGCTACGTGGTCGACTTCGCCGACCTGCATTTCGGCGGCTTCCGCCCGTTTTTGGTCTTCAATGTCGCCGACGCAGCGATTAGCATTGGCGTCGTCATCCTGCTACTGCGCGCCTTCTTCGCTCGCAACGAGCGGCCCGAGGAGAATATCGAACATGCGTAAGTCGGTTACCGCCATCGTCCTCCTCGCCGCGCTCGCGACCAGCGGCTGCGCGGGCCTGTTCGGCAAGCGCGCCGCGCCCGACGAATTCGCGGTCGCGCGCAATGCGCCGCTGGTGATCCCGCCCGACTTCACGCTCGCCCCGCCGGTCGCCGGCACCGCCGGCCTGAGCCCGACCGATGCCCAAACCCAGGCGATCGAGGCATTGTTCGGCGGCCCCGCCCCGCGCAGCCAGTCCGAGGTCAGCCTGCTCGAGCGGGCCGGCCGCGACCGCGCGCCGGTCGGCGTGCGCTCGACCGCCGGCGACCCCGACACCCGGGTGGTCGACAAGGGCGCGACGACCTCGGCGATCATTGCCGCCCCGGAGGGGGATGGCCAGGACGCGTCGGCGCAGGTTCCCCAGTAAGCGGGGCTCGAGGGGGAGACAAACAGCATATGGCCGAAGAAACGCTTTCCACCCGCCTGGTCGAGATCGAGTCCAAGCTCGAGCGCTCGCGGCGGCGCTTCGAGGAAGGCACCCGGCTGGTCGAGGAAGCGCACACCGCGCTGGCCGACGTCCAGCAGGCGCTGCTCGGCTCGCCCGCCAGCCTCACCGCGGAGGACAGCGAGGAAGCCTCGTCGCGGCTGCTGGAATCGTTGAAGGCGGCCGGCGGCGACATGCCGGCGACCCTGTGCGGCGGGCGCCTCGCGGTCGACCAGGTGCAGCGCCTGATCCGCATCGACGGCCACCCGATCGGAATCACCGAGATGGAATATCGCGTGCTCGAACTGCTCGCCTTCGCGCGCAACAACGTCGTCACGCGCTCGATGCTCTTGAAGCACCTCTACCGCCGCGCCGACGACCAGCCGCAGCCCAAGATCATCGACGTGTTCATCTCCAAGCTGCGTAAGAAATTGCGGATGGCGTCGAGCGGGGCCGAGTTCATCGAGACCATCCCCCAGCGCGGCTGGATCCTGCGCGATGTC
Organism: Sphingomonas sp.; assembly: GCF_031426035.1. Taxonomy (GTDB): domain Bacteria; phylum Pseudomonadota; class Alphaproteobacteria; order Sphingomonadales; family Sphingomonadaceae; genus Sphingomicrobium. The sequence goes on along the minus strand of NZ_JANPKO010000158.1, from coordinate 4,958 downwards.
GAGGGCGCCGCCGGGGCCAGCGCGACCGCCTGACGATTCACTAATTGTTGAGGGACTTGGCGCATCACCGCGCGATGATCCATTTCCTCCCCGAATCCGCGCCCGAGCCGGGACCGGTCCCGTATGCCGACGCCGTTGCTCGCCTCGCCGGGCTGCGTCAGGCGCTCCGGCTGGTCGATCCCGCGGCGGCCGCGCCCGAGCCGGCCGTGGAGCCGGCGCTGACCAGTCCCGCCGCGGCCCGCTGCTTCGAGGCGAAATCGCAGGAAATGATCGCCGCCGCCGCCGCCGGCATCGAGACCGTCCTGGCTTTGCGCGACGCGGGCCAGGAGCCCAACCACGCCGCGATGCGCCGCATCTCGGATGAAATTCGCGGCGGGCTGGTCGAGCTCGAGCAGCTGCTCCGGCGCTAGGCCGGGCCGGTTTCCTTCGGCGTCGCCGGGTCGGCGCCCCATTCGCTCCAGCTGCCGTCGTACAGCCGCGCGTCGCGGTTGCCGAGCCGATGCGCGGCGAAGATCAGCGAATTGGCGGTCACCCCCGAGCCGCACGACGCGACGAACGGCCGCTCCGGATCGACCCCCGCCGCCTCGAACGCGCGGCGGATCTCGCTTTCGCCCTTGAGCGTCCCGTCCTCGTCATACAGCGCGGCGAACGGCAGGTTGCGCGCGCCCGGGATGTGCCCCGCCGCGACCCCCGGCCGCGGATCGGGCTCGCTCCCTTCGAACCGCGCCCGCCCGCGCGCATCGAGGATCGGCGCCCCGACCCCGGCCAGGATCTGCGCCTTGTCGACCACCTCGTTGGCGCGCTCGGCCGCGTCGAACCGCGCCGCGCGCGCCGGCGGCTCGCCTGCCTCGGTCGGCCGTTCCGCGCGCAGCCAGGTCTGCATCCCCCCGTCGAGCACCGCGACCCGCTCGGCCCCGAAATGGCGCAGCATGAACCAGCCGCGCGCCGCGGTGCGCAGCGGCGAATTGTCGTACACCACCAGCCGGTCGCCGCGGCCGATCCCGAGCGCCGTCATCGCCCGCCCGAACTCCGCCGCGCTGGGCAGCATGTGCGGCGCCGGGTGCCGCTTGTCGCTGACCGCGTCGATGTCGAGGAAGCGCGCGCCGGGAATATGCGCGGCGAGATATTCGGCACGCGGGTCGCGCCCCGAGCCGGGCAGGAACGCGGTGCAATCGACCGCCACGACATCGCCCTGGCCGAGCATCGCGGCGAGCCATTCGGTGGTGACCAAGTCGTCCATCTCGTCCCTCCGTTCAGCGCGCCTCGAGCAACCCGAGCCGAGCGAGAGTCGCCAAATACTCCGCGACCTCCTCGACTGGAACCGCCCCGACCGTCGCGAGCAAATGCGCGCGGATTTCATCAACCGGCCGCTCGCCGTCGACCAGGTTGAGCGCTTCATAGCCAAAGCTGGGGACGCCGCGCCCCGCTTCCCGCGCCAGCAGCGCCGGCCGCGTCAGCCCGCTCCGCTCGAGCCGGTCGTCGAGCCACGAGAAACCGAACCCGTCCATCGGCCCCTTTGGCGTCGGTTTGCGGCGATAGACCAGCGCCCCCGGCCCCGCCGTCGCGCTGACCAGCGGCGCCGGCGCCGGATGCTCGGCGACCGGCCGCAGCCCGAACCGCGCCAGCGACTGCAGCGCGGCGAGCTCGGCCATCGCCCCGTGACGCGCGATCAGCGCCGCGTCGGCGGCCGGCATCACCGCGATCCGGCGCGCAGTCGCCCCGCGCCGGTCGTGAATCTCCGCCTGCATCGCCGCCTGCAGCGCGAACGCGTCGCGCTGGCCGAGGTTGGCCAAATACCAGCCCGACGCGGCGGCGATGAACACCGCCCGCTTGAGCTTGGTCGCGTCGAGATTCTCCGGAATATCGCGCTGGGTGTGGATGTAGCGGTCGGGCCAGTCGGACACGTAGATCACCGGGATGCGCCAGCTGCCCTCGGCCCACACCTGGTGGTCGCTGCCTTGCGAAAACCCGCCGATTTCCGCCTGCAGCGGGGTTTTGTCGCCTGCGGGATCGGTCAACGGCCACGCCGCCGTGCCCGTATCGGCGAACGCCAAGGACTGCGCATTGACCCACCGCGCGATGCTGAACCCGACATCGCCGACAAAACTCGGCAGGCTCGGCGGCGAGCCTTCGACGCGCAGGATCGACTTGGTCTTGGCGCTGTCGCCGCCGATCATGTCGAGGTGGATCGTCGCCAGCGTCCGCTTTGCAAACTCGGGCCGAGCGTTGAGCAGTGCGATGGTGCACTCGATCTCGCACGGCCAGATAAAGCGGATCGTGCGCTCGGGCTGAGGCAGGCGCCGTTCCGCGATCAGCCGGTTGAGGCCGCGCGCCGCCTCGAGGATCCCGGCGCACCCGCTGGCATTGTCGTTGGCGCCCGGCGAGGGATGGTCGAGGTGGCAAGAATAGACGATCTCTTGGCGGCGGTCGCGGCCCGGGATCACTGCCGTCGGGATCAGATAGTGCCCCGCCGAGCGCCCCGCCTCGACCGCCGCGCGCAGGTGCACGCTCTCGCCCTTGGCCAGCCGCGCCGCCCACCCGCGCGCTTGGCGCGGCGAAACCATGAACGCGAAGGCCGGATCCTTGAATGTGTCGAGGTGCCCCCAGCGGACCAGGCTCTCGTCCTCGCCCCACCACGCGGTCTGCTGGTTCTGCGCCCACGAAATGATCCCCGCCGCGCCATATTTGGTCACCGCCAGCCCGGCCATCGCCTCGGGCTGCGACGAAGTCAGCACGAGCTTCCCGCGCACGTCCTTGCCCGCGTAATCGCTGTCCGCGGTGCCCGCCCCGACATCGACCAGCTCGGCTTCGGCGCGGCCGCTGACGCTGTCCTGCGCGAGGCTGATCGGCTCGTGGGCCCACGACGCAACGCGCTCGGCATCGACCCATCGCGCGCCGGCGCCCCCCGCCGCCGCGCGCCGCTGCTCCGACAGTTTGGCATCGACCCACCGCGCGCCGTCGCCCCCCGCCACGTCGCGCCGCTGATCCCACAGCTCGGCGAACGACGCATTCCACGCCGGCCGCGACCGCTGGGTGCCATAGTATATACTACCGTCGGCCGGCAGCGCGATGATCTCCACCTCGGCCAGCCCATAGGATTTAAGCTTGTCGCGAATGATCTCGGCGGCGGCGCGATAGCCGCGCGACCCGCGCATCCGGTGGTGGAGCGACAGCGATTGCACGGTGCGCTTGGCCGCCGATCCCGAAATCTCCTGCGCCAGCGCGGCGGCATCGGCGGCCTGCAGCAACGGCGGATCGTCGGGCGCCGCCAAAGCCGGCGAGGCCATGAACAGGGTGGCCGCGGACAGCATCGCTAATTTCATCCCGACCGCTCCCTCGAACCCCGTTCACGACTGAATAGGCGGGCGGCGGCGGTGCTGCTAGAGGGCTGGCGATGGACCCCAAGCATCTCGGCAAGCCCAGCCCGCTGCCCGCCTCACCCGCCGAGGCGGCGCTCGATTACGTCCCCAACCCGCGCCCCGGCGCGCTGTATTTGGTGCGCTTCGCCGCGCCCGAGTTCACCTCATTGTGCCCGGTCACCGGCCAGCCCGATTTCGCCCATCTCGTGATCGACTATGCGCCGGCCGCGACGATCGTCGAATCGAAGAGCCTCAAGCTCTACCTCGCCTCGTTCCGCAACCATTGCGGGTTCCACGAAGACGTCACCGTCGGCATCGGCCAGCGGCTGGTCGAGGAAATGCAGCCGCAATGGCTGCGCATCGGCGGTTACTGGTACCCGCGCGGCGGCATCCCGATCGACGTCTTCTGGCAGTCGGGCTCGCCCCCCGAAGGGCTATGGCTGCCCGACCAGGGCGTCGCCGGCTACCGCGGCCGCGGCTAGCGCACCGCGGCGGGCGGCGGCTCCTCGACGTACGGCTCGTTGGCGAGCTTGTCGGCCGCCTCGCGCCGCGTCTTCATGTACAGCCAGGCGATCGAGCCGGCGAACACGACGAGGCCGATCGGCACCGCCCACGCGAATTCCTCGACCAGCGCCAGCGGCGCGTCGTTGTCGGTCGCGCCGACGATCGCCGCAAAGGCGACCCCGAACAGGCTCTCGCCGACGATCAGGCCGGTCGCCATCAGCACCCCCAGCCGCTCCGCGAAAGCGGGGTCGGCGGCCCGCTTGGCCCATTTGTTGTAGAGATATCCGATGAACGCGCCGACCGGGATCAGCAGGGTCAGCGACATCGGCAGATAGATCCCCATGCCGACCGCGAGCGGCGGCAGCGACCCGCGCTTCGACGCGCGTAGCAGCTCGTCGATGATCACCACCCCGACCCCGATCAGCCCGCCGAGCCCGATCAGGTTCCAGTCGAGGTTGCCGCCGAGCACGCCCTGCGCGATCGCCGAGATCAAGGCCGCCTGCGGCGCGGCGAGCGCGTTGGGGCCGGCACCCGGCGCGCCGACGAAGCCGAACGCGTCGTTCAAGATGGTCAGGATCGGCGGGATCACGAGGCTGCCGAAAATCACCCCGATGATCAACGCGACCTGCTGGCGCCACGGCGTCGCTCCGACCAATTGGCCGGTCTTCAAATCCTGCAAATTGTCGTTGGCGATGGTCGCGATGCCGAAGATCACCGCGGTCACGAACAGAGCGTAGGCGACCAGGCTCTGCGACGCGTCGACCCCGAGCTCGCGCCCGAAGATCGCGACCAGCACCAGCGAGATGCCGAGCACGGTCAGGATGCCGACCCCCGACACCGGGCTGTTCGACGCCCCGATCAGCCCCGCCATGTAGCCGGTGATCGCGGCGATGATCGCCCCGGCGATGAAGATGTACAGCAGGCTCAGCCCGATGGTCAGCGCGGGGGCGGCGGCGATCGGGCCCGACTGGGCGAAGGCCGAAAGCAATAATCCGATCGGGATCATCGAACCGAGGATCGTCACGCCGATGATTCCGATCGGGATGTCGCGCTCGGTCAGCGCCAGGCTGTCCTGCCCGCCCTTGGCCCGCGCCC
>NZ_JANPKO010000157.1:0-17713 GCF_031426035.1 Sphingomonas sp. | reverse complement strand
CCTGGACGGACTCGGTTCACCGACTGCCCTCGCGGCAAAAATCCACGAGCTCCAACCGCTTCCAGCCAAGGTGCCGTTGGAGGAGCTTTGCATGCAGTTCGGCATCCAGTCGATCAGCGAGCTGGAAACGGACGGGTTCGAAGCTGCAATCATCATGGACGAGCTCAAGGCTCGTGGCGCAATTCTGGTGGCGAGGGGCAAGTCAGCGGAGCGGCAGCGTTATTCCATAGCCCACGAATTGGGCCACTTCCTTATTCCAACACACCGGCCATCGCGTGGTTACGAATGTTCGCTGGCGCATTTCCATCTTCTCAACGCGCGGGACCGTGACCGGCGAAACCGCGTCGAGGCTGAGGCCAACCGCTTCGCTGCGCACCTTCTGATGCCCCCCGCCAAAGTCAGGGCACGCATCCGCCAGACAGATTCGGCGATCGAGAGTATTGTTGCCATGGCCCGCGAGTTTGGCGTGAGCAAGGAAGCCATGTCTCGGTCCTGGGTCGAGGCCCACCGTGAGCCGGTAGCCATCGTTGTTGCTCACCGAGGGAGGATGATTCGTCGCTACCGTCACGAGGATTTCCCTTGGTTGCCCGACGGGAACGGTCAGCTTCCCGTGGACTCCGCCGCCGCGTCGTCCATGCCTGCGCCAAGCGTCTACTCGCCAATCGAGGAGGTGGACCCGGATGTCTGGCTGTCCGACCATGATTCACAGCGCGTGCTCAGTCTGACGGAGCAGGTGCTCGGGCAGCAGGACGGGTACGCGCTCATCCTCCTGCAAGCCGAACTCGACGACGACAGCGAGACTTAGCCGCGAGATTCCAGCCAGCGCGGGGCGCCTCTCCCTGCTCAAACAGCCAGATTGGCTGTTCGGCACGAACGGGATCCCTGTTCCAGCCGTTAAGATTCCCTGTTCGTAATGTAGGGAATACGACCCCGCTTAACGGCAGAATTCTGCAGATTTCGAAAGAGCGAGCTGGAAGAATGGACGCTAGAAAATTGCAAAATCCCTGTAAATTCCCGCTCAACAGGGAAATGAGGGGAGAGAGCGGTTCGCAGCCGACTGGCTCCACCGCCATTAATCGCAGACTGTGATTTCGGCGATGAGATCTCGAACGCGCTCGGTGGCCGGTCGCCGCTTTGATTTTTGAGTGGACTTCTGAGCGCCGGATATTATGTACCGAGCGATATGAATAAGCCCGAGACCCTTCCGGCCCGCGGCCGGCCGCGCGAGTTTTGCGTCGATCGCGCGCTCGCCCAGGCGCTGCGCGTGTTCTGGACCAAGGGCTATGACGCCACCTCGCTGACCGACTTGACCGAAGCGATGGGGATCACCCGGCCCAGTCTGTACGCCGCGTTCGGCAACAAGGAGTCGCTGTTTCGCAAGGCGCTCGATCTCTACGAGCGCGAGAAGATGTTTTACGTCGGCAAGGCGCTCGCCGAGCCGACCGCGCGCAAGGTCGTCGAGGCGATGCTGCGCGGCGCGGTCGAGAATATGTCGGGCTGCGACGAGCCGCACGGCTGCCTGCGCATTATCGCCACGGTCGCCGGCGGGCCCGACTCGCAGTCGATCCGCGCCGAACTGATGGAGCGCGGCAAACTGGTCCATGAAACGATCATCGATCGCTTCCGCCGCGCTCAGCGCGATGGCGACTTGCCGGCGCACCTCGACGTCGTCGGGCTGGCCGACATGCTCAAGGCCCTGTTCCAGGGCATTTCGGTCCAGGCGACGCAGGGCGCCACCCGTGAGGAGCTCGACCGCCTCGTCGACACCAGCCTGCTGATGTGGCCGAGCGCCTGAATCGGGCCGCCTGAAAACTTTTTTATCGCTCGGTACAGAAATAGCTTGACCACCCCCCAGCGATCTCTGTACTGGGCGGTATAGAAAGACGGAGCCGGACATCGGCAGCGCCTTTCAGGTGACGACAAGGGGCGATGCGTACCGTCATCCCTTGCCGTTCGCGGGCTGACCTCCGCCGGTACTTTATACCAATTGCGAGCATCACGGCGCGCCCGCGCGGCACGTCGACAGGACAAATGCGTGCCCACCGAACACGCTGACGCCGGGAGGCTGTTTCCGGCGATCGGCGCGGTGCGCCCGCTGCGAATGGAGGATTGAGTGGCCTATCTAGCGCGAATCGAATCGGACGGCGCAAACGCAATCGATCTCTCCGCGATCGAGCCGCCCGCGATCGCCACCACCGGCACGCCCGTCGCCGGTTTCCTCACGCTCGAATGGGCGATTATCCGCGACGCGCGCAACGATCGCTTGTGGACCATCCGCCCGGTCGGTGCGCTGCGCCGCTGGTGGGAGGGGCTGCTCGGCCGCGGCATTCCCAAGCTCGCCAACGAGCGGCTCGAGACGCTGCGGCGGATGGCCGTGCTGAGCTGGAATTACGGCCGCTCGGTCTCTGGCGAGGACATCGACGATTTCCTCGCCGCGGGATTTACCCCCGACCAGTATGAATTGCTCGTCGGCAGCGTCCGCGCCGCGCTCCGACCGTCCCCATCGCCACAATTCGTGAGAGCCGCCGCGTGACCTTCGACCGCAACACCGACTTCCATGAATCGGGCGCCGCCACCCGCGAAACGCTGATCGTGCGCCTGCGCCGTCAGCCCCCCGCCGCGCGCGCCGCGCTGATCGCCTTGCCGCTGCTGGCGCTCGCCGCGCTGATCTACTGGATGGTCGCGGGCGGCGCACAGCCGGCCCCCGCCATGCCCCCGGCCGAAGTCGCGGTCGCCACCCCGCTCCAGCGCAACATCTTCGAATATGAGGAATTCACCGGACGCTTCGAGCCCAGCCGCTCGGTCGAAATCCGGCCGCGGGTGTCGGGCCAGCTCCAGTCGCTGCACTTCCGCGACGGCGACTTCGTCCGCCAGGGCCAATTATTGTTCTCGATCGACCCGAGGCCGTTCGCGGCGGCGTTGGCCGAGGCGCAGGCGCGCGCCGCCGCAGCACGCACGGCGGCCGCGCTTGCGCAGGCTGAATTGGTGCGGGCGCTGCGCCTGCTGCCGGACGAAGCGGTGTCGCGCGAGGAAGTCGACAATCTGCGCGCGGTCGCGCGCTCGGCAGAAGCCAATATCGCCGCCAACGACGCCGTCGTCCGCCAGCGCGCGCTCGATGTCGAGTTCACCCGCGTGCGCGCCCCGATCAGCGGGCGCATTTCGTATCGCCGCACCGATCCGGGGACGCTGGTCAGCGGCGGCAACAGCGGCGCCGCGACCCTGCTGACGACGATCAACGCAGTCGATCCGATCCACTTCACCTTCGACGTTTCCGAGGCCTCACTGCTCAAGGCCCAGCGCGAGCGCGCCGCCGGCGCGGGCGCCGGCCAGGCGCAGCAGGTCGATATCCGCCTCCAGGACGAGCCCGACTACCGTTGGCACGGCCGCATCGATTTCACCGACAACGGGATCGACCCCAGCTCGGGCACGATCCGCGCCCGCGCCACGATCGCCAACCGCGACGGCTTTCTCACGCCCGGCATGTTCGGCAACATGCGCCTCGCCGCCCGCGGCCCGGTCACCGCTTTGCTGGTGCCCGACAGCGCGGTGCTCACCGACCAGGCGGGCAAGATGGTGATGACCATCGGCCCCAACGGCCAGCCGCGTCCGATACCGGTCGTGGTCGGCCCGGTGATCGACGGCCTGCGCGTGATCAAGAGCGGCCTCGCCGCCAACGCCAAGGTGATCATCCGCGGCCATCAGCGGATGATGCCCGGGGCCCCGATCAAGCCCAAGCTGACCCGCATCGTGCCGCAACGCTCGCCCTCGTCGAGCCCGGCCGCCGCTCCGCCGCCGGCGAGCAGCGCCAGCTTCGGCGCGAATTAAGGAACCGCCCGGTGCGCTTGACCCGAATCTTCATCGACCGGCCGATCTTCGCCGCGGTCATCGCGATCGTCATCACGCTGGTCGGCGCGATCTCATATTTCGCGCTGCCGGTGTCACAATATCCCGATGTCGTGCCGCCGACGATCACCGTCAGCGCGTCCTACCCGGGCGCGTCGGCGGAGACCGTCGCGGATACCGTCGCGGCGCCGATCGAGCAGCAAATCAACGGCGTCGACGACATGCTCTACATGGCGAGCCAGTCGACCGGCGACGGCCGCGTCACGGTCACCGTCACGTTCAAGGTCGGCACCGATCTCGACCAGGCCCAGGTGCTGGTCCAGAACCGCGTCGCGCTGGCCGAGCCGAGCCTGCCCGAGGAAGTGCGGCGGATGGGCGTGGTCACCCGCAAGTCGCTGCCGTCATGGCTGATGGCGATCAACATCGTCTCGCCCGACGGCTCGCGCGACCGCGCCTACATGTCCAACTACATCCTCGGCCAGGTGCGCGACCGGCTGACCCGCGTCGATGGCATCGGCGACGTCATGATCTTCGGCGGCCGCGACTTCGCGATGCGGGTTTGGATCGATCCCGGCCGTGCCGCCGCGCGCGGCATCACCGCCGGCGAAGTGGTCGCCGCGCTGCGCTCGCAGAACGTCCAGGTCGCCGCCGGCACGCTCGGCCAGCCGCCCTACGGTAACGGCGCCGCCTATCAGCTCAACATCGAAACCCAGGGCCGCTTCAAGGAGCCGCAGGATTTCGCGCGGATCATCGTCAAGACCGCGCCGGGCGGAGCCGTGACCCGCGTCGCCGACATCGCCCGGGTCGAGCTCGGCGCCGAGGATTACGGCATCAACGGCTATCTCTCGGGCCAGGACTCGCTGATCCTCGGCATCACCCAGCGCCCCGGCACCAACGCCTTGGCCGCCGCGCAGGGCGTCATCGCCGAAATGGAATCGGCGTCGAAGGATTTCCCCGCGGGCGTCGCCTACAAGGTGATCTGGAACCCGACCGAATTCATCAGCAAGTCGATGGAGGCGGTCCAAGTCACCTTGCTCGAGGCGATCGTGCTAGTCGTCCTCGTCATCTTCGTCTTCCTCCAGAGCTGGCGCGCCGCGGTGATCCCGGTGATCGCGATTCCGGTCTCGCTGATCGGCACCTTCGCGGTGCTCTCCGCGCTCGGCTATTCGCTCAACACGTTGTCGCTGTTCGGCCTGGTGCTGGCGATCGGCATCGTCGTCGACGACGCCATCGTGGTAGTCGAGAATGTCGAGCGCAACCTCGAGCGCGGGCTCAGCCCGCACGAAGCGGCGCGCAGCTCGATGGACGAGGTGTCGACCGCGCTCGTCGCGATCGCGCTGGTGCTGTGCGCGGTGTTCGTGCCGACGATGTTCCTGACCGGCCTGTCGGGCGAATTCTACCGCCAGTTCGCGGTCACCATCTCGAGTGCGACACTGATCTCGTTGGTGCTCTCGCTGACCCTGTCGCCGGCGCTCGCCGCGCTGCTGCTGCGGGCCAAGGGCGAAGCGCCGACGGGCAAGCTGCGCCGGTTGCTGTTCAACGCGGGCGAGCGCTTCAACCGCGGTTTCGAGCGACTGTCGCGCTGGTACGGCCGCACCACCCGCCGCCTGATCTCCAGCCCGCGCAAGGTGCTGCTTGGCTATGGCGCGCTGGTCGCGGCGACCCTCGGCCTGTTCTGGATCACCCCCGCCGGCTTCGTCCCCGCGCAGGACCAGGGCTATGCGCTGGCCGCGGTCCAGCTGCCCCCCGGCAGCTCGATCGACCGCACCGACGCGGTGCTCAAGAAAGTCGCCGCGCGGATGGTCAAAATCGACGGCGCCAAGGATGCGGTGATGTTCGCCGGGTTCGACGCCGCGTCGGGCACACAAGCGTCGAACGCCGGGGCCGCCTTCATCACCTTCGCCGATTACGCCGAGCGCGCGGCCTCCGGCCGCACCGAGCAGGCGATGATGGCCGACATGCGCGCCGCGATCGCCGACATCGACGAAGCCGCGGTGTTCGTGATTCCCCCGCCGGTCATCCAGGGCATCGGTTCGGGCGGGTTCCGCATGCTGATCCAGGATCGCGGCGCGAGCGGCTATGAGGCGATGCAGGGCGCCGCCTACCAGTTTATGGGGCAGGCCGCGCAGACCCCCGGCCTGGCCAACGTGTTCACGCTGTTCAACGCCTCGACGCCGCGGGTCTACGCCGATGTCGACCGCACCAAGGCGGACATGCTCGGCGTGCCCCCGGCGCGCGTGTTCGAGGCGCTCCAGATCTATCTCGGCTCGGCCTACGTCAACGACTTCAACCTGCTCGGGCGGACCTATCGCGTGACCGCCCAGGCCGACTCGCGGTTCCGCGACGACAGCGCGGATATCGCGCAGCTCAAGACCCGCTCGGACAGCGGCGCGATGGTCCCGCTGGGCTCGGTCGCGACGTTCGAGGACCGCACCGGGCCGTACCGCGTGACGCGCTACAATCTGTTCCCCGCGGTCGAGATGGACGGCGAGCCCGCGCCCGGCACCTCGACCGGCGAGGCGCTGGCCAAGATGGAGCAGATCGCCGCTTCGCTGCCCCCCGGCTTCCGCACCGAATGGACCGACATCGCCTTCCAGCAGAAGGAGGCCGGCAACACCGCGGGCATCGTCTTCGCGCTGGCGGTGGTGTTCGTGTTCCTCGTCCTCGCCGCCCAGTTCGAAAGCCTCGCGCTGCCGCTGGCGGTGATCCTGATCGTCCCGATGACGCTCCTGGCAGCGATGCTCGGGGTCAATCTGCGCGGCATGGACAATAATATTTTGACCCAGATCGGGCTGATCGTGCTGGTCGCCTTGGCCGCCAAGAACGCCATCCTGATCGTCGAGTTCGCCAAGCAGGCCGAGGAGCGCGGGGCGACCATCCTCGATGCGGCGGTCGAGGCGGCGCGGCTGCGGCTGCGGCCGATCCTGATGACCAGCCTCGCGTTTATCCTTGGCACCCTGCCGCTGGTGATCTCGACCGGCGCCGGCGCCGAGCTGCGCCAGGCGCTCGGCACCGCGGTGTTCTTCGGGATGATCGGGGTCACCGCGTTCGGCCTGATCTTCACCCCAACCTTTTACGTCGTCAGCCGCAAGGCCGCCGAGCGTCTCGCCGAGCGGCGCGCCCGCCGTGGCGGGACGCCCGTGCCGCAGCCGGCCCAATGAGGCTCGCCATGCGCTTTCACCGCTCTCTCGCCATCGCATCCAGCGCCCTGACGCTGGCCGCCTGCGCCGCCGTCGGCCCCGACCACCGCCCCCCTCCGGTGTCGGCCGCGGCGCAGGCCAATTTTGTCGGAGCGAACGCCGCCGGCGTGTCACAGGCGCCGGTCGAGCCCGGCTGGTGGCGGCTGTACCAGGATCCGGTGCTCGACGGGCTGGTCGAGCAGGCGCTCGCCGCCAATACCGACCTCGCGATCGCCGCCGCCAACATCGCCGCCGCGCGCGCCTCGCTGCGCGGCGCGCGCTCCGATCGGCTGCCCCAGACCGAGCTTGGCGGCAGCGCCCAATACGGCCGCCCCGGCGGCGCCGAGCGCTTGCCGGGACAGGGCGCCGACACCTCGCTCGCGACCGGCTTCGATGTCGCCTACGAGATCGACCTGTTCGGCCGCGTCCGCCGCGGGATCGAGGCCTCGCGCGCCGATCTCGACGCCGAGCTTGCGGCGCGCGACGCGGTCCGCGTGATCGTCGCCGCCGAGACCGCCCGCGCTTACGGAGACAGCCTCGCCACCGCGCGCCGGCTCGAGGTTGCGAACCGCACCGTCGCCTTGCTCGACCAGAGCGTGTCGTTGGCCGACAAGCGCTTCCGCGCCGGCCGCACCTCGCGCCTCGACCTGGTCCGGGTCGGCGCCCTGCGCGCCCAGCAGGCGGCGCGCATTCCCGAGCTCGAGGGCGACCTCGACGCCGCCGGGTTCCGCCTCGCCACCCTGACCGGGCGCCCGCCCGCCGAGCGTCCGACCATTGCGCGCGACGGCCGCCCGCTCACCTTGGCCCGCCCGATCCCGATTGGCGACGGCCGCACCTTGCTCGCCCGCCGCCCCGACGTGCGCGAGGCCGAGCGCCGACTCGCCGCCTCGACCGCGCGGATCGGCGTCGCCACCGCCGACCTTTATCCGCGCATCAGCCTCGGCGGTTCGCTGACCTCGACCGCGAGCAGCGTCGCCGGGCTGCTCAGCGGCGGCGCCATCGGATTCCTGCTCGGGCCGCTGATCAACTGGTCGTTCCCCAACCAGGCCGGGATCCGCGCCCGCATCGCCGGCGCCGAAGCCCAGGCGCAGGGCGACCTCGCGCGGTTCGACAAGGCGGTGCTGACCGCGCTCGAGGAGACCGAAACCGCGCTCAGCCGCTACGCCAATGAAATCGAGCGGCGCGCCGCGCTGCAGGCGGCGGCGAGCGAGGCCCCGGCGGCCGCCCGCATCACCCGCGCCCAGCTCCGCGAAGGCCGCGCCGACGGCCTCGCCGTGCTCGATGCCGAACGCACGCTGGCCAACGCCGAGGCCGACCTAGCCGAAGCCGACGACCGCCTGATCGACGCCCAGGTCAACCTGTTCCGCGCGCTTGGCGGCGGCTGGCAGGCGGGCATAGCCGGTGCCTGATCAGGCGGGAGCGGCCCCTGATCCCGGCCTTACCGATCGCCGTCGTCGCTTTCCCTGGCACCATAGCGCACCTGTCTCGGGGGGGACCGCTGAGGCGCCGACCGGAGTGGCACTGACCGCTGCCCCAGGGCAGCAACGCCGTGCTCGGCGCGGGCAGTTTCGAGAGCGTTGGCCAAATCGAAGTTGGCGGGATGAGCGGGCGAGTGTACGCATTCGCCCGCCACCAACTCGGCATCTGGAACATGGAAAAATTTCCGGATGGGCGACTGCTTGAGTAATGAGAAAGTATTGAAAAAATTCAGTCGGCCTTCCCACGAGAACGTGGCTCCCACGGACAAACATCGATCTGAACGCCGGCCGGATGTGCAAGGCCTGCGGGCGGTTGCCGTTATCCTGGTGATCCTTTTCCACGCAAATCTCCCGGTTCCCGGGGGCTTTGTCGGAGTCGACGTTTTCTTCGTCATCTCGGGTTTTGTGATTACCCGCCTCCTGTGGAAGGAGCTGCAGCTAAGCAACCGGATAAACCTGAGGCGTTTCTATACCCGCCGGGTGCGGCGGCTCCTGCCGGCGCTGGCACTCGTCCAGCTGTTCGTCGCGGCGGGCGCGTTGGTTTTGCAGAGCCCGCTCGGGTTGCAGCAGCAAACTGCGAGAACGGGTATCGCCGCCTCGCTGTTCGCGGCGAATGCCGAGCTCGCTTCATCCGTCGACTATTTCGCTGCGCCGGCGGAGTATCATCCGCTGCTGCACACATGGACTCTTGCCGTCGAAGAGCAGTTCTATTTCTTCTTTCCGGCATTACTGTTCGTCGCGTGGCAATTCGGCCGTCGCACCAAGAGTGCGCGATCCCCCAAGCTTCTCTTGTCCTTTGCGGTCATGTCGGTGCTGCTGGTTTCCCTCGCAGCATCCGTGTTCCTGCTGGACGCACGCGGCGCCCCGTTCGGCGCCCTCGATTCAAACCGCATCTTCGCCTTCTATGCTTCGCCTGTCCGCGCCTGGGAGTTCGCTGCAGGGAGCCTGCTCGCCCTTTACGAGCCCGCTTTGTCACGCCTCTCCGCGCGCATTGCCGCCGTATGCGGAGCCATCGGCCTGGCGCTGATCGTCGCCGCGGCATTCGCCTTCACCGATGCCACTCCGTTCCCCGGCTACGCCGCTTTGCTGCCGGTCCTGGGCACGACGCTGCTCATTCTCGCCGGTACCGGCAGGCAAGTAGGGATTTCGAGATTGCTGAGCAGGCCGCTCCCGCAGTGGATCGGCGAGGTATCCTATGGCTGGTACCTTTGGCATTGGCCGTTCATCGTCTTCACGCGCGCGATCTGGCCCCATCCCAGCCCCTGGCTGCTCCTGCTGGCTGCCCTGGCCGCGCTGATCCCCACCTGGCTGTCCTACCGCTATGTCGAGAACCCGATCCGGAACAACTCGCGCATCGTCGGGTGGCGAGCGGTCGGGCTGGCCGGGATCTGCACGCTTGTGCCCGTGGCGCTATTCGCGGCCCTGTACGCCAGCACTCTGTTCCCTAGCAGAACCATGCGCGAGCTGAATGTCGCAAATCGGCTCCATCTGGCGGATGCGCGCGAGTGCAAATATTATCTTCCTACGGCCGCGGGCACGCGCGAGGGCTGCACCTGGAAAAGCGACTCGCCGCGCGGCACGATCATTCTCATCGGTGATTCGAACGCCGGGCAAGTTGCCGAGCCGATTGCCGCGGTCGCCGACAAGCTCCGGCTCAACTTCACGCCGGCAATTTTTTGGGGCTGCCCGTTCGCCGATGTCATCACGCGAAAGGCCGGCCCGTTCGACGAAGATGGTTGCCGCAACTTCGTCACTCGGTGGACCGCCGATCTGGTCGAATCCCGGCCATCGCTGGTGATCATCGGAAACATGGCAGTCGAGTATATCCGCCCCGGCAGCCACGTCTCGTTTGAGCATCCCGCAACCGGAGAGATTGCGTCCCAGTCGGACAAAGCGCGAGCGTGGGAAGAGGGTTTGCGTTCGACGATCGGTCGCTTGAACGACGCCGGCGTCCCGGTCCTCCTTATTCATAATGTGCCGCACTTTCACGGTTCGAAGTCGTTCGACCTTCGGGCATGCCCGGCGTTCCGAATCTACTCCGATCTCGCATCCTGCGGAGTGACAATTACCAAGCAAGAGTCGCTGGAGTACAACCGGCCGGCACGACAGGCGGAGGAACGCGCGTTGCGCGGCATGCCGCGGGCGCGCGGGGCTGATTTTACCGATGTCCTGTGCGCGCGGGAGTATTGCTCGACCTATCGCGACGGGCAATTTCTCTATCGCGACGGCTGGCACCTCAACGTAGGCGGCGCAATGCGGCTCGCCCCGGAGTTTGAGAAGCACATCCGGTCAATGGCCCGGATCGACCGCGAGTGATGTTCCTCGACGCGCACCGCAGTCGCCGCTGCAGTCGAAGCTGAGACTGTACGCCGGTAAGGCGCGGCGAACGGTGCCTTGTTGGCGGGACGGCCTCCCGCTCGGCCATTTGTGCGCCTACAGCGCGCGGATGGTGACGCCCGTCCCTGCCTGGTTGCCGTGAACCGGCGCTTGCGCTCTGCGCCCGGCGGGCCGCAGCGCGGAGTCGCCGCGGTGCCCGGCGACAAGTCGACCTCGCATCGCGCGCTGATCCTAGGCGCGCTTGCCGAGGGCGAGACGCGGATCGCGGGGTTGCTCGAATCGGACGATGTGCTGGCGATGTGACGGCGCTGCGGGCGTTCGGGATCGCGGTCGAGCGCGAGGCGGACGGTTGCTGGCGGGTCAGGGGCGGGGAATGGCGCTCGCCCGAACGGCCAATCGATTGCGGCAATGCCGGGAGCACGGCGCGGCTGCTGATGGGCGCGGCGGCGGGGTTTCCGATCATCGCGACGTTCGACGGCGACGGATCGCTGCGGCGGCGGCCGATGGACCGTCTGGTCGCGCCGCTGGCCGAGATGGGGGCGCGGATCGAGGGCGGCGAGCATTTGCCGCTGACGATCCACGGCGGCGGGCTCCGCGGGATCGAGCACGTCAATCGCTTCGCCTCGGCGCAGGTCAAGACGGCGGTGCTGCTGGCGGGGCTGCGGGCGGACGGCGAGGTCGTGGTGATCGAGCCTGAGCCGAGCCGCGACCATGGCGAGATCATGCTGCGCGAGTTCGGCTGCGCGGTGGACAGCAGTGGCGGGATAGTGCGGCTGGGCGATCAGCGTCAGCTGCGCGGGACCGACATCGCGATCGGCGGCGACCCGTCGTCGGCGGCGTTCCTGTGGACCGCGGCGGCGATCGTCCCGGGGTCGGCGGTCGCAACGCCTGGCGTGCTGGTCAATCCGCTGCGCACCGGGCTGCTCGATGCGCTGGCGGCGATGGGCGCGGAGGTTTCGGTGACCAACCGGCGCATACAATCCGGCGAATGGATCGGCGATGTGCGGGTCGCCGCGGCGCCGCTCAAGGCGATCCAGCTCGGCGCGGAAAAGGTGCCGGCGATGATCGACGAATATCCGCTCGCCGCGGTGGCGGCCGCGTTGGCAGAGGGCACCAGCCGCTTTGACGGACTGGCCGAGCTGCGCGCCAAGGAGAGCGACCGGCTGGCGGCGATCGTCGGCGGGCTCACGGCATGTGGAGTTTCCGCGCACAGCGAGGGCGACAGCCTGATCGTGACCGGCGGCAAGGTGCCGGGCGGCGCGGACATCGACAGCAAGGGCGACCACCGGATCGCGATGGCGACGCTGACGCTCGGGCTGGCGGCGCAGCGGCCGGTGAGCGTAAACGGAGCGGAGATGATCGCCACCAGCTTCCCCGGGTTTGCGGCGGCGATGCGGTCGGTCGGAGCGACAATCGATGAGCTGGAATAGCTTCGGCCACCTGCTGCGCTTCACGACCTGGGGCGAGAGCCACGGGCCGGCGATCGGCGCAGTGGTCGACGGCTGCCCGCCGCGGCTGGCGCTCGACGAGGCGTGGGTGCAGCGCTGGCTCGACGAGCGGCGGCCCGGCCAGTCGCCGCACACCAGCGCGCGCGCCGAGCCCGACCGGGTGCGCATCTTGTCCGGAGTCTATGAAGGGCAAACGACGGGGACGCCGATCAGCCTGATGATCGACAATGTCGACGCGCGGCCGGCCGATTATGGGGATTTGCCGCCGCGGCCAGGGCATGCCGATCTCGCCTATGAGCAGAAATACGGGCTGCGCGATCCGCGCGGCGGGGGGCGGGCGTCGGCGCGCGAGACCGCGGCGCGGGTGGCGGCGGGCGCGGTCGCGCGGCTGGTCATCCCCGAGGTCAGCATTGCCGCGCGGGTGGTCGAGATCGGCGGCGAGCGCGATGAGGCGCGGTGGGACGCGATGCTCGCTGCGGCGCGGGAAGCCGGGGACTCACTCGGCGGCGTAGTCGAATGCGTCGCCGAGGGCGTGCCGCCGGGCTGGGGCGCGCCGGTCTACGCCAAGCTCGATGCCGAGCTGGCGGCGGCGTGCATGGGCGTCAATGCGGTCAAGGGCGTCGAGATCGGCGAGGGGTTCGGCGCATCGCGGTTGAAGGGCAGCGATAACCGCGAGGGGATGGCGGCGAGCGGGATCGACGGCGGGATTGCGACCGGCCAGCCGATCGTGGTGCGGGCCGCGTTCAAGCCGACCTCGAGCATCCGCATCAAGGGGCGCCACGACCCGTGCGTGGCGATTCGCGGGAGCCCGGTGATCGCGGCGATGGTCGCGCTGGTGCTCGCCGACCACAAATTGCTGCATCGCGCCCAGTGCGGATGATCAGTGGCACTTGAACCGGTCGAACGGCTCCAGGCACGAGGTGCAGCGCCATTGCGCCTTGCACGGGGTCGAGCCGAAGCGGCTGACTTCCTCGGTCGCCACTGACCCGCATTGCGGGCAGGTCGCGGCCTTGGCCAGATCCGGCGGGGCGATGCCGTAGGCGGCGAGCTTGGCCTTGCCCGCGTCGCTGATCCAGTCGGTGGTCCACGGCGGCGCGAGGCGGGTTTCGATGCCGATCGAGCGAAAACCCGCGGCGTCGAGCGCGGCGCGGATCGACTGCTCGATGTAAAGCGTGGCGGGGCAGCCCGAGTAGGTCGGAGTAACGATGACTTTGCCGTCTTCGACCCCGCGGACGATGCCGAGATCGAGCACCGACACGGCCGGGATTTCGGGGTCGGGGACGTCGGCGAGGACGGCGAGGATCTGCGCTTCGGTCACACCCGTTCCAGCGCCAGCGCGATGCCCTGGCCGACGCCGATGCACATCGTGGCGAGCGCGTAGCGGCCGGCGGTGCGCTGCAGTTCCTCGGTCGCGGTGAGCGCAAGCCGCGCGCCCGACATGCCGAGCGGATGGCCGAGCGCGATGGCGCCGCCGTTGGGGTTTACGCGGGGATCGTCGTCGGGGAGTCCAAGCTGGCGCATCACCGCGAGGCCTTGCGCGGCGAACGCCTCGTTCAATTCGATCACGTCGATGTCCGCGATTGCGAGGCCGAGACGCTTCAATAGTTTTTGCGATGCGGGCGCGGGGCCGATGCCCATGATGCGCGGCGGGACGCCAGCGACCGCGCCGCCGAGGATGCGCGCGCGGGGGGTCAATCCGTGGCGCTTGGCGGCCTCCTCCGAGGCGACGATCAGCGCTGCTGCGCCGTCGTTGACGCCCGACGCGTTGCCGGCGGTGACAGTGCCGTCCTTGCGCACGATCGGCTTCAGTTTGGCGAGCGTTGCGAGGTCGGTCAGGCGCGGGTGCTCGTCCACATCGACGATCCGCGGGTCGCCCTTGCGCTGGGGGATTTCGACCGCGACGATTTCGGCGGCGAGGCGCCCGCTGGCTTGCGCGGCGGCGGTCTTCTGCTGGCTGCGCAGGGCGAACGCGTCCTGGTCCTCGCGGCTGACCGAAAACTCGTCGGCGACATTCTCGGCGGTGCTTGGCATGGTGTCGTCGCCATAGGCTTCGCGCATCTTGGGATTGACGAAGCGCCAGCCGATGGTGGTGTCGTAAATCTCGGCGTTGCGGTCGAACGCGGACTGCGCCTTGGGCAGGACGAACGGCGCGCGGCTCATGCTTTCGCTGCCGCCGGCGATGATCAAATCGGCATCGCCGCCGCGGATCGCGCGCGCCGCCATCGCAACCGCGTCGAGGCCCGAGCCGCACAGGCGGTTGAGGGTAACGCCGCCGCTGCTGTCGGGGAGGCCGGCGAGCAGGCCCGCCATGCGCGCAAGATTGCGGTTGTCCTCGCCGGCCTGATTGGCGCAGCCGAGGATGACGTCGTCGATCGCGGCCCAGTCGACCTTGGGATTGCGGTCGATCAGGGCGCGGATCGGGATCGCGGCGAGATCGTCGGCGCGGACGCTGCTGAGCGCGCCGCCGTAGCGGCCGATCGGGGTGCGGATGGCGTCGCAGATATAGGCTTCGGTCATAAAGTCGTCTTTTCACACGAAGGCGCGAAGGAGCAGGAAGGCGCGAAGGGTCCTGCGCATCTTCGTGGCTTCAATTCTTTCTTCGCGGCTTCGTGTGGAATCCTTTTTGGTTGCTGCGCAACGACGGAATCAAATCACCCCGCGGCGCATTTGGTCGAGCTCGATGCTTTCGAACAGGGCTTTGAAATTGCCTTCGCCGAAGCCTTCGTTGCCCTTGCGCTGGATGATCTCGAAGAAGATCGGGCCGATCACGTTCTGGGTGAAGATCTGCAGCAGCAGCCCCTGCCCCTCGGTCGGCGCGCCGTCCATCAATATGCCGCGCGACTTCAATTCGGGGACGTTCTCGCCGTGGCCCGCGATGCGGCTGTCGAGCAGCTCGTAATAGGTTTCGGGGGTGTCCTGAAATGGAATGCCGCGTTCCCGCAGAATATCGACCGCGCGGTAAATGTCGGTGGTGCCGAGCGCGATGTGCTGGATGCCCTCGCCCTTATACTCGCGCAGGAATTCCTCGATCTGGCTCTTGTCGTCCTGGCTTTCGTTCAAGGGAATGCGGATTTTGCCGCACGGGCTGGTCATCGCCTTGGAGAACAGGCCGGTGACCTTCCCCTCGATGTCGAAGTAGCGGATCTCGCGGAAGTTGAAGAGTTTTTCGTAGAAGTCGGCCCAGTGCGCCATGCGGCCGCGATGCACATTGTGGGTCAGATGGTCGATGTAGGTGAGCTTGCTGTCGGCCTCGGCCTCGCGCGCCTGCCAGTCGGGCTCGAAGTCGAAATCGACGTCGTAGATCGCGCCGTTCGATCCGTATTTATCGACGAAATAGAGCCGCGAGCCGCCGATGCCCTCGATCGCCGGGATGTCGAGCTCGCCCTCGGCGACATCGCTTTTGACGTCGGTGGCGCCCAGTTCGAGCGCGCGTTTGTGCGCGGCGGCGGCGTCCTTGAAGCGGAACGCCATGGCGCAGGCGCACGGCCCGTGGGCCTTGGCGAATTCCTCCGCAAAACTGTTGGGCTCGGCGTTGATGATGAAGTTGCAGTCGCCCTGGCGGTGGAGGGTGACGTTCTTGCGCTTGTGGCGGGCGACCGCGGGGAAGCCCATTTTGGTGAACAGCGAGCGCAGCAGCTCGGGGTCGGGCGCGGCATATTCGACGAATTCGAAGCCGTCGGTGCCCATCGGATTTTCGAGGCCGAGCGGGCCCTTTTCGGCGACGGCGCTGTCGGTTGCGGTGGCCATGATCGTCTCCTTTGCCCGTTCCACTGCTCCGCGTGGGCATGCTTTGCAAGGGTCGCGGAATGGCCGATATGGGGAGTCGATGACGCTACAACCACCCGCCGGATGGACCCTGAGCGAAGACGGCAAGGCTCTGACCCGGAGCTTCACGTTCACGGATTTCGCGGAGGCATTCGCGTTCTTGACGCGAGTCGCGGCGCACGCCGAGGCGATCGGCCATCACCCTGAGTTCACGAGCGTGTGGAACCGCGTCGACTTCCGGCTGACCAGCCATGACGCCGGCGGGGTGACCGAGCGCGATGTTGCGCTGGCCGAAGCGATCGATCGCTTGGCGGGTTAGAGCGCCTGTGCCGCGGCGTGCGCGCTGGCCCACGCCCACTGGAAATTATAGCCGCCGAGCCAGCCGGTGACGTCGACCGCCTCGCCGATCGCGTAGAGGCCGGGGACGCGCTTCGCCGCCATCGTCTGGGACGACAATTCGGCGGTGCTGATTCCGCCGATGGTCACCTCGGCCTTGGCGAACCCCTCGCTGCCGTTGGGGGTGAAGGTCCAGCCGGCGAGGCGTCGTTCGGCGGCGTCGAGGGCGCGGTCGGGGAGGTTGGCGAGCTCGCCGGGGAGCGCGAGCTGCGCGGCGAGGGTTTCGGCGAGGCGGTCGGAGAGGTAGCGCGCGAGGGCGCGGCGCAGCGTGGTGCGCGGCTCGGCGCGCTTTGGGGCGCGCAGCCAGCCTGGGGCGAGGTCGGGGAGGAAGTCGATCGCGACTGGATCGCCGTGGCGCCAGTAGGACGAGATTTGCAGGATGGCGGGACCGGACAGGCCGCGGTGGGTGAACAATGCGGCTTCGCGGAAGGTGCCCTTGCCGGCGCGGGCGACGACCTCGGCCGAGACGCCGGACAATGTGCTGAACAAGGCTTCCTCGCCTGACAAAGTGAGCGGGACCAGCGCCGGGCGCGGCTCGACGATCTTGAGGCCGAAGCGGCGCGCGGTGTCGTAGGCGAAACTGGTGGCGCCGAGCTTGGGGATCGATAGGCCGCCGCTGGCGAGGACCAGCGACGGGGCGCGGGCGGTGGCGGTTTCGAAAGCGCCGTCGCGGTGCTCGACGGTGGCCGCTGAACCGAACTTGGTGTGAACCCCGCCCGCCGCGCACTCATCGAGCAGCATCGCGACGATCTGCCGCGCGGATCCGTCGCAGAACAGTTGGCCGAGGGTCTTTTCGTGCCAGGCGATGTGGTGACGCTCGACCAATGCGATGAAATCCGCAGGCGTGTGGCGGCTTAGCGCGGACTTGGCGAAATGGGGGTTGGCGGAGAGGAAATTTGCGGGGCCGGCACCGATGTTGGTGAAATTGCAGCGCCCCCCGCCCGAAATCAGGATCTTCCGCCCCGGCTCGGGCGAATGGTCGAGCAGCAGCACTTTGCGCCCGCGCTGGGCGGCGAGCGCGGCGCAGTACATGCCAGCCGCCCCAGCTCCGATGATGATCGCGTCATAATTGCGCAAGGCGGGCATAGGCGCCCCCTAGCGGGGGCGTGCGGACTTGGCGAACAGGTGGCTGGCATTGGCCGCCCGCCGTCCCCATCTGAGCGGCCAGAGTGGAGACCGATGCGATGCCCGACTCAGCCGAATATGTTCCCCCCGCCGTGTGGACCTGGGACCAGGCCAGCGGCGGCCAGTTCGCCAACATCAACCG
>NZ_JANPKO010000156.1:0-35067 GCF_031426035.1 Sphingomonas sp. | reverse complement strand
AAGCAGTTCAAGCAGACCTTCCAGCAGGCCGAGCGGATGAAGGGCGACGCCTCGCAGAACCTCATCGGGCTGCTCGAGCGCCGCCTCGACATGATCGTCTACCGCGCCAAGTTCACGCCGACGATCTGGGCCGCGCGCCAGCTGGTCAGCCACGGCCACATCCGCGTCAACGGCATCAAGTGCAACATCGCGTCGCGCCGGTGCGACGTCAACGACGTCATCGAATTGGGCCCCAAGGCGCAGGAAATGGCGCTGGTGATGGAGGCGCAGAGCCTGGCCGAGCGCGATATCCCCGATTACGTCGTGCCCGACGGCACCGCCAAGGCAACCTTCACCCGCGTGCCCAAGCTCGACGAGGTGCCGTACCCGGTCAAGATGGAACCCAACCTGGTGGTCGAGTTTTACTCGCGCTGATGCCTGACAAACCTCCGTTCGTGTCGAGCGGAGTTCGAGCGCAGCCGAGAACGCAGTCGAGACATCCCTCGACGGTCGCTTCTCGGCAGGCTCGAAGCTGCTCGGGACGAACGGTTTGTCGATGACCCAGCCCCCGCTTCCCGAATGGGCGCCGCATGAGGCGGTGTGGATCGGTTTCCCGAGCGACCCGGCGCTGTGGCTGGCCGATTTGAAGGCCGCCGAGCTGGAGGTCGCCGCGTTCGCGGCGGCGGTTCATGCCGGCGGGATGGGCGAACAGGTGCGGCTGGTCGCGGCGCATGACGATGCCGCCGCCGCCGCGCGCCGCCTCGCCCCATTCGCGACCGTCGTCACCGAGCCGTTCGGCGACATCTGGCTGCGCGACACCGGGCCGATCGTGTGCGGCTCGGGCAAGGCGCGGCGCGCCGCGGGCTTCGGGTTCAACGGCTGGGGCGGCAAATATGATTTGCCCGGCGACGAGGACATCAACGCCCGTCTCGCCGCGTCGGCCGGCCTGCCATTCGAAAAGGCCTCATGGGTCCTCGAGGGCGGCGCGATCGACCATGATGGGTCGGGCACCGCGATCACCACCGAGCAATGCCTGCTCAACCCCAACCGCAACCCCGGCCTATCGCGCGAGGATATCGAGCAGCGGCTGCGCGATGATCTGGGGTTCGAGCGCGTGGTGTGGCTCGGCGAGGGCTTGGTCAACGACCACACCGACGGCCATGTCGACAATCTCGCGCGGTTCGTCGCGCCGGGCCGCGTGGCGATCCCGACCGCGGCCGAGGACGACCCCAATGCCGCGGTCTACCGCGATGCCGCCAGGCGGCTGCGCGCGAGCGGGCTCGACATCGTCAACCTGCCCTCGCCCGGGCGGATCGCGGACAGCGACGGCGAGATCATCCCGGCCAGCTACATGAATTTCTACATCGGCAACGCCAGCGTGGTGGTGCCGCAATATGGCGCGCCCAACGACAAGGCCGCGGTGACCGTGGTCCAGGCTTTGTTCCCCGGCCGCCAGGCGATCGGCCTGCGCGCCGACCACATTTTGACCGGCGGCGGCAGCTTCCACTGCATCAGCCAGCAGGTGCCGGCGTGAAAATCCGCTCATCCTGAGGAGCTGCTGAGCGAAGTCGAAGCGGCGTCTCGAAGGATCCGTGCGTGCTTCGAGACGAGCCCTCGACAAGCTCGGTCTCTCCTCAGCATGAGCGGGTTGGGTGATCGCGCGTTCCCTCGTCGGGTGCCGCCGGTGCTTGGTCGAAAGCGGATTGCGGGCGCGCGGACTGGTGCGCAGTGAGGCGGACCGCAGCAAAGGGGGAATTTTCGTGCACGGCCGCTTTTCACCGATTTTCTACCGGGTGGCGGGGGTAGCGTCGCTGCTGTCGGCGCTCACCACGCTCGGGCTGATCTTCCTGCCCGATTTGTTCGCGCCCGCCGCCGACGGGCTCGCCGGGCGCATGCAGCGGGTCACCGACCCCGCCTACCAGCTGCGCGCCTGGGTCTATTTCGTCCACCCGTTCCTGGCCTTCGCCGCGGCCCTCGGCGTCGCCATCGCGTGCCGGCGGGTCGCGCCGGCGCTGGCGCTCGGCGGCGCGCTCGCGTTCGGATTGTGGGCGCTGACCGAGGCCGGCCAGCAGTCGATGACCTTGTTCGCGTTCGACGACTGGCGGCGGGCGTGGCTCGCCGGCGACGCCGCGTTCCGCGCCACGATGGAGCTGCGCGCGGCGGTCTATGACGGGCTGTGGGAGGCGGCTTACTCGCTGCTGCTGGTCGGGATCACCGTCGGCAGCGGGTTGTTTGCGGCGATGTTGCTGCGGCTGGGCGACGGCCTGTCGCGCGTGGTCGGGGCGTTTTACGCGGCCGCCGCGCTGCAGTCGCTGCTAATTTTCTCGGGCGAAATCGGCGGGCCGGCGCTGCCTGACGGGCTCGGCTTCTGGATTTACCCGGCGACCCAGCCGGTCGCGCGCGTGCTGATTGGGCTGTGGCTGTTGCGGGTAGCGCGGCGCGGCGAGCCCGGTGTAGACGCGGCGGCATGACCAAGCTCACCGTCGCCGCGCTCCAGCTCGCTTTTTCCGACGACACCGCCGCCAACATCGCCGCGGTTGGCGAGCTCGTGCGCGAGGCGGCGGGCAAGGGGGCGCAGGTGGTGCTCCCGCCCGAATTGTTCGAGGGGCCGTACTTTTGCCGGGTCGAGGACGAGGCGCTGTTCGCCACCGCCAAACCGACCGCCGAGCACCCCTCGGTCACCGCGATGCAGACGCTCGCCGCCGAGCTGAAAATCTGGATCCCGACCAGCTTCTTCGAACTCGACGGCCAGCACCATTACAACAGCCTGGCGATGGTCGGGCCCGACGGCAAAGTCGCTGGGGTCTACCGCAAGAGCCACATCCCCGACGGCCCCGGCTATGAGGAGAAATTCTACTTCCGCCCGGGCAACACCGGCTTCAAGGTGTGGCCGTCGGCGGACACCACGCTCGGCGTCGGCGTGTGCTGGGACCAATGGTACCCGGAAACCGCGCGGGCGATGATGTTGATGGGCGCCGAAATCCTGTTCTACCCGACCGCGATCGGCACCGAGCCCCACGATCCCGACCTCGACACCAGCCGGTTGTGGCGCCGCGCGATGATCGGCCACGCGGTGTCCAACGTCGTGCCGGTCGTCGCCGCCAACCGCATCGGCACCGAAGGCGGCCAGCGCTTCTACGGACATTCTTTTATCTGTGACGAGCGCGGGGACATCCAGGCGGAATTCGGCGCGGACGAAACCGGCGTGCTGGTGGCGACGCTCGATTTGGCCGCGGCGAAAAAGCACCGCGCCGCCTTCGGTTTCTTCAGGGATCGCCGGCCGGAGCTTTATGGGCGGTTGGTGGAAGACGTCTGACTTCCTCCCCTCCCGCCACGCGGGAGGGATCGAGGGGAGGGCCTGTGATGTCGGGGGCGGTGCCTAGACAGGCCCTCCCCCAACCCCTCCCGCGAGCGGGAGGGGGGAAAGCGCAAGCGCCCGCTCGAACACGCTTTCGAACATCGCCGCGTCCAGCCGCCGGGTGTTCTGGTTGTAGCGCGAGCAGTGGTAGCTGGAGAGGAGCACGCGGCCGTCGGGCGCGGAATGCTCAGCGCCGTGGCCGAATTTGGTCGCGGCGGGGGGGAGGCCGAGTGCGCGGGCGGCGACGACGTGGGCGATCTGGCCCAACGCGATGACCACTTTTACGGTTGGCAGCGCGGCCAAGGACGCCTCGAGGAAATTGCGGCAGGTGGCGATCTCGTTGGGCTCGGGCTTGTTGGCCGGCGGCAGGCATTTGACCGCATTCAAGATGATCGCGCCGGTCAGGCGCAGGCCGTCGCCCGGGTCGGCGCGGTAATCGCCTTCGCTGAGGCCGTATTTGGCGAGCGTCGCGTACAGCAACTCCCCCGCGTAATCGCCGGTAAACGGCCGCCCGGTGCGGTTGGCGCCGTGCTTGCCGGGCGCCAGGCCGATGATCGCGAGCCACGCCTGAGGGTCGCCGAATGCCGGCACCGGGGCGTTCCACCAGTCAGGGTGCTCGGCGCGGCACTCCTCGCGAAAGCGCGCCAGCCGCGGGCACAAAGGGCAGTCGCGCGGCGCCTCGGCGTGCGGGATCGGGGAGCGGTCGGCGGGTTGCTGGACAATCACTAGCGCTCCCTACCGTTCGTCCTGAGCGAAGTCGAAGGGCGTTCTTTTTCGCGGCCTCTGCGGCTAACGCCCTTCGACTGCGCGCTTCGCGCTCCGCTCAGGACGAACGGTTTTTTGGCCCAGACCACCCACCTTTACGCCATCGCACTTGGCTCGAACCGCCCGCACGGGCGCCACGGGCGCCCGGCGCAGGTGGTCGCGGCGGCGATTGCGCGGCTCGAGGCCGAGTTCGGGCTGTTCGACGCTTCGCCGATCCTGATCAACCCCGCCCACGGCGGCGCCGGGCGCGAGTTCGCCAATGCCGTGGCGATCGTCGAAAGTGCGCTTGGGCCCCCCGCCATGCTCGCCGCATTGAAAGCGATCGAGCGCGATTTCGGGCGACGCGGCGGGCGGCGCTGGGGAGCGCGGGTGCTTGATCTCGACCTGGCCCTGTGGGGCGGCGGCCGCTGGCGCTCGCGCACCCTGACCGTCCCCCACCCGCGCCTCGCGACACGCGATTTCGTGCTTGCCCCGCTCGCCGCCATCGCGCCCAACTGGCGGGTCGCCGGCGCGCTGACCGCGCGCCAACTCGCCCACCGCCTTGCCCGCCGGGCGCCACGCGGCTAACGGGGCGGCGCTGGTCGGGCCCTTAGCTCAGTTGGTAGAGCAACTGACTTTTAATCAGTAGGTCGCTGGTTCGAATCCAGCAGGGCTCACCAGCATATCCCTGCGCGTGTCGAACCAGCTCTTTTTTATGATGCGCGATCCGCGAGCGGATCGCTGGGGGTTCGAATCCAGCAGGGCTCACCAGCCTGTGACAACTCCCGCCGACATCTCTTTGTAAGAAAAGGCTTGGCAGCTTTGCCGCGGCCCTCAATAAGCTCCGGCACGTCCCGCGTCAGCCGAGGTGCCCTGCTTGAGCCTGGAACTCCGCAACATCCGCAAGGCGTTCGGCGACACGCCGGTGCTCGACGACATTTCGCTGAGCCTCGAGGCGCGCGAGTTTGTCGCGTTCCTCGGCCCCTCGGGCTCGGGCAAGTCGACATTGCTGCGGATCATCGCGGGGCTCGAAAGCGCCGATTCGGGCGAGATCGAATTGAACGGCCGCCGCATCGACCTGCTCCCGCCGGGCGCGCGCGGGATCGCGATGGTGTTCCAGCATTACGCGCTCTACCCGCACATGACGGTCCGCGAGAATATGGCGTTCGGGCTGCGCAACGCGCGCGTCCCCGCCGACGAGATCGAGCGCCGCATTGGCGACGCCGCCGCGGTGCTCGAGATTACCGACCATCTCGACAAGAAGCCGGGCCAGATGTCGGGCGGCCAGCGCCAGCGCGTCGCGATCGGCCGCGCGATCGTCAAGCAACCCGAGCTGTTCCTGCTCGACGAGCCGCTGTCCAACCTCGACGCCGCCTTGCGCCTGCGCACCCGGGTCGAGCTCGCGCAGCTTAGGCGCAAGGTCGACGCCGGGGTGATCATGGTCACCCACGATCAGGCCGAGGCGATGACGCTGGCCGACCGCATCGTGGTGATGAACGAGCGCGTCATCCAGCAGGTCGGCGCGCCGATGGACATCTACGCGCGACCCGCCAACACCTTCGTCGCGCGCTTCGTCGGCTCGCCGCCGATGACGCTGGCACCGGTGGAGCTGGTCGACGGCAACGGCGCCAACGCCAAGGTGCGGCTGGGCGACGGCTCGGAGATCGCCACCAAGGTCCCGCGCAAGGGACTGCCCGCGGGTGCGCTGCAGCTCGGCTTGCGCACCGAGAACGTGCGCGTCGCGGCGCCCGCCAAGACCCGCCCGGCGGCCGAGGTCGAGCTGGTCGAGCGGCTCGGCGAGCGCACCTTGGTCTACGCGCGGCTGGCCGACGGGCTCGCGGTCACTGCCGAGGACAAGGGCGACAGCCGCGCGCGCATCGGCGACAAGATCGGGCTCGAGATCGACGGCGCCGGCGCGCATCTGTTCGACGCCGACGGCATCGGTCACCACGCGGGCGGCGCGGCGTGAGCCCGGCGCGGCGGCGCGACTATCAAGGCCTCGCGTTCGTCGCCCCGTTCCTGCTGCTGTATCTGTTCCTGTTGATCTACCCGCTGCTGCGCGGCATCGTCACCAGCTTCCAGCGCGCCGACCCGTTCGGCGGCGGGCGTTTTATCGGCTTCGACAATTACACCCAGCTCGCCGCCGACCCGGTGTTCCACCAGTCGTTGCTCAACACCTTCGCGTTCGCCGCGATGGTCGTCATCCCGCTGACTCTGCTGACGCTGCTGCTCGCCTTGGCGCTCAACAAGCCGACGCGCGGCGCCGCCTGGTACCGCGGCCTGTTCTTCGCCCCGTCGGTGCTGTCGGTGACCATCGTCACCTTGATCTGGCGCTTCGTGCTGGCGCCCGACGCGGGCCTGGTCGGCGAGGTGATGCAGGCGACCGGCGGCGCGCCGATCCCGTTTCTCAGCGATCCGGCTTTGGTCAAGCCGGCGATCGCGCTGACCACCATCTGGTGGTCGTTCGGGCTGCCGATGATGCTGTTCCTCGCCGGGCTGCAGCAGATCCCCGAGGACGTCTACGAGGCCGCCGCGCTCGACAATGCGAGCAAATGGGCGACCTTCTGGCGGGTCACGCTGCCGTCGCTGCGGCGCACCGTGCTGCTGGTCGTGATGCTGCAGACCGCCGCGCAATTGCAATTGTTCGGCCAGGCGCAATTGCTGACGTCGGGCGGCCCCAACGGCGCCTCGCGGCCGGTCGTGCTGTTCATCTTCGAAAGCGCATTCGTGCGCTGGCAATTGGGCTACGCCTCGGCCGCCGCCGAGATCCTGTTCATGCTGATCTTGCTGGTGACCCTGGTCCAGTACTGGACCGTCACCCGGCGGCAGGACGCCTAGCGTGGCCGCCGAGCTCCGCCGCGCGCGCTTCACCCCGCTGCAGCTGGTTGGGGTGACGCTCGGCGCGGCGCTGATGATCGCGCCGCTGGCGTGGACATTGCTGCTGTCGCTCAAGGCCAATTCGGAATTGCTGCGCGACAGCGCGACCGCGTTTTCGGCGCCCTACACGCTGGAGAATTACCGCGCGATCCTCGGCGGCTCGATGGTCTTCCGTTGGCTCGCCAACAGCCTGGTCGTGTCGCTCGGCACCACCGTCGGCGTGCTCCTGCTGTGCAGCCTCGCCGGTTACGGCTTCGCGCGGCTCGACTTCCCGTTCCGCCGCACTTTGTTCGTGCTGGTGCTGCTCGGCCTCGCCATCCCCGAGCAGGCGGTGATCTTGTCGCGCCACCGGCTGTTCGCCGAACTGGGGCTGCACAACAGCTTCCCCGGGCTGATCCTGCCCGGGCTGGTGTCGTCGTTCGGGGTGTTCTTCATGACCCAAT
The DNA here is from genome assembly GCF_031426035.1 of Sphingomonas sp. GTDB lineage: Bacteria > Pseudomonadota > Alphaproteobacteria > Sphingomonadales > Sphingomonadaceae > Sphingomicrobium. The sequence goes on along the minus strand of NZ_JANPKO010000156.1, from coordinate 27,666 downwards.
ATTTCCGCGGCATTCCGAAGGAGCTCGACGAGGCGGCGATGCTCGACGGCGCGTCGCGGCTCAAGACCTTCTTCACCGTGCTGCTGCCGCTGACCGTGCCGGCGCAGGCGACATTGGGCGTGTTCACCTTCCTCGCCAGCTGGAACGATTATTGGTGGCCGCTGATTTCCGCGACGCGCAGCGACATGTTCACGCTGACCGTCGGCCTCGCGTCGAGCCAGATGAATTACGCCCAGACCAGCGGGCTCGGCTTCCTCATGGCGCAGGCGGTGTTCGCCTCGATCCCGATCTTCATCGTCTATCTGATTTTCCAAAAACAGATCGTGCGCGCGATGGCCGGGACCGCGGTGCGATGAAGCGCCTTGCGCTCGCTTTGGCCGCGCTGGTCGCGCTCGGCAGTTGCGCGCCGGAGTCGGACCGCACCGAAATCTATTTGCAGCGCTTCTGGGGCGAATGCGGCGCGCTGTACGGCAAGACCATCGACGTCTCGAAAGCCGAGGGCGAGTGCGGGATCATCACCGCGCTGATCAACAAGTTCAACGCCGAGAACCGCGACATCCACGTCGAATCGAACGTCGTCGCATGGCCCGGCTACGCGCAATTGTCGGCGCAGATCGCGGCCAACGACCCGCCCGATTTGGTCACCGTCCACCAGGGCGTGCTGACCGATTATGCCACGCGCGGGCTGGTCGAGCCATTGGAGCCGATGTTGCGCGAGGCGGGCATCGACCCCGCCGCATTCACCGAGGCCGCGCGCCGCGGGGTGACCAAGAACGGCGCCATCTACGGCCTGCCGTGGGACACCATCGGCGGGCTGTTCCACATCAACACCAAATTGTTCGCGAAGGCGGGGCTGATGCGCGGCGGCAAGCCGGTGCTGCCCAATTCGCCGCAGGAGCTGCTGGCGCACGCGCGCCAGTTCAAGCAGCGCACCGGACTGCCGTACCTGATCCAGAGCCAGGTCAACGACCCCGCGACCCACGTCCGCAACCTCTACACTTTTCTTCTTGCACAGGACGCGGCGTTCTTTCCCGACACCCGCCACATCCGCATCGACACGCCGCAAGCGCGCGAGATCGTCGGCCTGCTGCGTCAAATCAACGTCGAGCAATTGGGAACACGCAACCAGGACACGCCGGCCGCGATCAACAGTTTCCTGAACGGCCAGGGCGGGATCTATCCGACCGGCACGTGGATGATCGGCGCGTTCGACCAGGAGGCCAACACGCCGGGCCGGCCGCTGCACAAGAGTTATGCGGTGTTCCCTTACCCGCGGCTGTGGGGCCGGCCCGCGGCGTTCGTCGACGGGCACAGCTGGGCGATCCCCAAGGGCGACCGCTCGCCGCAACAACGGCGCGCCATTGCGCGGCTGCTCAAGTTCTTCGCCGAGCATAATTTCGACTGGGCGCGCACCGGTCACATTCCCGCGTTCTCGGCGGTGCTCGACAGCGCCGAGTTCAAGGCGCTGCCGCACCGCGCCGACATCGCGCCGCTCGGCACCATCGGGCGCACCTTGCCCGGCGCGGTCGAGCGCCAGGGCGCGATCGAGGGCATCGTCGGCGAGGAGTTGCAGGCCGCGGTGACCGGGCAGAAGCCGGTCGACCGCGCGCTCGCCGATGCCGAGCGCCGTTCCAACGATTTGATGTCCAAGCTCGACTGACCGCACGCCGCCAGTGCGGCTTTGATGCAACGTCGGTTTTTAATTGAAATGAATGACTTGTCAGGCGTCTTTCGTTGGCCATACCTTTGCCGTTCGGTCCCGGCGACGGGAGCGTTCGCAAACCTGGCTCGGGGGAGGTTCACACCATGCGGCTCAACACATTCATTCTGTGCTCGACATCGGCGGTCGCGCTGACGCTTGGCGCAACGGCGGCCGCCGCCCAGGATGCGCCTCCGGCACCGGTCGATCCGGCCGTCGAAGCGCAGGAAGCACCGAACGATGCCGACGCCGGCTCAGCGCAAACCGACGATGCCGTCCAGACGGCGCCCGACCCCGCCGCCGATGACGGCGAAACCATCGTCGTCACCGGCCTGCGCCGCAGCTTGCAGTCGGCCAAGAACATCAAGCGCAACTCCGAGCAAATCGTCGACGCAATCGTCGCGGAAGACATCGGCAAGCTGCCCGACGTTACCGCCTCCGCCGCTCTCGCGCGCGTTCCCGGCGTTCAGGTCAATCGCGCCGCCGGCGAGGCCGCCCAGGTCCAGGTGCGCGGCCTGCCCGATCTCAGCACGACTTATAACAGCCGCGAGATTTTCACCGCCAACGACCGCTTCGTGGCGATCCAGGACTTCCCCGCCGGCAGCGTTGCCGCGCTGGAAGTGTTCAAGTCGGGCACCTCGAACCTGATCGAAGGCGGCCTCGGCGGGCAGGTCAACGTGCGCTCGCGCCGCCCGTTCGATTTCAGCGGCTTCGAGCTGTCCGGCTCGGCCAACGCGGTCAAGTGGGAGCAGTCCGATGAGTGGACCTGGAACGGCAACCTCCTGATCAGCAATCGCTGGGACGTTGGTGATGGCGGCGAGTTCGGGATTCTCGTCAATGCCGCTTTGACCAAGATCGATTTTCTTGATTCGACTCGCGAGAACGACCTGTTCGTGTCGCCGCGCCCGGCTACCGGCACGCGACCCGCGTTCATTGCCCCCAACGGCAGCGGGTTGTTCTACGGCAGCGGCAAACGCAGCCGGCCCTCGCTCAACGCGGCAATCCAGTACAAGCCCAACAGCGACTTGCAATTCTATGTCGATGGCCTGTTCCAGGGATACCGCGGCAACGACAGCAATTACTGGATGTTCGTCCCGCTGTTCGACAACTCGACGCTGTCGGATGTCGAGTTCGACGAGGATGGCCTGCCACGGCGCCTGACGGTCGACAGCCCCAACGCGCCCGACGGCTTCCAGGAGTTCCGCAAGTCGCGCACTAACACCTTCCAGGTCGGTGGCGGCGTCATTTACGACGTCACCAGCGACCTGCGTTTTTCCAGTGACATCGCCATGACCAAATCGACGTTCAAGGAGCACCAGGTCAACATCGACTACGCATTGGCCAGCTCGCCTCAGCGGGTCGTCGATATCGACCTCGACGACGGGCCCGGCGGCGCGGCGTTCGACTTCCTCGACTTCGACACCCGGGATCCCGCCAACTACCTCTACCGCGGCCTCTTCCAGCGCCGGTACAAGGCCAAGGGCGACGACGTGCAGGTGCGCGCCGACCTCGAATGGGACACCGGTTGGGCCAACATCCCGCGCCTCCAGTTCGGCGTGCGCCACAACAACCGCGACGCCAGCCGCGAAGAAGGCGGCTTGTATCGCAGCACCGACGGCGTGCCCCGCCCGCTGCTTGGCAGCCTGCCGATCGACATCGGCCGCCTCCCGTGCGGTTTCACCTATGACAATTACCAGGCGGAGAGGTGTTTCATCGGCGTGTCGTTCAACGATGTGTTCGCCAACATCGGCGATCTTCGCGACTTCGCGGACACCGTCAATCCGAATGGCGGCCCGCTCGGTGACGTCGGGATCGACCCCTTGTCGATCTATGACGCGAACGAAAAGACCTACGCCGGCTACGGCCAGCTACGCTACGAGTTCGACCTCGGATTTCCGGTCGACGGAACGATCGGCGTTCGCGTGATCAAGACCAAGAACAACTTCAACGCCAACCAGCGCGATGACGCCACTGGCATTATCTCGCCCATCACGCGCAAGAACGAATACACCGATGTCCTGCCCAGCGCGAACATGCGGCTGCAGTTCCTGCCCGAGTTGCAAGGGCGGCTGGCCTATACGGAAACCCGCACGCGGCCGAACTTCAACGACCTGACCCCGGCAATCACGGTGTTTCCGCCGAGCGGCGCCTGCTCGATCAGCCCGCAGGACCCGAACTGCTTCCAGGATGCGTCGGGCGGTAATCCTGATCTCCAGCCGATCACCAGTAAGAACTATGACGCCACCCTCGAATATTATTTCGCGCGGCAAGGATCGTTGACCCTCGCGGCGTTCCGGCGCGACGTGAACGGCTTCATCTTCCGGTCGCGCCAGACAGTGCCCTACGACAGCCCGATCGGCGAAATCCGTCTCGACGCTCCGTTTAATTCGGGCAAGGGCAAGATCCAGGGCTTCGAGATCGCCGCTACGACCTTCTTTGATTACGACTGGCTGCCGAACTTCGCGAAGGGCTTTGGTGTCCAGGCCAACTATACCTACATCGACGCATCGACCCAGCTCGCCCCGCAATATCGCGACAACCAGTTGCCGGGCCAGCAGGATTTCCCCGGTGTCTCGAAGCACGCCTACAACCTGGTCGGGATGTATGAGCGCGGCCCAGTCACGGCCCGCCTTGCCTATAACTGGCGGTCGAGTTTCGTGGTCGACTACCGCGACATCCAGGGTCTTCAGGCGCCGCTCAAGCAGCGCGCCCTCGGCCAGCTCGATTTCTCGGCGTCCTACACCCCGTTCGAGAACATCACGATTGCTTTCGATGCGCTGAACATCCTCGCCGGCAAGCAGCCGATCCGCACCTATCGCGACTTCGCCGGCGGCAACGGGGCGAGCTTCCCGTGGGGCACCAAATACCTCGAGCGGGTCTATTCGATCGGCCTGCGGTTCCGCACCGGTGGCGACCGCTCGCGCGCGCCCGAGCCCGCGCCGGTGATGCTACCGCCGCCGCCGCCACCGCCGGTCGCCGAGCCGGCGCCGGTGATGGAGCCCGCTCCGCCGCCGCCGCCGCCGCCGGCCAGCGGGCAGCGCGGTTAGTTGCTGCCAGCCTCGAGCTGAAATGACTGGGGCGGCCTTCGCGGGCCGCCCCTATTTTTTGTCGGGCGCCTTGCGGATCGCGGCCATGCGCTCGGCCGCCGGCGCGATCGGCGGAAGCACGCCGCCCGGCCGGTCGAGATAGAAATAGGCGACCGCCGCGACATCGTCGCTGCGGTAGTAATTGGTGTGCCCGTCGGGCAGCGCGGGGTCGGACAGCGGCTTGCCGCTCTCGAGCAATTTCTGGAAATTGGTGCGCGAACCGGGGTCGATCGTCACCGGCGCCAGCGGCGCGCCCTTGTTCTGCAGCCCGAGGACGATCGCCTTTCGCGCCCCGCCGATCTGCTGCAGCGACACCGCGATGTCGCGATGGAACCAGATCGGGTCGGGCACGTGCCAGCGGTAGAATGTCCACCGCCCCTCGCCGTCCCACGTCGCGATCGGCGCGCCCTGGAAGCGGTTGATGTAGGCGCCCTGCCCCCACGCCGTGCCGATATAATCCTCCGCGCCGGTGCCAACGATGGTCGGCGCGTCGGCGCGGTCGCCGTCGAGCGCGATCTTGACCTCGCCCTCGCCCCACCAGGTCTTTTCATAGACCGGGTTGGTCAGCACCGTGACGCTGGCGCCGAGGAACCGCCCGCGGCCCGCGATGCGCGGCAGGATGCGGAAGTCGCGGCCGAGCGTGGTCGCCCGCTCGCGGCTCCACCACGCGTGGAAATACAGCGCGTCGGCGGGCTGCGCGGCAAGCGCGCGGTAGTCGACGTCGTAGAAAATCAGATTGACCGGTTTCAGCGACTCATTGGCGACCGTGATCCGCGCCCCGCTGCGGAACGGCATCGGGATGGTCGAGACGAACGAGCGCCCCTCGGGGCTCGACATCAAGGCGGTGTCCATCGCCACCATCTCGCCGGCGCCGTGGAGGAAGAAGTCGCCCAGCGGGACCGACACCGCGGGCCGCGCCGCGCCGTCCCAGTACATCTCGAGCTTGAGCCCGCGCAGCGCCTCGGGCGAGCGGTCCTCGATCGTCATCCACAGGCGGTCGATGGTGCCGGCGCCGCGGATATCGGCGAGCACGTGCGTCGCGCGGACCGCGATGGTGTCGAACGCGTGGCCCTTGGCGCCCTTGTTCTCGCGCGCCCCCGCGCCCTTGGCGCCGGTCGGATTCTCGGGGGTGATCCAGCGCGTCTGCTCGCCGGCGCGGTAGCGGTAGAGCTCATCTTCGGCCGCGGCGGGGGTGGCCAGCAGCAGCGCCACCAGGGCGGCCGCCAGTCTCACTTGGGCCGGCTCGGCGCCGCGGGCCTGACGCTCAGCCCGATCTCGGGCTTGCCGTCCTTCCAGTACAGCGGCGCGACATACAGATAGCGTGCGTCGGCCGCCTTGCGGCAGCTCGAAGTCGCCGCCCACGCGTGGAAGGTGACGTAGTTCTGCCCCTTGGCCTGGAAGATGCTTTGGTGCCCCGGCCCGCTGAGGCAGCCGAGCTCTTTGTCCCGGAAGCTGAACAGGATCGGATTGTTCGGCGCATCGACGCACGGGCCGAGCGGGCCCTGGCAGGTCGCATAGCCCATCGCGTAGGGCGACAGCCGCTCGTCCGCGTTCCACCCGTAGTAAGCGGCCGAAAAGAACATCGCGTAACCCGTCGGCGAGCGGACCATGGTCGGCGCTTCGACCAATTTGTTCTCCCATTTCTGGTCGTCGCGGATCAGCCCGACCGGCGCGCCGGTCACCGTCAACCCGTCGGCGCTGAGCGGCTGGCCCCAGATCCAGGTGCCCTTGCCGACCCGGTTGCCGTCGCTTTTCCAGTACAGATAGAGCTTGCCGTCGGCATCGCGGAACGGGTTGGCGTCGATGCTCCCGCCCTCATTGAACTGGCACACCATCGGCTCTGGCGACGAATCGCGGAATGGGCCGGTCGGCGCGTCGGCGACCGCGACGCCGATGCACTGGACGTCCTTCTTGCGGTGGTTGGCGGTGTAATAGAGCAGCCAGCGATTGCCGATCCGCATCACCTCGGGCGCCCAGGTGAAGCCCTCCTTCACCCACGGCGCGAGCGCCGGCATCCCGTCGAGCCGTTTGCCGGGATTGGCGGGGTCGCCGACCGGCGCCCATGTGACCAGGTCGCGCGAGGTCAGCATCGGCAAATTGATGCCGTCGTTGGTGGCGTAAGCGAGAAACACGCCGTCATGCTCGAGCACGAACGCGTCGGGGAAGTTATGCGTATAGGCGGGGGTGAACAAAGGTTCGGCCGGCGCAGCGGCGCTCAGCGAGAGCAATGCGGCGAGGATCAGCGGCGCGCTGGAACGGACTGTAACAGTCACAGGCATCCCCTTGTGATGAGGTGCGAATTGCTCAGCCTAGCAGAGTCGGCCGCGCAACCAAACCCGCTCTCATGTCACCCGTACGCGGTCACCGTCAAACGCCAGCCCGACGGTCATCAACGCGCGAAATTCATTGTAGCCGCCGGTGCCCGGGTGGAACGCGTGGAAGAACAATTGCGGCTGGCCGTCGAGCCCCGGCGCGACCGAGGCATGGCCCGGCGCGGTCCAGGTCTTGGTCGACTTGAGCAGCGGGGCTTCCTGCTTCACATACGGCCCGAGCGGGTTGTCGGCGACCGCCACGCCGATGCCGTAGGCCGCAGTGGCGAAATCATTGCCGGCATAGAACAACCAGTAGCGCCCGTCCTGCTCGGTCACGAACGGGCCTTCGATCAGATGCCCTTCCCAGTCGCGGTCGTTGGTCAGGATCTGCGTCGGCTCGCCGACCAGCGCGCCGTCGTCGTCGAGCCGCTGGGCGTGCAACGGCGTCGTCATCGCGGCGAGGATCGCGGGCGCATGGCCGTACTCGCCGAGCACCTGCTTGACCCGGTTCCACGATCCCACCGCGGCGTCGATCAGCGGCTGCATCAGGAAAAAGCGCTCCATCGGCCGCCGCCCGTTGGCCCAGCCGACCAGCGCCGCGCACAGCGCCGCGGTGCGCCGGTCCTCGTCGTGCTCGAACATCGCGTCGATCAGCGCCGGCTCGCGCCGCAGCAGCATCGCCAGCGGGCGCGGCCAGATGCCGTTGCTGTCATCCTTCCAGAACAGATATTTGTCGCCGCTGGAATCGATAAAGAAGTGCGAGTCGATGACCCCCGCGTCCATCTTGGGCTGGCTCGCCGCGTCGTAGCCGAGCCCGGTGATGTCGATCGGCGCCCCGGTCAGCAACGGCTCGCCGAGGTCGCGCCACGGCCCGGTCGGCGCGGCGCTCTTGGCGAGCCCGATGGCGAGCGCATTGCCGGCCCGCCGCGCCGTGAAGCACAGCCAATATTCGTCGCCGACCTGGGCCATCTCGGGGGCCCAGAAATCGGCCACCTGTCGCCCCTTGGCGGTCCAGCTGGGCTGCTCGCCGTCGGGGAACACAAAGCCCTGGTGGGTCCATTCCTCGAGGTCACGCGAGTGGAGGATCGGGAATGCGTCGGGGGCGTCGTTGGAGGTCGCGACGAGGATATACCCGTCGTCGGTCTTGAGCACCGCGGGATCGCCATAGCCGCACAGGATCGGCGGCGCGATATTGCCGGTCAGCAGCGGGCGCCAGGCAATGTCCGAATCGGGGAAATCGTCGGGCTCGCCGAAGCCATGCGGAACGCGCGTTCCGAAATCTCCGGCCACCGCGGCGAAAAAGGCATGATAGTCGGCCTGGTCGCCGCCCGCGACGAGGTACGTTCGCGCTTGCCCGGCAGGGCCGGTGACGGTGACTTCCGCGCCTCCGCCGCGCTCTGTCGCGCCGATTTCGAACGCGCCGGACTCGATGATGCTCATCGGCGGCGCGTTAGGGACACGCGCGGGCAATGAGAACCCCTATCGGCCCGCGACTGCCGCGCTTATGCTGGCAGCCATGACAAAGCTCGTCCTGGTCCTTGCCGCGCTGCTCACCGGCTGCGCCCCGCTCACCGCCCCGCTTCCGCTCGCGCCCGCCGCGCCGGTGCTCGACGCCGATTTCCCCGACCCCGCGGTGATCAAGGCGCCCGACGGCTTCTATTACGCCTACGCCACCCAGAGCGAGGTCGGCGGCAAATGGGTCAATCTGCAAGTCGCTCGCTCGCCCGACCTGCTGCGCTGGGAGCATCTCGGCGACGCGCTCCCCGCCAAGCCTTCTTGGGCGAGCAAGACGCAGGACTTCTGGGCGCCGCACGTCGAGCGCCACGGCGACACTTACTACCTCTATTATTCGGCCAAGCCCGATGCCGCGCTGACCGACAAGAAGCGCGGCCTGTGCCTCGCCGTCGCCACCGCGGGCAGCCCGCTCGGCCCGTTCGTCGACATCGGCAAGCCGCTCCAGTGCGGGGACGGCTTCGTCAACATTGACCCGATGGCCTATGACGACCCCGCGACCGGCAAGCGCTTGCTCTACTGGGGCTCGGGGTTCCAGCCGATCAAGGTCCAGGAGCTGGCCCCCGACCGCATCTCGTTCGCCCCCAGCAGCGCCCCGGCCGACCTTATCCCGGTGGTCAAATCGGAGGACGTCAACGAGTATCGCCGGCTGATCGAGGGCGCCTGGGTCGTCCGCCGCGGCGATTATTATTACATGTTCTACTCGGGCGACAATTGCTGCGGGCCCAAGGCCCATTACGCGGTGCTGGTCGCGCGCTCACGCAGCGCCACCGGGCCGTTCGAGGAGCCCAAGGACCGCCCCGCGGTGATCCTCGAGAGATACGGCAAATGGCTCGCGCCGGGCCACAATGCGGTCGCCACCGACGCGAACGGCCGCGACTGGATCGTCTATCACGCGGTCGACATCACCCGCCCGCGCACCAAGCCGAGCGACGACATCAACACCCGCCGCGTGATGCTGGTCGCGCCGCTGGTGTGGGAAGACGGCTGGCCGCGGGTTGTGCTGCCACGGTGAGCGCCGCGTTCCCGGCGCCGCCGGCGGCGCGGATCGCCACGCTGACGCTCAACCCGAGCATCGACAACGCGTGCGAGGCCGACGCCGTCCGCCACACCCAGAAGACGCGCACCTTCAACGAGCGGATGGATCCCGGCGGCGGCGGCATCAACGTCGCCCGCGTGCTCGGCCGCGTCGGTGCCGATGTCAACGCGCTGTACCTTGCCGGCGGCTTCACCGGGCGCCTGCTCGACGAATTGCTCGAGCGCGAGCGGGTCGCCCGCACCCGCCTCGCGATCGCCGACGACACCCGCCTGAGCGTCGCCGTCTACGAGCGCTCGACCGGTGTCGAGTATCGCTTCGTTCCCGAAGGCCCCGAGGTCGCCGATGCCGAGTGGCGCGCCTGCCTCGAGCATGTCGCGGCAACCGCCTGCGATTATCTTGTCGCCAGCGGTTCGCTGCCGCGCGGCGTGCCGGACGATTTCTACGTCCAGCTCGCCCAGCGCCTTCCTCGCACGACTCGACTGGTCCTCGATACCTCGGGCGAGGCCTTGCGAGAGGCGCTGGCGCACGGCGGCCTGTTCATGATCAAACCAAGCCGCGGCGAGTTCGAGGAACTGGTCGGCAGGCCGCTGCCCGACACTGGCGCAATCATCGCGGCGGCGGCGGACATCGTCGCGCGCGGCGGGTCCGAGCTGGTCGCGGTGACGCTCGGCCGCGACGGCGCCGTGCTTGCCACCCCCGCCGGCGCCGCATTCGTGCCCGCGCTCGCGGTCGACACCCGCAGCGCGGTCGGCGCCGGCGACAGCTTTCTCGCGGCGATGGTCTACGGCCTCGCCGCGGGCGTGGCGGCGGATGATGCGCTCAGGCTCGGCATCGCCGCCGGCGCCGCCGCCGCGCTCACCCCCGGCACCGACCTCGCCTTCGCCGCCGACATCGAACGGCTCTACGCCGCCGCCTGATTCCCGGCCGGCAAATGCCCGCCGCCGGAACCGCGCCGCCCCCGCAGCCGTTTCACCGGCGACCCCATCGGAGGAGCGTCACCATGTACATCGGCCTCGGCGGATTGATCCTGTTGATCATCGTCCTCGTCCTGATCTTCTAGGACGCGACGACCCGGATTCCCGGCCTTAGCGCTGGGCGAACTGCGCCTGCTCGAGGCTGCCATGCTCGGGCAGCGTCACCCGCAGCTTCTTGTTGGCGAAATCGATCGTCACCTTGTCGAACGCGCGCATCGCGTTCATCCCCAGCAGCAGGGCCGGGCGCTTGTCGAGCCCGAGCTTTTTGAAGGTGTGCGCGTCGGCGAACACGATCGCCAAGTTCTCCAGCAGCACGCCGCCGATCTCGAGCTTCTCGAGCACCATATATTCGCCGGTCAATTGCTCGCCGGTGACCGATTGCAGCGACACCTTGCCCGACCGCTGCAGCACGTTGCCCGCCATCAGCCGCCGCCGCAGCGCGCTGTTGCCGATGCTCACTTCCGAGCCGGTGTCGAGCACCACGCTCAATCGCGCGCCGTCGGCGTTGGCACTGGTCAGCACCAGCCGCCCGTTCTTCTCGCGCGCGCGCACGACGATCGTCCCCTCCTCGTGCGGGATCACCTTGTGCGCCGCGGGGACGATCGTCATCGTGCGCGCCTTGAAGTTGAACAGCACGCGCTGGGCGCGCAGCGAATCGACCCCCAGGATGCCGTCGGCGCCGATGTTGAGGTCGCTCAGCAGTGGCGCGTCGGCGATCTTCATCTCGGCGTGGCTGAGTTGCAGCCGCGGCAATTGCGCGGTGGCCACGGTCGACACCCCGGTGACGCTGTGCAGCAGGGCGTTGGGCCCGGCCGTCAGTCCGAGCCGCTTGGCCAATTCGCTCGACACCGCGGTGCGGTCGGCGCCGGTGTCGACGAGGAAGCGGTACGGCCCCGAACCGGACAGACGCACCGCCACCGTCATGCGGTCGTGGCCGTCGTCCTTGAAGCGCACGTCCTGCGCCTGGGTCACCGTGTCGATCGGCTGCGGCAGCGACACCGCGTCGAGCGTGGTGGTCCTGGTCTGAGCGCCCAGCGGCACCGCCAGCGCCGCCGCGCCGAGCCCAGCAAGAAACCGCATGCGTCGCATACCCCGTTCCCTTCGCCGCGCATGATAGCGCGCCGCGCGGCCGGCGACAAACCTCGCCGCCTGCAATTGTGCGGCTCGACGCGCCACATCGGGGCACAATCCATGCCAAGTCGGACGAAACCGCAACCAATCGGTAACAGCCGCCGTCATAGGCAAAGCGGCGCGCTCCGGCGGCAACCCGGGCATTTGGCGCCTGACGATCAAGAGGTGGGAATGCAGCTTCAAACGCAGCCGGTCGAAGCGACCCTTTATTCGCTGTCCGACGCGCTTCCCGAGCCGGCCGAGCGGCGCGGCGACAACCGGTTGATGACGCTGTTCCGGCTCGGCGCGGTGGTGGTCGAGGACCGCCGCGAATTATGCCTGATCAAGAACATTTCCGCCGGCGGGATGCTGATCCGCGCCTACTGCCCGATTGCCGTCGGTGCCACGCTGTCGGTCGAGCTCAAGCGCGGCGAGATGATCCGCGGCTCGGTGACCTGGGCCAGCGACGGCAACCTCGGCGTCACCTTCGATACGCCGGTCGACGTCATCGCCTTGCTCGCCCCGGTCCCCGACAGCCTGCGCCCGCGCCTGCCGCGGATCGAAGTGCAATGCACCGCTACCGTGCGCCAGGGCGCGACCGCCTTCGCGGTGCGCACCCGCGACGTGTCGCAAGGCGGGCTCAAGGTCGAAAGCGACCGCATCCTGCAAGTCGGCGACGAAGTGATCGTGACGCTGCCCGGGCTGGCCGCGCGCCATGGCGTGATCAGCTGGGCCGCAGCGGGCTGCTTTGGAATCAACTTCAGTAACATGATGGCGCTCGCCGAGCTGGTCGCCTGGCTTCACGAGCAGCGCGAGGAAATGCGCGCGGCGTGACGTTGCGCCGTGAAAATCAGCACGCCGCCGCCGCGCTCAGCTCCAGCTTTCGACCTGCTTCTTCTCGGCCGCGGTCAATGGCCGCGTGGCGATTCCGGGCCGCCAGAACTTGGGTTCGGGCTTGGGCCCCGCCGGCGGCACGTGGCGCAGCACGTCCTGCGGCTTGAGCGGGCTGTCGAACGCGACCCCGGCATGCTTGCCGTGGACCCATGCGATGCGCCCGCGCTGGACCAGTTCGTTGCGCCGGAACACGACTTCGGCACCGGCCTCGGGCAGCAGGTCGCCATCGACCAGCGCGCCGTCCTCCGACAGGTTGCGCAAGCGCACCTTGGTCACCGCGCCGCCGACCTCGAGGGTCGCGGCGAGCAGCACGTTAGACCGGCGCGAACGGCGGATCTGGGGGTCGGGGCTATGGTCCATGCGCGCGACCATAAGGCGATCTGGTAAAACTTCCTTTAATTCGGACGGGCTTTCAGTCGTCCCGGCGCAAGAGCAGCATGAGGTTGTTGGCCGGCATCGCGCGCCGCTCGGCCAGCGATAGGCCGCGGCGGGCGGCCTCCGCTGCGAAATCCTCGACCAGGCGCAGGCCCCACTCGGGATTGCGCGCCTTGAGCTGGGCATCGAACGCGAGATTGCTCGGTGCGGCTTCGACCCCCGCTTCGAGCCACGGCCCGTAGAGGATCAGCGGCGCGCCCGGCCCAAGCAGCCGCGCGGCGCCGTAGAGCAGCCCCAACGCCGCGATCCACGGCGAAATATGCACCATGTTGAGGCTCAGCACCGCGTCGGCCGCGGCGATCGGCCAATCAGGCGCCGCGGCATCGATTTCGACCGGGGGCCGGATGTTGGACAGCCCCGCCTGCTCGCGCCACGCGGCGATCGAGGCCAGCGCGCCGGGGTCGGCGTCGCTCGGTTGCCACTCGAGCGCCGGGAACGCGCGCGCGAAATGCACCACATGCTCGCCCGTCCCGCTGGCGATCTCGAGCACCAGCCCGCGCTCCGGCAGCCAGTCGCGCAGCACCTCGGCGATCGGCTCGCGATTGCGCAGCGCCGCGGGGGCCGAACGCCGTGCGTCGCTGCTCGCCGGGCCCTCATAAAAGCGCTCGCCGCTCATTCCGTGCGGGCAGCCGCGCGCGCCCGGCGCTCGCGCACCACCAGCCACGCCAGCAGCCCGATCGGCCCCGCCATCAGCGTCACGAACAGGAACGGGACCTGCGCGATCCGCGAAAAGCCTTTGTTGTCAGCATCTTTGGCGATCCACTGGCCGACGAACAGGTCGAACGCGAGATAATGCGTCCAGCCGATCACGATTCCGCCGTCGCTCATGAAAAAGGCGCGCAACCCATCGACCGAATAGTCGCCGAGGTCGGGCGGCGGCAGGCCGGGCAGCCGCTGCGGGTCGGCAAGCCCGCCGAACAGCGCGATAAACATCGCGGTGTAGGCGAGGCACAGCAGCCCGACCCCGAGATAGAGCACCAGCGCCGACACTTTCGGCCCCCGCGGCAGCAGCGCCAGCGCCGCCCAGCCGGCAAAGGCGATGGCGTTGGTGAGGACGAACAGCGCGTCCCAGCTCATCAGCGGCCCCCGGCCTCGCTCGGGCTCGGCTCGCCCGCCGCTGCCGGCGCCGGCGCGCGCCAGGTTAGCACCGGTTTGCGCGCCGCCAACGTCTCGTCGAGCCGCCGCCGCGGGGCATGGACCGGCGCCGCCTTGAGCGTCTCGTCCCCCGCCCGCGCCCGCTCGGCGATCGAACGCATCGCGGCGATGAACTGGTCGAGCGCGGCGCGCGATTCGGTCTCGGTCGGTTCGACCAGCATCGCGCCGTGGACGACGAGTGGAAAGTACATCGTCATCGGGTGGAAGCCCTCGTCGATCAGCGCCTTGGCCAGATCGATCGTGCTCAGGCCGTTAGAAAAACCTTTGTCGGAGAAGATCGCCTCGTGCATGCACGGCCCGCTCGAAGCGAACGGCGCGTCGAGCACGTCCTCGAGCGCGCGCAGCACGTAATTGGCGTTGAGCACCGCGTCCTCGGCGACCTGGGCCAAGCCGTCGGCACCGTGGCTCAGCATGTAGGCGGCGGCGCGGGTGAACATTCCCATCTGGCCGTGGAACGCGACCATCCGCCCGAAGCTGCGCCCGTGGTGCTCGCCCGCGGTCTCCTCTTCGACCAGCTCGAAGCGGTCGCCGCGCTTTTCGATGAACGGCAGCGGCGCGAACGGCGCCAGCGCTTTCGACAGCACCACCGGCCCCGACCCCGGCCCGCCGCCGCCGTGCGGGGTGGAGAAGGTCTTGTGCAGATTGATGTGCATGGCGTCGATGCCGAGGTCGCCGGGGCGAACCTTGCCGACGATCGCGTTGAAATTGGCGCCGTCGCAATAGACCAGCGCCCCGGCGGCGTGGACCGCGTCCGAAATCGCCTTCATGTCGGGCTCGAACAGCCCGCAGGTGTTGGGGTTGGTGATCATCACCGCGGCGACATCAGGCCCGAGCCGCGCCTTCAATGCGTCGAGGTCGACCCGCCCCGCGGCGTTGGCTGGGATGTCCTCGACGCGGTAGCCGGCGAACGCCGCGGTCGCGGGGTTGGTGCCGTGCGCGCTTTCGGGCACCAGCACCACCTGCCGCGCATCGCCGCGCGCCTCGAGCGCGGCGCGGATGCACAGCAAGCCGCACAATTCGCCGTGGGCGCCGGCCTTGGGGCTCATCGCCACCGCCGGCATCCCGGTCAGCGTGGTCAGCCAGTGGCCGACGAGGTCGATCAGCTCGAGCGCGCCTTGGACGGTGTCGGTCGGCTGGAGCGGGTGGATGTCGGCAAACCCCGGCAGCCGCGCGACCTTCTCGTTCAACCGCGGGTTGTGCTTCATGGTGCACGACCCGAGCGGGAACAGCCCGAGGTCGATCGCGTAATTCTGCCGGCTCAGCCGCGTGTAATGCCGCACCGCCTCGGGCTCGGATAGGCCGGCGAGGCCGAGCGGCGACGTGCGAGCAAGTTGCTCCCCTCCCGCCCAGCGGGAGGGGCCGGGGGAGGGCCTGTCGAAATCGACCCCAGTCGTCTCGGCATCGCCAATCTCGAACAGCAGCGGCTCTTCGAGCATCAAGGCACGGTTGCCTGTAACCGTCGTCGCCTCACCTTGAGCGTTGGCCGGCGTCGACGGGCGCCATCCCGACGGGTTGACGGTCATTGCACCGCCTCCTTCAGCGCGGCATCGAAGGCGTCGATGTCCGCGTCGGTGACCGTCTCGGTGACCGCCACCACCAGCCCGTTCTGCAAAGCCTCGACCCCCGGGTAGAGCCGGCCCAGCGAGACCCCGCCCAAAATGCCCTGGTCGGCCAGCGCGCGCGCCACCGGCCGCGCTTCGACCGGCAGACGCACGGTGAATTCGTTGAAGAAGCTGTCGTTGACCAGCTCGACCCCCGGGATCGCCGCAAGCCGCTCGGCAACATTTGCCGCGCGTGAATGGTTGAGCGCCGCCAATTGCCGCAATCCCTGCTCGCCGAGCAGGCTCATGTGGACCGAAAACGCCAGCGCGCACAGCCCCGAGTTGGTGCAGATGTTGCTGGTCGCTTTCTCGCGGCGGATATGCTGCTCGCGGGTCGACAGCGTCAGCACGAAGCCGCGCTTGCCTTCCGCATCGACGGTCTCGCCCGCCAGGCGCCCGGGCATTTGCCGGACATGTTTTTCGCGGCACGCGAACAGCCCGACATACGGCCCGCCGAACTGCAGCCCGACGCCGATCGACTGGCCTTCGCCGACGACGATATCGGCGCCCATCTCGCCCGGCGCCTTGATCAGCCCCAGCGCCACCGGCTCGGTGACCACCGCGACCAGCAATGCGCCGGCCGCATGCGCCGCTTCGGCGATTGGCGTGAGGTCGGTGATGCGGCCGAGGATGTCGGGGTATTGCACCACCACGCAGCTGGTCTCGCCGTCGATCGCCGCGATCAGCGCTTCGGCGTCGGTCGCCGCATCGAGCGCGGGCACCGCGGTGTCGAGCGTGTCGCCGGTGAACTTGGCCATGGTCCGCGCGACCGAGACATAATGCGGGTGCAGCCCGCCCGACAGGATCGCCTTGGTCCGCCGCGTGATCCGCCGCGCCATGCCGATCGCTTCCCAGCACGCGGTCGAGCCGTCGTACATCGAGGCGTTGGCGACCTCGCACCCGAACAATCGCGCGACCTGGGTCTGGAATTCGAACAGCACCTGCAGCGTGCCCTGCGCGATTTCGGGCTGGTACGGCGTGTAGGCAGTCAAAAACTCGCCGCGCTGGATGATATGGTCGACGCTGGCCGGGACATGGTGGCGGTAAGCGCCGCAGCCGAGGAAAAACGGCGCCTCTCCCGCGACCAGATTCTTGCGCGACAAGGCGGTCAGCTGGCGCTCGACCGACAGCTCGCTGGCATGGTTGGGCAGCCCCTCGATCGGCCCCGAGAGCCGCGCCTCGGCGGGCACGTCGCGGAACAGTTCGTCGATGTCGCCGGCGCCGATCGCGGCCAGCATTTCGCCGCGGTCACCGTCACTCAAGGGCAAATAACGCATCAATCAGGCTTTCTCATGATGAACCGCAGCCGGACATAGTCGGCCACGTCGGTGTCGAAGGCATCGGCCACCGCGGCGGCGATTTCGGCGCGCTCGGCGTGCGGCACCCCGGCGCGGTCGAGCCAGCCGGCGCGGAAGGTGGTGACCCACGCCGCGACGCCATGCTCGAGCGGGGTCGGGCGCTCGACCAGCCGCGCGTCGATCTCGCCGGTGAACCCCGCGGCCTCATACACGGCTAGGAATTCCTCGACCGACGGGTACCAGTTGGCGGCAAAGGTCGGCGGGCCGTAGCCGCGAAGCACAAGCACCTCGTCGAGCGCCTCGCGCAGGCGGGCAAGATTCCCCTCGCCGCCCATTTCCCCGGCAAACCGCCCGCCCGGCTTCAATGCAAACCAGATCGCGCGCGCGGCGCGTTCCTTGTCGAGCACCCAGTGCAGCGTGGCGTTGGAGAAAGCGGCGTCGAACGCTTCGGCGAACTTAAGCTGCGCGGCGTCCATCAGCCGCGCATCGAGCCCGCGCGCGCGCGCGGCGCCGATCATGCTCAGGCTGTTGTCGATCCCGACCACGCTCGCGCCGCGCTCGACGATCTGCTGGGTCAGCGAGCCGTCGCCGCAGCCGACGTCGAGGATATGCTCGCCCGGCTGCGGGTCGAGCAGGTCGAGCGCGGCGGCGCCGAGCGCGGGCACGAACCCGCCGAGCCGCGCATAATCGGCCGCGTCCCACTGGCTGGTCGAGGCGACGGGGTCGCTCAAGGCGGGCGGATCGCTCAGAGCGTGGTGACCCATTCGCGGTAGGCGGCCTCGTCCATCAGCCCGTCGAGCTCGCCCGGGTCGGCCAGCTTCAGCTTGAAGAACCAGCCCTCGCCTTCGGCGTCGCTGTTGATCAGGCTGGGGTCCTCGGCGACCGCATTATTGCCCTCGATCACCTCGCCGCCGACTGGCGCATAAACGTCCGACGCCGCCTTGACCGATTCGACCACCGCCGCGTCGTCGCCCTTGGCCAGGCGCTTGCCCGCCTCGGGCACCTCGGCGAACACGATGTCGCCGAGCGCGCCCTGGGCATGGTCGGAAATCCCGACCGTCGCGGTGTCGCCGTCGACCTTGATCCATTCATGCTCGCGGGTGAAATACAGGCTCATGCGGGGGCTCCCTTGCGGTGGTAGCGGTGGGGGACGAACGGCATCGGCGCGACGCTCGCGTCGCACAATTTGGCGCGGCTCTCGAGCTTGAGCGCGGTGCCCGGCTCGGCGAGATGCGCGGCGACATAGCCCATCGCGATCGGCCGCCCGAGGCTCGGCGAATGGCCGCCGCTGGTGATCCGGCCGACTTCATTGCCCTCGCCGTCGAGCACCCGCGCGCCCTCGCGCACCGGCTGGCGGCCGTCGACCGCGAAGCCGACGCGCTTCTGCACCGGGCCATTGGCGAGCTCGGCGAGGATGCGCTCGGCGCCGGGGAAGCCGCCCTCGGCGCGGCGGCGCTTGTTGATCGCGAACTGGAGCCCGGCCATGACCGGGGTGGTGTCGCGGTCGATGTCGTGGCCGTACAGCGGCAGCCCGGCCTCGAGCCGCAGCGAATCGCGCGCGCCGAGCCCGATCGGCCTGACCCGTTCGTCCGCTACCAGCGCCTCGGCCAGCTCGCGCGCGCCATGCGCGTCGATCGAGATCTCGAACCCGTCCTCGCCGGTGTAGCCCGAGCGGCTGATCCACGCCGGCCGCGCGACCGCGCGGAACGCGCCGCCCTGCATGAAGGTCAGCCCGGACACCCCGGGCGCGATGCCTTCCAGCACCTCGGCGGCGCGGGGCCCCTGCAGCGCGAGCAGCGCCTGTTCCTTCATGTGATCGACCAATACCCCGGACGGCAGGCGGCGCTCGAGCTCGGCGATGTCGCCAGCCTTGGTCGCGCCGTTGACGACGACGTAGAATTCGTCGCCGCGGCGGGTCGCCATCAGGTCGTCGATGATCCCGCCATGCTCGTCGAGCAGCAGCGAGTAGCGCAGCTTCATGTCGGGCAGCGCGCGCAGCTCGCCGGGCAGCAATGTCTCGAGCGCGCTGTCGGCGCCTTGGCCGTGGATCAGCAGCTGCCCCATGTGGCTGACGTCGAACAGCCCGGCGCTCTCCCGCACCCACAGATGCTCGGCGATGATGCCTTCGTACTGGACCGGCATCTGATATCCCGCGAACGGCACCATCCGCCCGCCCTTGGCGCGGTGCCACGCGTCGAGCGCGAGCTGCTGCGGAGGCGCCTCGGCCGGCCCCTCGCCGCCGTCGGGATCGCCGCGGTACGGCTCGCCGCGGGCCTGGGTCTGGTCGGTCGGGCCGTTATGGACTTCTCGGCTCATCGGGCGCTCCGGCAAATCACAAAGGGCGACGGCCCGCCTGGCGTTGCCGCCCGGACCACCGCCCCCGTCTGTCGCTTGGCACCTGAGAGCTTTCCCCGGGCGAATATGCCGGGTTACCCCTTCGGCTGTCCCGGCAAGTGGGCCGGGGCACTTTCCAGACTGTCAGGCGCGCGCGGTCCCTGGTGCCTGAGAGATTCCGGGGGCGGTTGCTCCTTCGGCGGCGACGGTTGCCCGCCGCACTCTCCCGCGCGTCCTCCCGGCAGCACGCCGCCGGAGACGCCGCGACCCTTGGCGGGACGCCATGCTCAAGTCAATTGCGTTGCGGCTGGGCGAGGCGCCTAGCGAGTGGCGTTGTAGCGCAGTTGGGCGTCGCTCATCTGGAACCCGACCAAATGCTCGAAGCTGGCGCGGGCGACCGAGGCGCGGATGGCGGGATCGGTCAGCGGGTCGATCGCGGCGTCGGCATCGCCCGGCTTGCGCCGCTTGGTCAGCACCTTGCGGACGTTCTCGGGCAGGGTCGCGGCGGCGCGCGATACCCGCGTGGTGGCCTGGCCCGAGGTCTGGGCGCGCATCGCCCCGTCGGCGAAATTCAATGCGACATTGCCGACCCGCTTGGCGACCACCTCGCTGCCGCCCTGAACCACGACGTTGAAATAGGGCAGCACGACGGTGCGCGCCGGGCCGGGCACCGACCGCACGCCGAGCACGTCGAAACTGACGGTCGAGACGACATCGGCGCCGGCGCTGTCCTGGCAGCTGCCGCGGACGTTGGTGATCGTCGCGGTGACGTCGATCGCGCCCGCGGTGACGTTGCCGGGCGGGTTGAACAAGGTGATATCGCCGGTCGCCGCGGGCACGCCGACCTCGGGGCACACGCTGCGGACGGTGTAGACGCCCCCGTCGCCGACCTTGCCCTGGCGCGAGCAGGACGACAGCAATGCGAGGAGCACAAGCGGGACGAGGCGAAGCTTCACGGGCGGGACTTCCTTGGCGAGGGGCGTGGCGCGTTCATAGGAAGCGCCTTTCAACGCTGCAAGCAATCGCTTACATCGCAGCCAAATGGCCACGGCCCGCCCCCCCTTGCACGTTTTGATCGCCGCGCCGCGCGGATTCTGCGCCGGCGTCGATCGCGCGATCCAGATCGTCGAGCTCGCGCTCGAGCGGTTCGGCGCGCCGGTCTACGTCCGCCACGAGATCGTCCACAACCGGTTCGTGGTCGACCGCCTGCGCAGCCTCGGGGCGGTGTTCGTCGACGAGCTCGACGAGGTGCCCGACGACCGCCCGGTGGTATTTTCGGCCCATGGCGTGCCCAAATCAGTGCCCGAGGCGGCCGCCGGCCGCAGCCTCAATTACCTCGACGCGACCTGCCCGTTGGTATCCAAGGTCCATCGCCAGGCCGAGCGGCTGATCGCCGAGGGCCGGCATATCCTGTTCATCGGCCATGCCGGCCATCCCGAGGTGATCGGCACCTTCGGCCAGGTCCCGCCGGGCTCGATGACCCTGGTCGAGACGGTCGAGGATGTCGCGGATTTGGCCCTGCCCGACGGCAATCTGGCGTTCCTGACGCAGACCACTTTGTCGGTCGACGACACCGCGGCGGTGGTCACCGCGCTCCAGGCGCGGTTCCCGACGATCAAGGCGCCCAAGAGCGAGGACATCTGCTACGCCACCTCCAACCGCCAGGCGGCGGTCAAGGCGATCGCCCCGCGCTGCGAGCGGATGCTGGTGATCGGCGCGCCCAACAGCAGCAATTCGCTGCGCCTGGCCGAGGTCGCTCAGCGGATGGGGGTTCCGGCCAAGCTGATCGAGCGGGCGACCGACATCGACTGGGACTGGGTCGGGACGCCGGCCTCGCTTGGCGTAACCGCCGGCGCGTCGGCCCCCGAACTGCTCGTGCGCGAAGTGCTCGACGCGCTTGCCGCGCGCTTCGCGGTGACCGAGGAAATCGCCGACCACAGACCCGAGAACATGGTCTTCAAGCTGCCGCGCGAGCTCGTTGCCTGACCCGATGAGCGAGCTTCCCAAGGTCGACATCTTCACCGACGGCGCGTGCCGCGGCAACCCCGGCCCGGGCGGCTGGGCGGCGCTGATACGCGCGGGCGCGCGCGAAAAGGAAGTGTCGGGGGGCGAGCCGCTGACCACCAACAACCGGATGGAGCTGGTCGCCGCGATCGAGGCCCTCAACGCGCTCAGCAAGCCGTGCCGGGTCGCGCTCTACACCGACAGCAATTACGTCCGCGACGGAATCACCAAGTGGATCCATGGCTGGCGCAAGAACGGCTGGCGGACGTCCGACCGCAAGCCGGTCAAGAACGCCGATTTGTGGCAATCCCTGCTCGACGCCTGCGCCCGCCACCGCATCGAATGGCATTGGGTCAAGGGCCACAGCGGCCACCCCGAGAACGACCGCGCCGACGCCCTCGCGTGCGCCGCGGCCGACGCGATGCGCTAGGCGAAGCGACCAGGCGAAAAGGGCGCCGGATCGATCTCGGGTTGCTCCCCCAGTAGCAAGGCAGCCGCCAGCTTCGCCGCCGCGGGCGCGGTCTGGATCCCGAAGCCGCCTTGCCCGGCGCACCAGAACAGGCCCGGCACGCCCGAATCGAAGCCGTAGACCGGGGCGCGGTCGGGGGCGAAGCTGCGCAAGCCCGCCCAGCGCCGCTCGACCGCCTCCACCGGCCAGTCGACCACCTGCTGGAACCGGTCGACCGCGGTGGCGACATCGATTTCCTCCGGCGCGGCGTCGCCCGGGGCGCTGTCGATCTCGTCGTGCGGGCTCAGCCACAGGCTGCGGTCGCCTTCGCCCTTGAAATAGAATTTGCCCGCCGCGTCGTTGATCAGCGGCAGCGCCCTCAGCCCGTCGCGCGCGACCCTGAGCTGGACCATCGTCCGCCGCTTCGGCGCGATGCCGAGCGGAGCGGCGCCGGCCGCTGCTGCAACCACGTCGGCCCACGCCCCGGCCGCGTTGACCAGCACCGCGGCGGTCAGCGTCTCGCCGCCGGCCAGCGCGATCGTCCACCGGCCGCTCGCGAATCGCGCCGAGCTGAGCGCGGCATCGGTCACCACCGACCCGCCCGAGCGCCTGAACTGGGCGAGAAACGCCGCGTGGAGGCCGGCCACGTCGATATCCGAGCAGCCCGGCTCGTAGCGCGCATAGCGCCAGCTCGGGCGGATGCCGGGAACGATTCGTTCGAGCTCCGCCCGCGCGACCTGGCGCGAGCCCACCCCCGCGACCGGCGCGATCGGCGCGTCGTCCGAGATATGCAGTGCGCCGCGCGGCGACAGAAAGCCGCCGGTGCCGAGCGCGGCGCGCGAGGCGGTGGTCAGCGGGGTAATCGCCGGCCCGCCATAGGATTCCATCCAGAACGCCGCCGACCGCCCGGTGGCGTGGAAGCCGCACTGCGATTCGGCCTCGATGATGATGGTCCGGCGCCGCGCCGCGATCGCGGCGCCAAGGCTGGCGCCGGCGATCCCGCCGCCGACGATCAGCACGTCGCACGCGGTACTGGGGGCGGTCCGGCTGGCCATCGGCTGGCGTGGTTACGGTTTTGTAAGCCCTGCCGTCTAGGTGTCGCCGTGATGGACGCCACGCTGATCATGGAAGTGTTGCTCGGCCTGCTGGCGATCCTGCTGGTCGTCGCGGCGGTCATCGACGTCCGCACTTTCACCATTTCGAATCGGCTCAACCTCGCCGTCGCGGCGCTCGCGATCCCGTTCTGGTGGTCGAGCGGGCTGCCGCTGTGGCCCAACATCGCGGTCCAGGTCGGCATTGCGCTTATGGTGTTCGCGCTGTTCGCCGCGGCCTTTTACGCCGGCATGATGGGCGGCGGCGACGTCAAGCTCGCGGCGGCGATCGCGCTGTGGTTTTCGCCCGCCACCACCCTCAAGTTCATCGTGCTGATGTCGATTGCCGGGGGCGTGCTGACACTGGTCGTGCTCGGCCTGCACCGGCTCCGCCGCAAGGACGGCCGGCCGCAAATTCCGTACGGGGTCGCCATCGCTTTTGGCGGCCTCGCCATTCTCACCCAACGGTTTCTTAACCAATTTGCCTGATGTGTGGAAACATACACGGGGCCCTGAAGGGGAGGCGATTTCGCCATGGACGTAAGAAAAATCATGCTGCTGGTCGGCGCGCTGATGATTGCAGCGGTCACCGCGATCATGGCCAAGAACATGTTCGTCGGAGCCGGCGCTCCGGAAGCGGCCGCGCAGGCGGTCCCGACCGGCCCCAAGGTGCTGGTGGCGCGCAAGGCGTTGCCGGTCGGCACCATCATCGATGCCGAGAGCCTGACCTATCAGCCGTGGCCCAAGGAGCTCGTCCAGAGCGCTTATTACTCCGAGGGTGAGCCGGGCTCCGAGATGTCCAAGCTGCTTGGCACCGTCGTGCGCTACCAAGTGTCCGCCGGCCAGCCGCTGACCCGCGGTTCGCTGGTCGGCCCCAACGACCGCGGCTTCCTCGCCGCGGCGCTTGGTCCGGGCATGCGGGCCATCACGGTCCCCGTCAACGCCACCACCGGCGTCGCCGGCTTCGTCTTCCCGGGCGACCGGGTCGACATGGTCTTGACCCAGGAAGTCACGGGCGGCGGCGAAGGCCAGGCGCTCAAGGTTTCCGAGACGATCGTCCGCAACGTCCGCGTGCTCGCCACCGATCAGCGCATCGACAGCAAGGGCGAGGACGGCAAGACCGAAGTCAAGGTGTTCACCAACGTCACCCTCGAGGTAACGCCGCGCATCGCCGAGAAGGCCGCCGTCGCGCAGAGCATGGGCCAGCTGTCGCTGTCCTTGCGCTCGATCGCCGACAACGCGTCCGAGCTCGAGCGTGCGGTTGCCGCGGGCGACATCAAGGTGCCTGCCGGGACCGACCCGGCCGACGAGCGGCGCATGCTGCTGGCGGTCGCCAATCGCCCGCTCGACACCAACACGACCTACACCACGGGCGGTGACGTCTCGCGCTTCCGGCGCCGCAGCGTCCCGGGCCGTTCGTCGAGCGGCGGTGACAGCATGGATCCGCTCAGCAAGTTCGCCAACGCCCTGATGGGCCGCGGCGGTGCCTACGGTGGTGCGTCCGCGGAGCCGTCCGGCCCGGTGGTGCGCGTCGCTCGCGGCAATGCCGTTACCGTTGTTCCGGTGGGAGCCCGCTAAGATGACCAGTCGTAATCCTCGCATCGGCGTCGCGCTTGCGGCCCTGGCCCTCGGCCTCGGCACCTTGCCCTTCGCCGCTCCTGCCGCGGCTGCTCCGCCGGCCGGGACCTACCGCCCCACGGGGATGGTGCTGCTGTCGACCGGGGAAGGCCAGATGGTCAACCTCAACCGCAGCGTCGCCAGCGTGTGGACCTCGAACCCCGGTGTCGCCGACGTCTACGTCAACGGCCCGCGCCAGCTGAACCTGTTCGGCAAGGAATCGGGCGAGGCGACGGTCATCGCGACCGCGGCCGACGGCTCGGTGGTCTATGCCACCAACGTCCGCGTCAGCCAGAACATCACGTCGGTCAACGACATGCTGCGCGCGGCGATGCCGGACTCCAACATCCACGTCACCAATGTCGGCCAGATGGCGGTCATCAACGGCACAGTCGCGTCGCCGTCCGACAGCACACAGGCCGAGATGCTCGTCCGCGCCATGCTCAACCCGGGGCTCAAGGCCGACGAGCCGCTCAAGATCGTGCCCGTCAACCGTCTCAAGACGGCGGTGCCGCTGCAGGTCAATCTCAAGGTCAAGATCGCGGAAGTGAACCGCTCGCTGCTGAAATCGGTCGGCGTCAATTTGTTCTCCTCCGATTCGACCAGCGGCTTCAGGTTCGGCATCGGCCAGGGCGACGGCACCGCGACCACCGGGCCCGGCAGCTCGCCGTTCAACGTCGGCGCGCTGCTCGGCGGCGGCACGACGATTGGCGCGGCCGGCAAATTGTTCGGCCTCGACCTGGCCGGCGCGATCGACCTCGCCGAGCGCGACGGTTTCGTGACCACGCTGGCGGAACCGAACCTGACCGCTTTGTCAGGCGAAACCGCGAGCTTCCTCGCCGGCGGCGAGTTCCCGATCCCGACCTCGTCGACGCTCGGCTCGGTCACCGTCGAGTACAAGCAATACGGTGTCAGCCTGGCGTTCACGCCGATCGTCCTCGCCGATGGCCGCATTTCGATGCGGGTGCGGCCGGAGGTCAGCGAGCTGACCACCGAAGGCAGCGTCAAGCTTCAGGAATTCGTCATTCCGGCGCTGACCACGCGGCGCGCCGAGACGACCGTCGAGCTCGGTTCCGGCCAGAGCTTCATGATCGCCGGGCTGCTGCGCAACTCGACCAACAATGACATCAGCAAGGCGCCGTTCCTCGGCGACCTGCCGATCCTCGGCGCGCTGTTCCGCTCGAACAGCTTCCGCCGCCAGGAAACGGAGCTGGTGATCATCGTCACGCCGTACCTGGTGCGTCCGGTTTCGGGCCAGCTTCCGCTGCCGACCGACGCGCTGCGCGCGCCGACCGATCCGCAACGCGTGTGGGAAGGCCAGCCCTACGAAGGCCAGCGCGGTGCGCGGCCGGTGGCCGCTTCGCCCGCCCCCGGCCTCAGTGCCGGTGCCGCAGCTGCTGCGCCCGGGTTCAAGCTGTGACCTGCGGGCCGCAAGGAAAGGATGCCATCATGCGTATGAAGATCGGTCTTCTATTGCTCGGTTCGGCGGTCGCCGGCTGCAACCACGTGCCGCAGGACCTGCCCGATCGCGGCGTCAGCGCCGTGCACACCCCGGTTGTCAGCCGCGCCGACTATGTGTTCGACGTCGCCGCGCCGGACGGCATGCTGCCGCCGCAGGAGGCCGCGCGCCTCGACGCGTTCTTCAGCAACCTCGGCGTGTCCTACGGTGACTCGATCTACATCGATGCCGGTTATGCGGGCGCCGCCCGGGCCGAAATCGAGCGCATCGCGGGCAATTACGGACTGCTGGTTTCGGCCGGAGCGCCGGTTACCGCCGGAGCGGTTGCGCCGGGCAGCGCCCGCGTCATCGTCAGCCGCCTGCAGGCGGCGGTCGCCGGTTGCCCGGACTGGAACCGGCCCGGCCAGCCCAATTACAACAATCGCACGCTGCCCAACTTCGGCTGCGGGGTGAACTCGGCCTTGGCGGCGATGGTCGCCAATCCGCAGGACCTCGTCCACGGCCGCGAAGGCACTGGCGTGGGCGACGCGTTCGCCGGCGCCAAGGCGATCGTGATGTACCAGAATTGGCCGCTCACCGGCATCATCGACGGCCAGGTCAAGCGGCCGCTCAAGATCGCCGACACCAAGAAGGACGACAAGTGATGAACGCCCCTGCTCATCCGCGCGCTGGATTGCGCGATCCGTTCACCGCGTTCGTCTGCGACGATGCCACCGCCGACATGCTGCGGCCGGTCGCGGTCGAGCACGGCTGGTCGCCGGAGAAGGTCAACAAGGGCGGCCTGCGCAACGCGGTGCAGTCGCTGTCGGTGTCGGCCAGCCCGAACATCCTGTTCGTCGACCTCAGCGAGAGCGCCGACCCGCTCAACGACATCAACGCGCTGGCCGAGGTGTGCGAGCCGGGCACGATCGTGATCGCCACCGGCCAGGTCAACGATGTCCGCCTTTACCGCGACCTCGTCGCCAGCGGCATCCACGACTATCTGCTCAAGCCGTTCACCGTCGACCAGCTGCGCGACACCTTCGCCAATGCGCAGATGACGCTGTCGGGCCCGCGCGGTGAAACCCAGGCCGACAAGCCGCACGTGATGGCGGCGGTGATCGGGGTGCGCGGCGGCGTCGGCGCGTCGACCATCGCCACTTCGCTGGCATGGCTGATGGGCGAGCGCGCGCATCGCTCAACCGCGTTGCTCGACCTCGATGTCCATTTCGGCACCGGCGCCCTGGCGCTCGACCTCGAGCCGGGCCGCGGCCTGACCGACGCGATCGAGAACCCGAGCCGCATCGACGGGCTGTTCATCGAACGCGCGATGGTGCGCGCCAACGAGCGCCTTTCGGTGCTCTCGGCGGAAGCCCCCATCCACCAGCCGCTGGTGACCGACGGCACCGCCTTCTTCCAGCTTCAGGAAGAAATGCGCAACGCCTTCGAATCGACCGTGCTCGACCTGCCGCGCCACATGCTGATCCAGTATCCGCACATGGTCCATGACGCGCATGTCGCCGTGGTCGTCGCCGAGCTCACGCTGGCGGCTACCCGCGACACCATCCGCATCCTGGTCTGCGGCGCGTTGGACTTGAGCCAGGCCAGCGAGGTGGCGA
>NZ_JANPKO010000155.1:0-26566 GCF_031426035.1 Sphingomonas sp. | reverse complement strand
CGCCCTGTCGCTCGATCTGGAGCCGGGCCGCGGCCTGACCGACGCGATCGAGAACCCGAGCCGCATCGACCCGCTGTTCATCGAACGCGCGATGGTGCGCGCCAACGAGCGCCTTTCGGTGCTCTCGGCGGAAGCTCCCATTCACCAGCCGCTGGTCACCGACGGCACCGCTTTCTTCCAGCTTCAGGAAGAAATGCGCAACGCCTTCGAATCGACCGTGCTCGACCTGCCGCGCCACATGCTGATCCAGTATCCGCACATGGTCCATGATGCGCATGTCGCCGTGGTCGTCGCCGAGCTCACGCTGGCGGCTACCCGCGACACCATCCGCATCCTCGCCTGGCTCAAGTCCAACGCCCCGCAGACCAAGGTTATCGTGGTCGCCAACGGGGTGCCCTCGGGCGGCGCGCTGGAGATCAGCCGCAAGGACTTCGAGCAGTCGATCGAACGCTCCGTCGACCTTGTTTTCCCCTACGACAGCAAGCTTGCCGCTCAGGCGGCCAAGCTCGGCAAGCCGATGGCGGAAGTCGCCTCGGGCAAGATGGCGGCGCCGTTCAACGCGCTGTCGGGGATGGTCCTCAACCACGCGAGTGAAGAAGGGGTCACGGTCGATGGCCAGGCCCCTGGCGCGCGTTCGCTGATGAGCAATTTGAAGACGATGCTGGCCAAGCCGAAGGCGAAAGCTGCCTGACGTTTTCGCACCGGGCGGCTTCGGCCGCGCGGCCCTGCGCTGATTAGGAATTGGACGCCCGAATGCTGATGATGATCATCCTCGCAGTTGGTATCGGCGGCACGCTGCTGATGGTGCTCAACGCCATCAACGGACCGTCGGCGTCCAAGGCCGCCAGGCGCCGCATGGAAATGCTCAAGGAGCGCCACGCCGAAGGCAACCTGGCGGTCACGGCCCAGGCCCAGATCCGCAAGCTGATGGCGGCGCGCAACACCCGCCTCGAAGGCTTCGCCTCGTCGATCATCCCCAAGCCGGCGTTGCTGCGCCGCCGCCTGGAGATGACCGGCCGCGACATCAGCCTGGCCAAATATTCGACCATCTCGCTCGGCCTCGGCGTCACCGTCGCGACGCTGTTGATGATGCGCGGCCTGCCGCCCATGCTCGGCGTGCTGGCCGGCCTGTTCTTCGGCCTCGGCCTGCCCCATTTCATCATCGGCAAGATGATCAAGCGGCGCATTGCCAAGTTCACCTCCAACTTCCCCGATGCCATCGAGCTGATGGTGCGCGGGCTGCGCTCGGGCCTGCCGATCACCGAAACGCTCGGCATCGTCGCCAGCGAGATCCAGGGTCCGGTCGGGATCGAGTTCCGCACCGTCTCGGACAAGATGAAGATCGGCCGCACGATGGAAGTCGCGCTGCAGGAAACCGCGGACCGCCTCGGCACCCCCGAGTTCCAGTTCTTCGTGATCACTTTGGCGATCCAGCGTGAGACGGGCGGCAATTTGGCCGAGACTCTGTCGAACCTCGCCGACGTGCTGCGCAAGCGCGCCCAGATGAAGTTGAAGATCCGCGCGATGAGCTCGGAATCCAAGGCCTCGGCCTACATCGTCGGCTCGCTGCCGTTCATCGTGTTCGGCCTCGTGTGGATGATGAACCCCGATTACATGGGCGGCTTCTTCACCGACCAGCGCCTGATCGTCGCCGGCCTCGGCGGCATGATGTGGATGGCGATCGGCGTGTTCATCATGGCCAAAATGGTCAACTTCGAGATCTAGAGGGACGGAAAGATCATCATGCAGCCTGCCGGCCCCACCCTTCTTGGCTTCGATGTCATCTGGATCGCGACCCTGCTCGCCGCGGTCGCGACGCTCGCGGTGCTGACGGCGATCTACGCCGCGACCACCGCGCGCGACCCCATGATCCGCCGCGTCAAGGCGCTCAACGAGCGCCGCGAGCAGTTGAAGGCGGGCATCGTCGCCTCGACCAACAAGCGGCGCAAGCTGACCAACCGCAACCAGGCCGCGGACCGCGTCCGCTCGATCCTCGGCAGCTTCAAGATGCTGCAGGACGACCAGATCAAGAAGACCCAGCTGCGCCTGATGCAGGCCGGCATCCGCACCAAGGATCTCGCCTTCTTCATCATCTTCGCGCGCTTCGTGCTGCCGGTCGTGCTCGGCGTCACCGC
Source organism: Sphingomonas sp. (assembly GCF_031426035.1). Taxonomy (GTDB): domain Bacteria; phylum Pseudomonadota; class Alphaproteobacteria; order Sphingomonadales; family Sphingomonadaceae; genus Sphingomicrobium. The sequence continues at coordinate 24,431 of NZ_JANPKO010000155.1, read as the reverse complement.
GGTGGTGGTCATCTACTTCCTCGACTATTTCCCGGAATGGTCGTGGCTGCGCAAATATATGACCGTCGCGGGCGTGCTGGTCGGCAGCTACAAGGCGCCCGACATCTGGCTCAAGAACCGCGTCAACAAGCGCAGCTCCGCGGTGCGCAAGGGCCTGCCCGACGCGCTCGACCTTTTGGTCATCTGCGCCGAGGCCGGCCTTACCGTCGACGCCGCGTTCAACCGCGTCGCCAAGGAACTCGGCAAGGCCTATCCCGAACTCGGCGACGAATTCGGCCTCACGGCGATCGAGCTGGGCTTCCTCAACGAGCGCCGCCAGGCGTTCGAGAACTTCGCCATGCGCGTCGATCTGGAAGCGGTGCGCGGGGTCGTCACGACCATGATCCAGACCGAGAAATACGGTACTCCGCTGGCCTCCGCGTTGCGCGTGCTGTCGGCCGAGTTCCGCAACGACCGCATGATGCGCGCCGAGGAAAAGGCCGCGCGCCTGCCCGCGATCATGACCGTGCCGCTGATCCTGTTCATCCTGCCGACCCTGTTCATCGTCATTCTGGGTCCGGCCGCCTGCTCGATCAGCGACAGCTTCCTCAACGGCTAATTCGGGAGGGGGCGGCCAGCGCGGCTGCCCCCATTCCCGGCCCCGGCGGAACGCTTGCGCTTGGCGCGCGTAACCCCCCTGACGCCAACGCAATCAGGGGAGCGCAGCGATGTTCATGGATCCCAATCAGGCGGTGATTTACGCGCTGATTTTCATTCTCGGGCTGTTGATCGGCGGCTTCCTGTTCTCCGGCGGCGGCCGCAAGTGGAAGCATCGCTACCGCGCCGAAGTCGATCGTCGCGAAGAGCTCGAAAGAACCCATCGCGACCGCGAAGCCGAATATGCCACGCGAGAAAAGGAATGGCGCGAGCAGGATTCGCTGCGCGCCGCCGCGATCAAGTCGCCGCGCGACCCCGCCGCCGCAACCAGCGTCGAAGAGGAGCGCCGCCTCGCCGAGGACCGCCGCGTCGAGGAAGACCGCCGCCGCGCCGCCCGCCGCGAGGACGACCGCCCGCTCTAGCCCTCGATTTTCGAGAAATCCGCGACGCTGTGCACCGCGTCGCGGAAGCGTGCGAGCAGGTTGAGGCGCCGCGCGCGAACGGCGGCGTCATCGGCATTGACCTTGACCTGGTCGAAGAACGCATCGATCGGCGCGCGCAGCGAGGCCAGCGCCGCCATCGCCTCGCCAAACCGCTCGTCGGCCACCGCGGCTTTGGCGGTCGGCTCAGCGGCTGCGAGCGCTGTGTCGAGCGCCGCCTCGGCCGGCTCAACGTCTGCCGTGCTGCCAAGCACTGCCTCCCACTTTTGCTTTTTCAGGATATTTGCGGCCCGCTTGTATCCCGCGACTAAGTCCGCACCCTCACCCGTCTCGACAAACGCTTGCAGCGCCGTGACCCGAGCCAATAGCCGCACCAGATCGTCCTCGCCGCCGAGCGCGAACACCGCGTCGATCAGATCGTGCCGAACCCCCGCTTCCCGCTGCTGGACTTTGAGACGGTCGACTAGGAACGGAATAATCTCATCTGTTGCGGCCGCAACGCGCGCCATCATGACATCCATCAGTTCCTGCTGCTGCGCGAACGACTCACCCAGCGGCACCATTGGTGTGTCCGCGTGGAAAAGCCACGCGCGCCCGTCGACATCCTTCACCCTGTAGTTTGCTTCTTCGGCGTACAAATCCCAAAAATCGGCAGTGTCACTATTCGACCATGAGCGGTTCAAGGTGTCCGATAGCTGGTCCTCGGCTTCCTTTAGCAATCGGTCGGCCCGTGTTCGCACGTCATTCGAAATAATGAGCTGAAGGACAGCAAGAGCTGCGCGGCGCACTGCATACGGATCTTTGCTCCCCGTAGGAGCCAAGCCGACGGCGAAAAATGCGAAGAGCGTGTCCAGCTTATCCGCCAGACTCACCGCCACCGTCACCGGCGCCGTCGGCACTTCATCGCCTTGCCCGACCGGCTTGTATTGATCGCGCACCGCGCCGGCGACCTCGCTTGGCTCGCCCTGTGCCGCCGCGAGGTAGCCGCCGATGACGCCCTGCAGCTCGGGAAATTCACCCACCATGCCGGTGACGAGGTCGGCCTTGGCCAGCCGCGCCGCGCGCTCGGCCTGGTCGGCCAACTTCCCCCTCTCCCCTTCAGGGGAGAGGGCCGGGGAGAGGGGGAGTGAAGAAGGCGACGCCCCCTCTCCTTCCGCCGCTCCGCGGCTCCCTCCTCTCCCCTGAAGGGGAGAGGAAGCCACGATGCCTTCCTCGACCAGCCAGCGCGCCAGCTTGGCGACGCGCTCAACCTTGTCGGCGACGGTGCCGAGCTTTTCGTGGAATACGATCCCGCCGAGTTTCGCCGCCTGCTCTTCGAGCGGCACCTTGACGTCCTGCTCCCAGAAGAAGCGCGCATCGCTCAACCGTGCCGCAAGCACGCGCTTGTTGCCCTCGACGATCGCCTCGCCGCCGTCATGCGCGTCGAGATTCGCCACGCACACGAACGCCGGGGCCAGCGCCCCCTCCCCGCCGCTCACCGCGAAATATTTCTGGTTGGTGCGCATGGTCAGCACGATCACTTCGCGCGGGACGTCGAGGAAATCGGGGTCGAACCGGCCGAGCAGCGGCACCGGCCATTCGGTCAGCCCGGCATTCTCGACCACCAGCCCCTCGTCGGCGACCAGCGCCAGACCCGCGTCCGCCGCCGCCGTGGCCGCCCCGTCGCGGATCAGCGCCTCGCGCTCCTCATGGTCGACGATGACGTGGCACGCGCGCAATTTTTCCGCATAATCATGCGCGCCGCCGAGCGTGATCGGCCCCGGGTGGTGGAAGCGGTGCCCGACGGTGGTCGCCCCCGCCGCAATCCCGTCGACCGCGACCGGTACGATCGTTTCGCCGAGCAGCGCCACGATCCCGTGCAGCGGCCGCACCCAGCGCAAATCGCCGTCGCCCCAGCGCATCGACTTGGGCCAGGCGAACCCGCGCACGATGCGCTCGACCGCGCCCGCGAGCAGCTCGGTGGTCGGCCGCCCCGCGGTCTCCGCCGTCGCAAACCACACCCCGTCGCGCTCCTCGAGCTGGTCTTGCTTGAGGCCGGTCTTGCGCAAGAACCCTTCGAGTGCCTGCGCCGGCGCCGAGGTCCGCGGCCCCTTCACTTCCTCGCGGCTGGCCGGCGTCTCGAGCGGCAACCCTCGCGCCACCAGCGCCAATCGCCGCGGCGTCGACCACACATCGATGGCCTCGGCCGCAATTCCCCCCGCGGCCAGTTCCTCCGCCAGCATCCGCCCCAGCGCATTGCGCGCCGCCGCCTGCATCCGCGCCGGAATCTCCTCGCTGCGCAGCTCGAGCAGGAAGTCGGCAGTGCTCACGCCGCTTGCCCCTTGGCTTCAAGCCACGCCGCGCAGGCCGCCTTCGCCAAATCCCGCACCCGGCCGATGTAAGCCTGGCGCTCGGCGACCGAAATCACCCCGCGCGCCTGCAGCGTGTTGAACACATGGCTGGCCTTGATCGCCTGCTCATAGGCCGGGATCGGCAATTTCGCGGAAAGGCAATTCTCGCACTCCGCCGCGGCCTTCTTGAACAGGTCGAACAAAGCCTCGGTGCCGGCCACCTCAAAATTCCACGCCGACATCTGTTTTTCATTGTCGAGGAAGACATCGCCGTAGGTCACGCCCTCGTCGTTAAACGCGAGGTCGAACACATTGTCCTTGCCCTGGATATACATCGCCAGCCGCTCGAGCCCGTAGGTCAGCTCGCCCGCGACCGGCCGGCATTCGAACCCGCCGACCTGCTGGAAATAGGTGAACTGGGTCACCTCCATCCCATCGCACCACACTTCCCAGCCGAGCCCCCACGCGCCCAAAGTCGGGCTTTCCCAATCGTCCTCGACGAAGCGGACGTCGTGTTTCAGCGGGTCGATGCCGATCGCCGCCAGGCTGCCGAGGTAGAGTTCCTGCAAGTCGGGTGGGCTCGGCTTCAAGATCACCTGATACTGGTAATAATGGCCGAGCCGGTTGGGGTTTTCGCCATAGCGGCCGTCGGTCGGGCGGCGGCACGGCTGAACATAGGCCGCTTTCCACGGGTCGGGGCCAAGCGCGCGCAACACGGTCGCCGGGTGAAACGTCCCCGCCCCCATCTCGAGGTCGTAGGGCTGGAGCAGCACGCAGCCGCGCTCGCTCCAGTAGCGGTGCAGGGTGAGGATGAGGTCCTGGAAGCTCAGCGCCACGAACGGCTTTCCTGCGAAAAAGTGCGGTGACGCACAGGGGCTGGAGCCGGGCTTTGGCCGATGCGCGCGGTGCGGGCAAGTGGACGCGCGGGGGGCGGCTGCCTACATCTGCTGTTAAGGCGCCGCCGTCACAAGGAATCCCATGATCAAACATATCGTTCGCCGCGGCCTCGCCGCGCTCGGGCTGGCCGCACTGGCGTCCTGCGCCACCGTCCCCACGACCGAGGCCAGCGGGGTCAAGCCGGCGCTGTGGAAGGTCGCCGACGCCGACACCACCATCTATCTGTTCGGCACCATCCATCTGCTCCCGCGCGACACCTCGTGGCGCACCCCGCAGTTCGATCAGGCGCTGGCCGGCTCGCAGACGCTGGTGGTCGAAACCATCGTCGACCAGGCCAATCCGGCGGAGCTCGCCAACACCATGCGCCAGCTCGGCGTGACGCGCACCGCGCCGCCGATCGCCGATCGCGTGCCGGCCGAAAAGCGTGCCTTGCTCGAGGCCACGATCAAGAAAACCGGAATCCCGCGCCAATTCTTCGACCAGCTCGAGACCTGGGCCGCCGCGTTCACTTTGCTCGGGGTGCAGTTCAAGGCGATCGGGGTCGGCGCCGACCTCGGGGTCGAGACTGTGCTGCGCCGCGACTTCGCCGCCGCCGGCAAGCCGGTCGGCCAGCTCGAGACCAACGCCGAGCAGCTGAGCTTCTTCGACACGCTCCCCGAAACCGCCCAGCGCGCGCTGCTCGAAGGCGCGATCGAGGCGCCTGAGACGCTGCGCGCGAGCTTCGACGGGATGCTCGCGGCATGGCAGCGCGGCGACGTCGAGGCGATCGCGCGCACGTTCAACGCCGACCTCGCCGAATCGCCCGAGCTCAAGGACGCCCTGCTCGCCCGCCGCAACGTCAATTGGGCCAAATGGATCGAGCGCCGCCTGGCCCAGCCCGGAACCGTCATGGTGGCGGTCGGCGCGGGGCATCTGGCCGGCGAAGAATCGGTCCAGCGGCGCCTTGAAGGCAGCGGCTACAAGGTCACCCGCCTCCAGTAAAACGTACGGTCTACCTGACGCTTTGTCAGGATGACTTGACATCACCGCGACTCGGGCTATAGTCAGGATAACTTGACATTGGGTCAGGTTGAACTGACAAGGACCGGAGCGGTGACACTTGGGGACGACATGCATAATCGGTTGAGGGTGTTGCGCGCCGAACGCGGCTGGAGCCAGGCGGAGCTTGGCGGCCACCTCGGCGTCTCGCGCCAGGCGGTCAACGCCATTGAGACCGGCAAGCACGACCCCTCGCTGCCGCTGGCATTCAAGCTGGCCCGGCTGTTCGACCTGCCGATCGAGACCATTTTCAACGACGATGCGACGGGAGGCGACAATGGAGCGCAGTGAAGGCGAACGGCTGCACGCGGAACGGCGCAAACGGTTCTGGAGCCTGCTCGGCATCCTCGCGCTGATCGGCGCGGTGTCGGGCTTCATCGGCGGCTTCATGATCGGCCACGAGGAGGCCAGCGGAACTTCGCTGTCGCCGTCGCTGATGACCGCCGCCGCCGCCGGCGTCGTGCTCGTCGCGATCCTCGTCGCTTATTTCAGCTGGCGCTTTTTCGTCACCGTCGACGAGGTCGAGTTGGCCGACAATCTGTGGGGGTCGCTGATCGGCTTCTACGTCTACGCCATCCTGTTCCCGGCGTGGTACGCGATGTTCAAATTGGGCAAGGCGCCCGAGCCCGACGACTGGCTGATCTTCGGCGCCGCGATGATCACCGCGACGGTCGCCTACGGAGTCCGCAAGTGGCGCTCGCGATGACCGAACCGCTAGGCTAAACCATTCTCAAACAACGGAAGTTTTACCGGGCCAGCCGGCCCGGACCGACCACTCATGCCAAAATTCGCAAGGGAGACACCGACATGACTCGCAAGACATTCTATTTGCTGACCGCCGCCACCTTGTTCGCCGCGGCCCCCGCTTTGGCGCAGACCAAGAAGGTCATCGCCAGCGCCTCCGATCTGCCGACGGTGGTGATCGCGCTGCCGGCCAAGCCGAGCGAGCTGGCGATCAACGGCGGCCCCGGCTTCGATCGCGTCCAGGACGAGGTCGAGAAATACGCCCAGAGCGTGGTCGACGGCTACGAAGTGCGCGATGTCGCCACCCAGAAGGAGCTCGCCGCGCTGCTGATGCAGGCGGCGATGGCGGAAAATCGCTGGGACGACGCGCTGGCGCTGTCGGCGCAAATCCGCGGCCTCGAGGACAAGCCCGCCGCCAAGGCCACCGCGGGCCTGCTGACCGGCTCCTACATCCGCGCCGCCAAGGCGGTGGGCGAGGACAGCCCGCAGTTCGCCGACCGTTTCGAGGCCGAGTTCCGCGCCGCGGTCCAGGCGCTCGACTGGGCGGTGGTCCAGGATTCGCTGCAGGCGATGCGCGCGCAATATCAGGTGATCAGCCGCGACTTGCTGGTCGGCAGCCTGCAGGGCGCGTTCGACGCCAATGCCGCGGCGCAGGGCAATAAGGTCGGGGTCGGGATCGCCGCCGGGGTGGTCGGCGCGCGCCGCACACTGACCGAGGTGCTCCCGCTCAAGGACCGCATCTTCAAGGTGCTCGACGCGCGCGTGAAGAGCGAGTCGGTGGAGAAGGTCGACCGCTGGTCGCCGCGCCTCGCCACGCTGGCCCCGGCGCAGGTCAAGCAGCCGGTGACCGTCGCGGTGTGGGACAGCGGGTTCGACCCCGCGGTGTTCCCCGGCCAGTTGTGGGTCAACGCCAAGGAGCAGGCCAACGGCCGCGACGACGACAACAACGGCTTCGTCGACGACATCAACGGCATCGCCTTCGATCCCGATTGGAAGCCGTCGACCGGCATGCTGCGGCCGATGCCCGCCGGCGACCTCGCCGACATCGCGGGCAAGCTCAAGCTGACCAAGGGCGCGCTCGACCTGCAGGCCGCGGTCGACTCGCCCGAGGCCGCCGCGCTGCGCCAGACGATGTCCTCCTTGAAGCCCGACCAGGTCACCGAGTTCGGCCTGCTGATGGGCCGCATGGGAATGTACCTCCACGGCACCACCACCGGCTACACCTCGGCGGTCGGCAACCCCGGTGCGCGCGTCCTCAACGCCCGCTTCGACGCCCGCGTCCAGCAGGTGCCCGAGCCGATCACCGAGGCGGTCGGCCAGGCGATGGCCGCCTACGCCGCGCAGACCGTCGATTACTTCAAGGCGGCGGGCGTGCGCGTGGTCAACATGAGCTGGCGCATCACCGAGCCGCAGATCGAGGCGACCTTGGCCACGGTCGAGACCGACCCGGCCAAGCGCAAGGCCCGCGCCAAGGTCATTTTCGAGACCGTCAACGGCGCGCTCGAGAAGGCCTTCCGCGGTGCGCCCGAAATCCTGTTCGTGGCCGGCGCCGGCAATGAGGATGAGGACGTCGACTTCGTGCGCAGCTTCCCGGCCGGGATCAACCTCGCCAACGTCGTCACCGTCGGCGCGGTCGACGTCGCGCTCCAGCCGGCCGGTTTCACCAGCTACGGCAAGTCGATCGACCTCTACGCCAACGGCTTCGAGGTCCCGGCCAAGGTCCCGGGCGGCATGGCGATCAACATCTCGGGCACCTCGCTCGCCGCGCCGCAGGTCACCAACCTCGCCGCCAAGATGCTCGCGGTGAACCCCAAACTGACTGTCGCCCAGCTGCGCTCGATCATCGAGGAAACCGCCACCGCCGAAGGTCCCAAGGGCCTCAAAGTGATCAACCCCGCCGCGGCGCTGGTGCGCGCCGCCAAGTAAAGCGGGTGTTGAGGGGGGCGGTTGCCGGCGCGGCCGCCCCCCAATGCTGTGTCTTAACTGCAACGACAGAAATTCACTTAAGCCACTTTGGACTAGACTTTTGTTAACCGCTCGGGGAGCATCCTTGGCACGAGGGTATCGGGCTGGGGGGCCATGATGCACCGGACGGGGAGCGCCTGCCTGGCAGGCCGGTCAATACCGCCGGCCCGCCGCGTTCGCAGCGCGCGTTTCTCCCGCCCCGGACATCACCTCCCCCCGCCTGGCCGCAGGATGGGGACATGTCGATGATCCAGTTCCTGATCGGTGCCGCGCTGGCCGCCGCCACGCCGCAGTCAACGGCGCCGCCGCCGCCCGCCGCCTTGCCCGACGCCCAGCCCGCGATGTGGGTGGTCAACGACGAAGACACCATCATCTATCTGTTCGGCACCTTCCACGCGCTCGACGAAAAATCCGAGTGGTTCAACGACGAGGTCAAGACCGCCTTCACCCAGTCGCAGCAACTGGTGCTCGAGGCGCTGGTCCCGGCCGCGCCGGCAGCCCCGGTCAAGGGGCCGCTGGCGCTGCGCGGCCGCACACCCGGAACGCTGCCCGCGGTCGCCGGCTCGCCGACCTTCCTCACCACCACCAAGCAGGTGATGGCCGCCGGGCGCAGCCAGGGGATGCGCAGCGACAGCGGCGCCGACGCCGTGCTGCGCCGCGCCGCCGAGGCCGCGGGCAAGCCGGTCGGCGCGCTCGAGACCCCCGAGTTCCAGCTCGGCATGATGCGTCGCATGCCGAGCGCGGCGCGGCCCGACACGCCGGTCCAGGCCGCCGTCGAGCTGCGCCAGATGGGCACTGTCTTGGCCTTCCTCCAGGCGGCGTGGAAGCGCGGCGACGTCGACAGCTTCAACGTCCTGCTCGAGGACATGCGCCTGAAGTCGCCGGTCAGCTACAAATTGCTGTTCCGCGACCGCAACGAGCGCTGGGCGGGGTGGGTGGCCGACCGCCTGACCCAGCCCGGCACGGTGTTCGTCGCGGTCGGCGCCGGCCATCTGAGCGGCCCCGACAGCCTCCAGCACAAGCTCGCCGACCGCAACATCCGCTCGGCGCGGCTGAATTAGCCCCTTCCCGCTTCCGCCCGCACCCCCCAATCTTGCATTCCGCCGCCCTCTCCTCTAGGGCGCGCGCTTCCCGGCCATGGTCATCCCTGGAGGCGTGGCGGGACAACCAACTGAAGGAATGCGACAATGAGCGAACAGCTGACGCTGCCCGCCGAAACGCGCGACCGGGCTGGCAAGGGAGCCTCCCGTGCACTGCGCCGCGATGGCCGGGTACCCGCCGTGATCTACGGCGACAAGAAACAACCGTTGAGCGTCCACGTCGAGGAAAAGCTCCTCGCCCGGATGCTGTCGAGCGGGCACTTCATGAACACCATCGTGATGGTCGAGGTCGGCGGCAAGCCGCATCGCACCTTGCCCAAGGACGTTCAGTTCCACCCGGTCTCGAGCCGCCCCGCGCATGTCGATTTCCTGCGCATCGGCGAGCACAGCCAGGTCACCGTCAACGTTCCGGTGCGTTTCGACGATGACGAGGCTTCGCCCGGCATCAAGCGCGGCGGCGTGCTCAATGTCGTCCGTCACGAGCTCGAGCTGACCTGCGACGCGTCCGAGATCCCGGACGAGATCCACATCAGCCTGGCCGGCCTCGACATCGGCGATTCGATTCACATTTCGGCGGTCACTTTGCCCAAGGGCGCCAAGTCGACCATCGAGGACCGCGACTTCACCGTCGCCACCATCGTCGCCCCGTCGGTGATGAAGGACGAGGACGAGGAAGCCGCCGCCGCGGCCGCCGAGGGCGAAGAAGCCGAAGGCGAAGACGGCGAAACCGAAGCCGGCGATGTCGGCGAGGGCGACAAGGGCGAGTAATCGTCTCCCCTCCCGCCTGCGGGAGGGGTTGGGGGAGGGCCTGTTGAAGTCCGATCGGCAGCGACAGGCCCTCCCCTCCGCCGCTGCGCGGCTCCACCCCTCCCGCGAGCGGGAGGGGTAGGTGCAAATCTGGGCCGGCCTCGGCAATCCCGGCGCGTCCTATGCGCTGCACCGCCACAATGTCGGCTTCATGGCCGCCGACATCATCGCCGCGGTGCATGGCTTCGGGCCGTGGTCGAAGAAGTTTCGCAGCCTGGTGTCGGAAGGCCGCATCGGCCGCCACCGCGTCCTGCTATTGAAGCCGCAAACCTACATGAACGACAGCGGCGACGCGGTGCAGCAGGCGCTGCATTTCTATAAGCTCGAGCTCGACGCGCTGACCGCGTTCCACGACGAACTCGACCTCGCGCCGATGAAGTTGAAGGTGAAGACCGGCGGCGGCACCGCGGGACATAACGGCCTGCGCGCGATCGACGCCAGCCTCGGCCCTGATTTCCGCCGCGTCCGGATCGGCATCGGCCACCCCGGCGACAAGGCGCGGGTGACCAAATATGTCCTCGGCAATTACGCCAAGTCGGAAATGGAAGCGCTCAGCGACCTCCTCGCCGCGATCGCCAGCGAAGCCGAATGGCTCGCCGACGGCGACGACGCGCGCTTCATGAGCGAAGTCGCGCTGCGCCTGCAGGTCGACTAACTGCCGCGACGCGTCATCAGGATCGATTCACTCCCCGGGAACGTCGCCACCCAGCCGCTGTCGGTCTTGCGCATCATCGAGGTCTCGATGCGGTCCTTGCCGACCGGCTTGAAGCGCTGCTGGAACACGAATTCCGCGCCGCCCGGCCCGACGATCTTGCCGTCGGGTCCGCGCACGCCCGCGGCATAGGATGCGACGACGTCGCGCACCGCGCTGCGATTCTTATGGTCGAGCCACACCCGCCCCCGCTCCTGCACCTTGGCGCTCACCGGATCGAGGTTGATCAGCATGTCGAAATCGCCGCGTCGCGGGTTCCACACCAGTATGCCCTCGTAATGCGGGACCGGCTTGCCCGCGACCAGCATGTCGGTCTCGAGCCGGATCGAGGTGCCGCCGACGCCCCATGTCGCGCGATGCACCGCCGCCGGCGGCGCGCCCTCCTCATGGATATCCCACTCGCCGATCAGGAACGCGTACGGCGCGAATTCTTTCACTTTGGCCTCGGCGTGGTTGGCGGCGGCGGGCGCGGCGGCCAATCCCGCGGCGGCCAGCGCCAAAACGACTTTCAGCATTGCACGATCTCCAGCAATCGGACGGCGATGGTCGCGGATTGCCGCCACCGAAGATGCTACGAACCACGCGTGTCTGTGCGTTTCCGGACAGATTGCCACTTTTCGTGCGATTTGCTAACGAGGCGAGCATGCCCGACCGCCGCCCGCGCAAGACCGACGAGGCGATCCGCGCCGCCTTCCTGCGGCTGCTGTTCTCGGTGCGCTACGACACCATCGGCATGAGCCGGATCGCCGCCGAGGCCGACATCTCGCGCTCGACGCTGTACCAGCATTATGCGACGCGCGAGCACGTCCTGCAGGCGACCATGCGCCATATCATCGATGCCCTCGCCGACGCGCTGACGGGGATTTCGGACGCCCAGGGGATCGCGCCGACGCTGACCCATTTCTGGGACAATCGGCGGCTCAGCCGGGCGGTGTTCGGCCCGCCGGTCGATGCCCACGTGCGCCGCTGGCTGAGCGAGTCGATAGAGCAGCGGTTGGTGAGCGCCGGCCGCAGCATGACCGCCGCCAGGATCGCCGCGATCCCCGCGGCGGCGGGCGCCATCGCTTTGCTCGAGCAATGGATGAGTGGCCACCTCGACGCGCCGCGCGCTCAAATCGCCGCCGCCCTGGTCGGCCGCGCCGGTTAGCCTGCGCCCCCCTCGCCCCCCAGCCTGGCGGCCGCTTGCTCCATCATCGCTTTGAAGCGCGGCTGATCCCGAATTGGGTCGAGATCAGGGTCGGCCTCGACCGCCTTGTAGGCCGAGGCGGTGAAGCGCGGGAACAGCGGTTCGAGCAAATCCAGCGCCGCCTCGGCGTCCGCGAACTGCAACGCCATGACGCACGCGAAATTATAGCGCATCCACATATTGTCGGGGCTGATCAGCAACGCCCGCTCGATCCATTCGCCGGCACGCTCGCGCAATTGGAGCGCGGCGAGGCCGGTTACGCCGGTGGCGAGCGCCGAGCCGTTGGTGGGATCGTGGGCCAGCGCACGCTCGGCCGCGGCGAGCGCCATTTGCGCCGCGTGCATCTCGGCCGGCTGATTGCCCAGCGCCCGATACACCGAGCACAGCATGCTCCACGAATGATAGTCCGAATCGTCGACCGAGACCGCCTTCTCGTAATGCCGGGCGGCGTCGGCAAAGCGGCGCTGGAAATAGAAAATCCGCGCCCTCTCGCGGTTCACTTCCCACGAGTCAGGATCGATCCGCAGCGCCTGCGCGAACCCCTCGTCCGCTTCGTTGTAGCGACCCTGCTCGTAAAAATGCCGCGCGCGCACGCAATAGGCCTCGGCGATGTCGGGGTCGATTGCCAGCGCGCGGTCGGCGGCGGCGGTGCCGTCGTCATCCCCTGCAGCGAAGGTGAAATGCATGATGCATTGAACCAGCGCCATCAGCCCCCACGCCGAGGCATAGTCCGGATCGAGTTCGACCGCGCGCCGGCAGATGCGGATCACCAGTTCGAGCTGCGCGGTGTTGCCCCAATTCCCGGTGATCCAGTATTTTCGCGCCAGCAGGTAATAATTATAGGCCTCGGGACAGGCCGTGCCGCGCTGCTCGATCGCTTTCTTTTCCGCGGGCAGCAATTTGACCTTGAGCGCGGCGACGATCGCCTGCGAGATCTCGTCCTGGATCGCGAAAATGTCGGTCAGCTCGCGGTCGTAGCGCTCGGCCCAGACATGGTCGCCCGCCGCGCCGTCGATCAACTGGGCGGTGATCCGCACCCGCCCGCCGGCCTTGCGCACGCTGCCTTCGAGGACATGGCTGACGTTGAGCTTGCGCGCCAGCGTCGGGACGTCGATCGCGCAGCCCTTGCACGCGAACGCGGTGTTGCGCGCCAGCACCGACAACGCCGACACCTTGGACAAATCGGTCAGGATGTCCTCGCTGATCCCGTCGCTGAAATATTCCTGTTCGGGATCGCCGCTCATGTTGGTGAATGGCAGTACGCACACCGACACTTTCGTGCGTGGCGCGGGCTGAGCCGCCTCGGCCGCCTCGGCGTCGGGCGTCCGCTGGCCCGCCAGCGCGGCGACGCTGGCCGCGACCTTGCGCCAGCCCGACGAGTCGGGCTCGCCGCCCCAGCCGCACAAATCGGCGCACTGGATCTGGTTGAACGGCAGCGGCGGCACGGTCCCGTCGAGGGTCGCCTGGACCAATGTCCCCGCGCCGCGCGCGGCATCGGCCTCCGAGCGCACCCATTGCGACTTGGCGGCGTCGGCCGACCACAAAACGACCACCACCTTGGCCGCTTTCAGCCGTTCCTCGATGACGTCGCCATAGGCGCGGTGGGCGGGCAGCTCGTCGTCGCGCCACACCTCATATCCGTGCGCCTTGAGCGCATCGGCGATCACCCGCGCCTGCGGCTCGGTCGATCGCGCATAGGAGATGAAGATGTCTGACACGTCGACCGCCTTCCCGATTGGATATCAGGGAAGTAACGACGAGTCATGGTCCGCACCTTGTTCGCCACCCGCCTCTACGAAGCCGAGCTCGCCGATCCGGCGCTGATCGCCGCGCTGGCGCATTCGATCCGCACCCTCGCCGCCGACGACAAGGCCGGCGCGCGGTGGAGCCGCGAGCATGGCTACCGCGGCTACACCAGCTACGCCTCGCTCAACGACCTGACGCAGCGCGACCCCGCGTTCGCCGACCTGGCGCGGCTCCTCACCCGCCACGCCGCCGCGTTCGCAGGCGACTGCGCGTTCGACCTCGTGCGCAAGCCGAAGCTCGACAGCCTGTGGGTCAATCTGTTGAAAAGCGGTGGGCAACACAGCGGCCATATCCACCCGCACAGCATCATCTCGGGCACCTTCTACGTCGAGGCGCCGCCGGGTTCGGGCGCTATCCGCTTCGAGGACCCGCGCTTGCCGCAGATGATGGCCGCTCCCCGCCGCCGCGCCGATGCGCCGGAGGAACTGCAGGCCTTCGTCAGCGTGACGCCGCGTCCGGGCCTGCTCCTGCTGTGGGAGAGCTGGCTGCGCCACGAGGTGACGGCCGGCACGGCCAAGGCCGAGCGGCTCAGCATCAGCTTCAACTTCGCTTAGGCGAGGCGCTGCTCCGCCGCATCCTGCCTTCCCGGTGGCAATCGCGACCAAGATTGCCTAGGGGCGCGTAACGCGGCCTGAGCGCCGCATCCATCCACCAGCGAGTGATCACCAGCATGGGCTTCCGTTGCGGCATCGTCGGCCTGCCGAACGTCGGTAAATCGACCCTCTTCAACGCCCTCACCGAGACCGCGGCGGCGCAGGCGGCGAACTATCCGTTTTGCACGATCGAGCCCAATGTCGGCCGCGTCGCGGTGCCCGACGAGCGGCTCGACAAGATCCGCGCGATCGCCGGCTCGAAAGTCGAGATCGAGACCCAAATCGAGTTCGTCGACATCGCCGGGCTGGTGCGCGGCGCCAGCCAGGGCGAGGGGCTCGGCAACCAGTTCCTCGCCAACATCCGCGAGGTCGACGCGATCGTCCACGTCCTGCGCTGCTTCGAGGGCGGCGATGTCACCCATGTCGAAGGCCGCGTCGATCCGATCGCCGACGCCGAGACGGTCGAGACCGAATTGATGCTGGCCGATCTCGACAGCCTCGAGCGCCGCGTCCCCAACCTCGTCAAGAAAGCGCAGCAGGGCGACAAGGAGGCGAAAATCGAGGCGTCGGTGCTGGGCCAGGCGCTCGAGCAGCTGCGCGCGTCCAAGCCTGCGCGGCTGACCAAACCCAAGGATATCGAGGAGGAGCGCGCCCTCGCCCGCGCCCAATTGCTCACCGCCAAGCCGGTGCTCTACGTGTGCAACGTCGATGAAAGCGACGCGGCCGACGGCAATGCGCTGTCCGCCCGGGTGTTCGAGCGCGCCAAGGCCGAAGGCGCCAAGGCGGTGGTGGTGTCGGCCGCGATCGAGGCCGAGATCGCCACCCTCGATCCCGCCGATCGCGCCGGCTTCCTCGCCGATCTCGGCCTGACTGAAACCGGCCTGACCCGCGTCATCCGCGCCGGCTACGAATTATTGGGCCTGCTGACCTTTTTCACCGCGGGCCCCAAGGAGGCGCGCGCATGGACCGTCGAGCGCGGCGCCAAGGCGCCCCAGGCGGCCGGGGTCATCCACACCGACTTCGAGCGCGGCTTCATCCGCGCCGAGACCATCGCGTTTAACGATTTCATCGCCTGCAACGGCGAGGCCGGCGCGCGCGACGCGGGCAAATTACGCTCCGAGGGCAAGGAGTATGAAGTTCAGGACGGCGACGTACTGCTGTTCCGCTTCAACGTCTGAGTCGCCAGCCCCGGCCGCCATTTGTCCGCCGCCGCCAGCACCGCCAGCAGCCACAGCGCGCCGAACGACCAGCCGGCGACGACATCGCTCGGCCAGTGGACGCCGAGCATCGGGCGGCTGAGCCCGATCAGGAAGGTCAGCGCCAGCGCCGCGCCGACCGCCCATTGGCGGTGCCGCGGATCGTCAACCGCGAGCAGCGCCAGGCCCAAATAAACGATCATCGAATTGGCCGAATGCCCGCTCGGGAACGACTGGTAGTGAACTTCGACCATGCGCAGATGCTCGTCGGGCCGGAGCCGCGCGAAATAGGCTTTTTCGAGGATCACCATCGCGCGCCCGGTGAAGCTGGCGATGATCAGCAGCAGCGCCGCGCCGCGCTTGCCGCGGTAGAGCAGCCACGCGGCGCCGGCGAGCGTCACCGCGACCACCGTCGGCCAGGTGCCGAGATAGGACACGCCGATCGCCCCCAGCGCCAGCCAAGGTTCGTCGCCGGCGTACAGCGCGAGCAACACGCCGCGGTCGACCGGCCCGGCGCCGGTCACCAGCATCGCCAGCCAAACGGCGGCGAGGATCGCAATGACGGCGCCAAGCCGCGCCGGGGACAATTTTCTAATCATCCCCGGCGTGACGCTTGGGCGCGCGATTTGCTCCGCTCGCGAACCCTAGAACTTGGTCCCGAAGCGAATCCCGATGGTGCGCGGTCGCCCCGGCACGATCTTGGTGTCGGTGCAGATGCTGCACACCACGAAGCGCGACAATTGGTTGCGCTCGTCGAACACGTTGACCGCGAACAATTCGACGCTGTGGTCATTCCAGTCGAAGCCGGCGAACAAATCGACCAGCGTCGAGCCGCGGATCTTGCCGAGGAAATCGTTGGGATTGATGGTGACTTCGTCATCGCCGATATTCCGGCGGATGTCGGCGGCAGCCGATGTCTGGTGGCTGACGCCGGCCTGGACGTGCGCCTTGCCGATGCTGACCGGCCACGAATAGCGCGCCGTCGCCGCCATCTTGAACTTCGGCGTGACCGGCAGACGCGTGCCCTTCGGCGTGACGATGAAGTCTTGCGTTCCGGCATCGGGATCGGTCGGCGTCGGAGCTGGATAGAAGGTATCGCAATTGGCCGCTTCATCGATGGCGATGTTGCAGATGTTCTGTTTGGTCTGGGCGTCGGTGTAGGCCGCCGCCGCGTTGAGGGTGAGCCCGCCGCGGACGTAGCTGACGTCGGTCTCGACGCCGTTGATGCGCGCGTCGCGGCCATTCTGGATGACCGTCAGGCTGCTTTCCCCGAGGAAGGAGAATTGGAATTTCTTCCACACCTGGTGATAGACCGCGCCGTTCCACCGCACCGGCCCCCAGTTGGTTTTCCAGCCCAGCTCGTAATTGGTCAGGAAGTCGGGGTCGTAGCCGGACAGCGCGGCGCGCCGGTTGATGCCGCCGGGCCGGAAACCGCGCGACCAGGTGGCGTAGAACATCATGTCGTCGTTGGGCTTGTACTGTGCGTTGACGCGATGGGTGAAACCGTTGTCCTTGCTGCGCTTGGGCCGCACCTTGCCGTCGCGGAACACGCCGACGTTGGTGCAGGGAATTCCGTCGATGCTGCCCGGCGCGAATCCGCCAGTGCCGCCAAAGCGCAGCAACTCGCCGTCCGCCATGAAGCATTCGGCAACGCCGGTGCGGCTGCTGCCGACCGCGTTGTAGGGCGGGCCGTCGAGGTTGCGGCCGTAGCCGGCAAACCCGAACAAGGTGTTGTCGAACTTGTACAGCCGCCCGCCCGCGGTCAGCGTGATCTGCGGGGTGATGTCGAAGCTCGCCTCGCCGAACAAAGCATAGTCCTTGTCGACGCGTTCCTGGCGGGTCAGCCAGATCGAGCCCGGTCGTCCGTTGACCGACAGGAAGTCGGCGAGGTTGTCGACCCGATAATCCTGGAAGATGTCGTTGGCCTGGCGCTGGTAGAAGGCGCCCGCGATGACCCGGAACGGCTTGTCCGCGGGTGACGCGATGCGCAGCTCCTGGCTCAGTTTCTTGAAGTGGTTGCCGCCGTTAATGTACTGGGTCGGGTCGATCAAATTACCGGCATTGTCGTAGAAATACAGATAGTTGGCGAGGCCCCCGGAGCCCTCGTACAAATCGTCGTAGGCAACCGTATATTCGGTATAGTCGCTGACCCCGGAGTTGGGCCGGTTCATGTAGGCGCCGGCATAAGTGATGTCGAAATTCGCGATCTTGCCTTCGATGGTCAGCGCGACCTGGGTGAATTTATCCTTGGTGAATTCCTTGCGGAAGCGCTGCGTCTCGAGGTCGCCGAGCCCCGCTTCCTTGTAGAACACGCCGTTCGAGCGGCTGTTCTGGTGCATGATCTGCGGCGTGACGGTCCAGTTCTCGTTGAGGTCGATCTTGAGCGCGGCGCGGCCGCCATAGGTGCGAAGATCGTTGAAATTGTTCTCGACGACATTGCTGTTTTCAACGGTAAAGCCGTTGCGCTCGCAGCCGATGATTTCGTCTTCGTCGTCGCGGATCGGGTCGCCGCAATAGGTCCGCGTACCGAACACATTGTCGATGTAGCCCGCGTCGCGCTGGTAGAAGGCGCTCGCGCGGAACGCGATATTGTCGCCGATCGGCAAGTTGATCATGCCCTCGAGCGCGCCGCCCATGCCGCCGTGCGCAACCTTGTTGAGCTCGCCGTCGATGCGCCCGCTGGTGACGTTCAATTCGGGCTTGTTGGTGATGATGCGGATGGTGCCGGCCTGGCTCGATGCGCCGTACAAAGTGCCCTGCGGCCCGGCCAGGCTCTCGATCCGCGCGATGTCGTAGATGTGGACGTCGAGGGTGCCGCCGATGGTCGTGATCGGCTGCTCGTCGAGGTATGAGCCGACCGACGGGAACGAGCCCGAGTGGTTGCCGTCGCCGCCGGTGGCGACGCCGCGCATGTAGACCACGGTCGAGCCCGGCTGCGAGGTCTGGAAGCTGACCGACGGCAGCTGCTTGGTATAATCCTCGAAGTTCGAGATGTTGAGCTGGTCGAGCCGCCGGGTGCCGATCGCCTGGACCGAAATCGGCACGTCCTGGAGGTTTTCCTCGCGCTTGGTCGCGGTGATCACGATCTCGGTGGTGTCCTCGACCTGGCCGTCCTGCGCGACCTGCTCGGTCGGGGTCGGCGCGGTGTCGTTGACCCCGCTCTGGGCGAATGCCGGCGAGGCCATTGCGCTCGACGCGAGCAGGGCAAAGGCAGCGCGGTGCAGCTTGGTGTTGGTCATCGATTCCCCCCGGAGCGTATGGCGTCACCATTCCGTCAAACTCGTGACGGAAAGTCAACGAGGAAGCCCGAGATAGCGTCAGTTTACTGTGGATTAGGCGAAGAGCGTTGCGCCGGCGCCTCGGGATAGGCGTCGAGCACGATCCCCAGCGCGTCCTTGAGCGGCCCGAGATGCGGGTCGTATGGCCGCCATTCCTCGGTCGCATCGCGGTAAATCGGGCGACGGACCTGCTCCGAGCTCGGGGTGCGCACCGCGCGCTCGGTCTTGTGGAACTCGAGGCAAGCGGGTTCGAACTCCAGCCCGCAATAATCGAGCAAAGCGCGCACTTCGGCCTCGGTGTCGTCGACCATGCGCTCGTAGATCACGCGGTGGACCTTGCCCGGGAGCACCGCGTCGACATGCGCCATCAGCCGCACATAGTCGGCGTAATACTGCCCGACGTCGGCGAGGTCGTAGGCGAAATCCTGCCCGCGCGCGAAATGCTGGCGGAAGTTGGAGAAGCAGCACGACAGCGGATGGCGCCGCGCATCGATGATCTTGGCGTTGGGCAGGATCAGGTGGATGAGCGGAACGAACAGCCAGTTGTTGGGCAATTTGTCGATGAACAACGGGCGCGCGGTGCGCCGTTGAACCGACGTCCGCGCGAGATACTCGGCGCCAAGCTCGGCGCGCTGCTCCGCCGTCAGCTCGAGCACCGACTCCGGATAGCGGCCGTGCTTGCGCGCCAGCGCGGGGATGTCGGCGAGCTCCGACGTGCCCTCGATCAGGCTGTGCGACGACAGGATCTGCTCGATCAGGGTCGACCCCGCGCGCGGCATGCCGACGACGAAGATCGGGTCGGGCGCGGGGTCGCCGCCCCCTGCCCGTCCCGCCAGCGCTTCAGCGGTGAACGCGGCGATGCAGCGGTCGACGCGGCGGGTGAAGCGCGCCGCGTCGTGCGGGGCCTGGGTGCGGCGCAGCGCGTTGCCGGCGGCGTAATATTCGAACGCCTCGGCCCATTGCGCGCGGTCGTGCATCGCCTTGCCCAGCGCGAAATCGATATGG
The DNA here is from genome assembly GCF_031426035.1 of Sphingomonas sp. Lineage (GTDB taxonomy): Bacteria > Pseudomonadota > Alphaproteobacteria > Sphingomonadales > Sphingomonadaceae > Sphingomicrobium. The sequence continues at coordinate 4,698 of NZ_JANPKO010000155.1, read as the reverse complement.
ACCCGGTCGTCGTCGGTGAGATCGCCGCCGGCGAGCGCGGCCTGCATCGCGGCGATGTCGTCGTCGGCGAACGCGACCGTCTTCAGATTGGCCAGGCTGAACCAGGCTTCGCCGAGGCTCGGGCGGATGTCGATCGCGCGGCGGTAGGCGGCCACGCCGTCGTCGAGCCGCCCGATGGTCTTGAGCATGTGGCCGTAGCTGAGCCACACCCGCGCCTGCTTGGGCGAGCGTTCGAGCACCTGCTCGTAAAGCCCGATCGCGGCGCCGAAATCGCCCAATTTGCCGAGCGTCGCGGCCTTCAGATTGAAATGGCCGAGATTGTCGCCGTCTTCCTCGAACAGGCGGTCGAGCAATGGCAGCGCCTCGGCCGGGCGCCCCATCCGGCCGAGCACCAGCGCGAGATTGGCGCGCGCCGCGGTGAAGCTGGGCGCTATCTCGACCGCGCGGCGGAGCAAATTCTCCGCGTCGGCCCAGCGCCCGATGCGCGCGGCGAGCTCGGCGAGCATGCGGATCGCCTTGGCGTCGAACGGATCGTCCTTGAGGTGCGCCTTCAACAACCGCTCGGCGATGTCGAGGCGGTTGTCGGTGAGCGCCTCGGCGGCCTCGATCAGGCGCGGCTGGAACGGCAGGAACGGGATCGGCTGGGGCACGGGCGCGACCCTATGCCAGATCGCGGTAGTTGCAAGCGGGGCCGCCGCCGCGATAGGCGGGGCCATGATCTATTTCGAAGATTTGGAAATCGGCGCCGAGAGCGAGTTCGGCAGTTACGAGGTGACCCGCGAGGAAGTCCTCGAGTTCGCGCGCAAATACGACCCGCAGCCGTTTCACCTCGACGACGAGGCCGCGGCCAAGACCCATTTCGGGCGCATCGCGGCGAGCGGCTGGCATACCTGCGCGATGGTCATGGCCGTCATCGCCCGCAAGGTCGTTGCCGAGGAGCAGGCCGGGCTCGGCTCGCCCGGGGTCGATGAACTGCGCTGGCTGAAACCGGTCTATCCCGGCGACACCATTTGGGTGCGCTCGAAGCTGGTCGACAAGACCCCGTCGCGCTCCAAGCCCGAGCTCGGCTCGTTCCGCTCGCTGACCACGGTCACCAACCAGCACGGCGTCCCGGTGCTGACCTTCACCTCGATCGTGCTGATCCGGCGGCGGCCCTAACCTCCCCCCTTGGGGGAGGAGGCGCGCAGCGCCGGAGGGGGCGACGGGCGAGAAGTCCCCCCACCGTCGCCGCTTCGCGCCACCACCTCCCCCGCGGGGGGAGGATGTCAGCCCGCGGTCCCTGCCTTGGCCTTGGCGCGGCGGGTCTTGGCCTGGTTGACGGGATCGAGCACGCCGGTCGGGCGCACCACGCGCTTCGCCTCGCGCCAGATGTTCTGGTAGGCGAGATAGGCGAGGATCGTCGCCACCAGCAGGAAGATCACCACCGCGAGCCCGGCCGAATGGCGGTTCTCGAGCTTGGGCTCGGCGGTCCACACCAGGAACGCGGAGACGTCCTTGGCCATCTGCGGCACCGTCGCGCGGGTGCCGTCGGCGTAGCTGACCTGGCCCTCGCTGGTGATCGGCGGCGGCATGGCGATGTTCAAATTGGCGAAATAGGGGTTGTAATAAAGCCCCGGCCCGGTCTTCGCGGCAGGGAATTTCTTGACCACTTCGGCCGGCTGGCGCTGGTAGCCGGTGAGCAGCGAGTAAGTGTAGGCCGCGCCGCCGTGGCGCGCCTTGGTGATCAGCGACAGATCGGGCGGCAGCGCATTGTTGTTGGCCGCGCGCGCCGCGGTCTCGTTGGCGTATGGGCTGGGGAAGCGGTCGGACGGGATCGCCTTGCGCGACGCCACTTCACCGGTGTCGGGATTGATCGACGGCACCTCGAGCGGCCACTGGTTGGCGATCGCCTTGATCTCGGGCTCGTTGTAGCCGAGCGCTTCCAGGTCGCGGAAGGCGACCAGGCTGAGCCCGTGGCACGCCGCGCACACTTCCTTGTAGACCTGGAAGCCGCGTTGCAGCTGCTGGCGGTCGAACTTGCCGAACGGCCCGTCGCTGGCCAGCGCGAGATGCTTGGGATGCTTGTGGAACTCTTCCTCGGCGCTCGCCTCGGTCGGCGACGCGATGGTCTGGCTGATGCCGACGATCAGCGAGATGAGCAGGACACCGGCAAAGCCGAGGCCGACGAAAAAGGCGATGACGCGGACCATGTGTCCCCCTTATTCCGCGGCCGGCACGGCAGCGGTCGATCCCCGCCTGGGCGGCGCCCCGGCCGGCGCGGCTTCCTGCTTCTCGCCATGCAGCACCGATTCGGTGATCGATTTGGGCAGCGGCAGCGTCCGCTCGTATTTGGAGACGAGCGGCAGGATGATCAGGAAGTGCGCGAAATAATAGATCGTTGCGATCTGGCTGACCGCGACCACGAACGGCGTCGCGGTCGACCCGCCGGCCCAGCCGAGGACCAGGATGTCGACCACCAGGATCCAGAAGAAGCGCTTGAACACCGGCCGGTAATGGCCCGAGCGGACCGGCGACTTGTCGAGCCACGGCAGGAAGAACAGCAGCAGGATCGAGGCGAACATCGCCAGCACGCCCCACAATTTGGCGGCGAGAATGAACTCGACGGTGAACGCGCGGAGGATCGCGTAGAACGGCCAGAAATACCATTCGGGGACGATGTGCGCCGGCGTCGCCAGCGGGTTGGCCGGGATGTAATTGTCGGGGTGGCCGAGCGCGTTGGGCGCGAAGTACAGCACCAGCGCGTAGAGCAGCAGGAACACGCCGACCCCGAAGCCGTCCTTGGCGGTGTAGAACGGGTGGAACGGCAGCGTGTCGCGCTCGTCCTTGACGTCCACGCCAGTGGGGTTGCCCGAGCCCGGGATATGCAGCGCCCAGATGTGCAGGATAACCACCGCGGCGATCACGAACGGCAGCAAATAATGGAGCGAGAAAAAGCGCGTCAGCGCAGCCTGGTCGGGCGCATATCCGCCCAATAGCCAGACCCGCACCGGCTCGCCGACCAGCGGGAAGGCAGAGAAGAAGCCGGTGATGACCTGCGCGCCCCAGTAGGACATCTGGCCCCACGGCAGCACATAGCCCATGAACGCGGTCGCCATCATCAGCAGGTAAATGACCAGCCCGAGCATCCACACCAGTTCGCGCGGCGCCTTGTAGCTGCCGAAAAACAGCCCGCGGAAAATGTGGATGTAGGTGACGATGAAGAAGAAACTGGCGCCGTTGGCGTGCGCGTAGCGCATCAGCCACCCCGCGTTGACGTCGCGCATGATGTGCTCGATCGAGTTGAACGCGCCGTCGGCCGATGCGTAATAATGCATCGCGAGCACGATCCCGGTGACGATCTGGATGGTCAGGAAGAGCCCGGCGAGGACGCCGTAATTCCACCAGTAATTGAGGTTGCGCGGCACCGGATAGCCGCCGCCGACGGCGCCGTAGACCAGTCGCGGCAACGGCAGCCGCGCGTCGATCCAGCGCCCGAACTCGGTCGTCGGCTCATATGGCTTGGCCCAGGAAAAGCTCATTGGTCGGTGGTCCCCCTCACCCGATCTGCACCACGGTGTCGGACGTGAACGAATATTCCGGCACCACCAAATTGGTCGGCGCCGGGCCTTTGCGGATGCGCGCCGCGGTGTCGTAGTGCGAGCCGTGGCACGGGCAGAAATAGCCGCCGAACTCGCCGCGGTTCTCGCCCTCGCCGGTGCCGAGCGGGACGCAGCCGAGATGAGTGCATACGCCAAGCGTGATCAGCCAGTTGGTCTTGCCCGGCTTGGTCCGCTCGGCAAGGCTCTGGGGATCGCGCAGCGAGCCCGCATCGACGGCATTGGCGGCCTTGATCTCGGCCGGGGTCAGGTTGCGCACGAACACCGGCTGCTTGCGCCAGCTGGTCTTGATTGCCTGGCCCGGCGCGATCTTGGAGATGTCGACCTCGACCGAGGCCAGCGCCAGCACGTCGGCCGACGGGCTCATCTGGGTCAGCAGCGGCCCGACCACCGCGACCGCGCCGACTCCGGCGAAGCTGACCGCGGCGACATTGATGAAGTCGCGGCGGCGGACTCCGTCGTTCGCCTCTATTTGTCCTGTCTCAGCGGACGGTTCCAGCGTGGCCATGCTCACCCTTATGACGCGATAGATGCGGCAGTGCCGACGGGCACCGAGCAATACGCTCCCAGAAGCCCCCGGGAGCGATTGGCGGGCCTGATAGCCGCGCGGGTCGGGCTTTGCCAAGGGCCGATTGAGCCTTTAGGCGCGGGCCATGCGGATCGCGCTCTTCGAACCCGAGATCGCCGGCAATGTCGGCGCCGTCCTGCGCCTCGGCGCGTGCCTCGGTGTGGCGGTCGATGTGATCGAGCCGATGGGCTTCGCGTGGGACGACGCGCGCGTCCGCCGCACCGCGATGGACTATATCGACGAGGTCGAGGTCACCCGTCATTCCGGCTTCGCGGCGTTCCAGGCAAGCGCCGCTGGCGCGCGCCTGATCCTGCTCACCACCAAGGCCAGCCAATCGCTGTATGATTTCGAGTGGCGGAGCGGCGATATCCTGCTGCTCGGCAAGGAAAGCGGCGGCGTCCCGCCCGACGTCGCCGCCGCGTGCAACGAGCGGGTGCGCATCCCGATCCGCGCCGAAGTCCGCTCGTTCAACCTCGCCACCGCCGCCGCGATCGCCGCCGGCGAAGCGCTGCGGCAGAGCGGAGACTTGCCCGC
>NZ_JANPKO010000154.1:0-3381 GCF_031426035.1 Sphingomonas sp. | reverse complement strand
GACCCAATCGGCGAAATAGGTCCCGGTGGGCACCTTGGACGACTGGAGCACCGGCCGCGCGGGGATGGTCGCGGCGGCGCGCGCGAGGCTGACGATACCGGTGTCGGCCATCGCCGCGAGCACCAGCCGGCTGCGCTTCCGGGCGCCGCGGAGGTTGCGCGTCGGGGCCAGCCGCGATGGCGCCTGGACGATCCCGGCCAGCATCGCCGACTGGGCCAGGGTGAGGTTGTCCGGGCCGCGGCCGAAGTAATGGCGCGAGGCGGCGCGCAGGCCGTACACCCCGTCGCCGAAATAGACGCTCGACAGGTAGCGCGCGAGGATGTCGTCCTTGGTCAGCCACGCCTCGAGCCACAGCGCGATGATCACTTCCTGCGCCTTGCGCTTGAGGCTGCGGTCGGACGACAGGAAGCTGGTCTTGGCGAGCTGCTGGGTGATCGTCGAGCCGCCCTGGCGGACCCCGCCGGCGCGCACATTTGCAACCATCGCGCGGCCGATCGCGCGCGGGTCGACCCCCCAATGGCGGTGGAAGCGGCGGTCCTCGATGGCGATGAACGCGGCGGGGGTCAGCGGATCGAGCTCGGGGACGGTCACCGGGCGGTCCTTGATCGCCCCGCGCCGCGCGATCGGGCGGCCCTCGGCGCTGAGCAGCAGCAACGCAGGATCGTCGAGCGGCTCGAGCGCGCGCGACAAAGGCGCGGTCAGCACCAGCCAGGCGAGGGTGAACAGCAGCACGGCGGCGACCGCGTAGAAAATCAGGCGGCGGCGGCTGCGGCGTTTGGGCGGGGCGGCCTCGGGCGCGGGCTCGGGCAGCGGCGGCGCGAACGGATCGGGCAGCTCCTCGACATGCGCGCCGCCGCGGGTCCAGATGCCGTCGCTGTCCGCCACCCCTTGTCCCTTCCCGGCAGGCACCGCCCGACGCCGCCTGCGACTGCGTTACTCCACTAAGACAGTTGAACGCAACCAAGCAGAGATTTGCTGAACGCGGCATTGCAGCTAAAGCCTCATGCCATGCGGTCCTCGGCTTCCCGGCGCGCGTTCGGCCTGGCCTTGGCCGTGGCCGCAACCTGCGCCGCCGCCGGGTGCGACCGGCGCGACGACAGCGCCCCGCGCGTGCTAGTGATCGGCGCCGCGCCGCGGCTCGCCGACCCCAATATCCGCCCGCTCGCGAGCGGCGAAGCGGTGCTGCTGGCCAATCTCGCGCAGGGGCTGGTGCGGTTCGACGCGCGCGGCCAGATCGAGCCCGGGCTGGCCGAGCGGTGGAATGTCAGCGACGACGGCCTCAGCTACATTTTCCGGCTCGGCCAGGCCGAGTGGCCGAACGGGCGCAAGATCACCGCCCAGCAAGTCGCGCGGCTGCTCAAGCGGGCGACCGCGAAGACCAGCGGCAATGGCCTGCGCGACACGCTCGGCGCGGTCGACGAGATCGTTGCGATGACCGACCGCGTGCTCGAGATCCGCCTGTCCGCGCCGCGGCCCAACCTCCTCCAGCTGCTCGCCCAGCCCGAGCTCGCGCTGGTCCGCGAGGGCGCGGGCGGCGGGCCGTTCACGCTGGCCAACCAGCCCGCCGAGGATGGCGCGCTGGTGTTGCGCCGCAGCGTGGCGGGGCCCGACGGCGACGACGACCGGCGTGAGGAAGTGCGGCTGTCCGGCGCCGCCGCGCGCGATGCGGTGCGGCGCTTCGCGGCGGACGAGGCCGACCTCGTGCTCGGCGGGACTTTTGCCGATCTGCCGTACGCGCGAGCGGTGAAACTCAAGCGGCGGACGCTCCAGTTCGACCCGGTGGCCGGGCTGTTCGGGCTGGTGGTGGTGCGCAAGACCGGCCCGCTCGAGGATCCCGAGGTGCGCCATTTGCTGTCCCAGGCGATCGACCGCGAGGCGCTGATCGGCGCGCTCGAAGTGCCCGGGCTGGTGCCGCGCGCGACGGTGCTCGAGGGCGGGCTCGAGGGGATCGCCGACGTCCCCCAGCCGGCCTTCCTGGCGACCCCGCTGGCCGAGCGCCGCCAGGCACTGGTCGCCGCCGCCGACCGCCTGTTCGGCAAGCTCGAGCGGCCGTTGCTGCGGATCGCGCTGCCCGAGGGGCCCGGCGCCGACCAATTGCTGGCGCGGCTGGCGGCCGACTGGGCGGTGATCGGGATCCGCGTCGAGCGCACGCCGACGGGCATGCCGTCGGACCTGCGGCTGGTCGACCGGGTCGCGCCGTCGAGCTCGCCGGCGTGGTTCGTGCGCCATTTCCGCTGCGGCGAGTCGGCGCTGTGCGACGCCGCCATCGACGAATTGCTCGATGCCGCGCGCGCCGCCCCGGTCGCCGCCCAGCGCGCCGCTTTGCTGGCCGACGCCGCGCGGCGGATCGACGAGCTGCAGCCGTTTTTGCCGATCGCCGCGCCGGTCCGCTGGTCGCTGGTGTCGCCGCGCATCGAAGGATTTGCCGGGAACCGCTTCGGCCGCCACACGCTGACCGCTCTGGGCGACAGGCTCAACCGCGAAAGGGCCGAGTGAGATGGCGACCAACCCCGACGATCAGCCACGCTTCCCGGGCCTCGGCAGCGACCCGCAATCGGTGCGGCGGCGGGTCGAGGCGCTGGAAAAAGTGATGGAGCGGATGTTCGTCATCCCCGGCATCAACCGCCCGGTCGGGCTCGACGTGATCCTCGACCTGGTGCCGTTCGCGGGCAGCACCGCGGGTGCGGTGCTCGGCGCCTACATGGCGTGGGAAGCGCGCAACCTCGGCATGCCCAAGCACGCGATGGCGCGGATGGCAGGCAATGTCGGGGTCGACTGGCTATTGGGGCTGATCCCGTGGGTCGGCGCGATCCCCGACCTCTTTTTCCGTTCCAACAGCCGCAATCTGCGCATCATCAAGCGCCACCTCGACAAGCACCACGCCGGGACCGCGACGATCGAGGGCGAAGTCACGCGCCGCTAGCGGAACGCACCCGGTCTCCTCAGCTGACCCAATAGTCGAGCGGCTGGTACGGTTGCACACTGCCGTTGGGGGTAAGGCCGAAAGCATCGCCCGCGCCGCCCCCGGCGCGCCAAAGCTCGAGCCCGGCAGGCACATCGTCGGCCTTGACCGCTTCGGCCGCCGGGGCCTGCGCGACGAAGTCGGCGGCGGTCAGCGCGGTGCCGGCGGTAACGCGCGCGAACAGCACTTGCGCGCCCGCGCCATTGCCGTCGGCGTCGTAGAAGATGCGCCCCGTCGCGCTGTCGTAGACGATGCGGTCGCCGGCGTCGTTGGCCGCGGTGCCGAGCTGGAATGCCGCCGCGCTCAGCGTGCCCGCCGCGATACCGGTGAACACCGCGGTCGACAGCAGGACGGTGTCGGCGGCGACGTTGAAATCGGCCAGCGTGTCGACGTTGGTGGCGGCGTTGAGCGGCGCGTCG
>NZ_JANPKO010000153.1:0-11717 GCF_031426035.1 Sphingomonas sp. | reverse complement strand
GCTGGTCAATTGTGGCCGCCGCGACAGCACCGCGCGGGTGGTCCATTTACTGTGCGAGACCGCGGTGCGCAGCGGGGTCGATGCCGCCGTCCAGCCGCTCAACAACCCGTTCACCCAGCAGCAGATCGCCGAGATCACCGGCCAGACCTCGGTCAACGTCAACCGCGTGTTCGCCGACCTCGAGCGGCAGGGATTGATCGCGCGCACGGGGCGCGAGATCCTGTTCAAGGACTTTGCCGAGATGCGACGCGTCGGGAGCTTCCAGCCGGGCTACCTCGATTGACGGCGCCGTCTGAGGGCGGTCGACCGGAAAGGGCGCGTGGTGGGCGCGGCAAGGATTGAACTTGCGACCCCTGCGGTGTGAACACAGTGCTCTACCACTGAGCTACGCGCCCACGCCCTCGCCGGAGGAGCGCGCATAAGGTGCGCTCCGCTTGCTGTCCAGCGGCTACTGCACCGCGTCCTTGAGCACCTTGCCGGGGCGGAACTTGGGCTGCGAGCTGGCCTTGATCTGCATCGGCTCGCCGGTCCGCGGGTTGCGCCCGGTCGAGGCCTTGCGGCGGGTCACCGAGAAGTTGCCGAACCCGACCAGCCGCACCTCGTCACCGCGCTTGAGCGCCGACGTGATGACCTCGAGCATCGTCTCGACCGCGCGCGCCGCGTCATTGCGGCTCAGACCTGCGCGATCGGCGACATGGCCGATCAGTTCCTGCTTGTTCATCGGTTCGCTGCTCCCCTCCGGGCCAGACTCGGCGGCCAAGGCTCGACGCCCCTTAAGGCAAGAGTTGGCTGCGAAGTCAAAGCCTAGTCGACGCTCAGTGGCGAACTGGGACACCCGGTTCGGAACCGTGGGCAACGGCCGGAGGCTCGACGGCATGTTCGTCGGCGTCGGTCCACTCGATCGCGCGCATCGGCTCGGTCATCGCCCGCGCCAGCACTTCGTCGACATGCGACACCGGGACGATTTCCAGGCTATCCTTGATCGACTGCGGAATCTCGACCAGATCCTTTTCATTCTCGGCCGGGATCAGCACCGTGGTGATGCCGCCGCGCAGCGCCGCCAGCAATTTCTCCTTGAGCCCGCCGATCGGCAGCACGCGGCCGCGCAAGGTGACCTCGCCGGTCATCGCGACGTTGCGGCGGACGGGGATGCCGGTCAGCGTCGAGATCATCGCCACCACCATCCCGATGCCGGCCGAGGGGCCATCCTTGGGCACCGCGCCTTCGGGCAAGTGGACGTGGATGTCCTTGCGCGCGAAGATCGACGGCTTGACCCCGAACGACGGCGAGCGCGCTTTGACAAAGCTCATCGCCGCCTGGATCGATTCCTGCATCACCTCGCCAAGCTTGCCGGTGGTCTTGACCAGGCCCTTGCCGGGGACGGTGACCGCCTCGATGGTCAGCAATTCGCCGCCGACCTCGGTCCAGGCCAGGCCGGTGACGGCGCCGATCTGGTCCTCCTCCTCGCCGACCCCGTAGCGGAAGCGGCGAACGCCGAGGAAATCGCCGAGGTTTGCCTCGGTCAGCTCGACCGTTTCAACCTTGCCCTCGAGGATCTGGCGCAGCGACTTGCGCGCGATCTTGGCCAGCTCGCGCTCGAGCGTGCGCACGCCGGCCTCGCGGGTGTAATGGCGGATGATGCCGCGCAGGCCGTCGTCGGCGAACACCAGCTCCTCGGGCTTGAGGCCGTGCGCCTCCATCTGCTTGGCGATCAAATGGCGCCGCGCGATCTCGACTTTCTCGTCCTCGGTGTAGCCCTCGAGGCGGATGATCTCCATGCGGTCGAGCAACGGCTGGGCCATGTCGAGCGAGTTGGCGGTGGTGACGAACATCACGTCCGACAGATCGTAGTCGAGCTCGAGATAATGGTCCTGGAAGCGGGCGTTCTGCTCGGGGTCGAGCACTTCCAGCAGCGCGGAGGCCGGATCGCCGCGGAAATCGGTGCCGAGCTTGTCGATCTCGTCGAGCAGGAACAGCGGGTTCGAGGTGCCGGCCTTTTTCAAATTGGCGATGATCTTGCCCGGCAGCGAGCCGATGTAGGTGCGGCGGTGGCCGCGAATTTCGGCCTCGTCGCGCACCCCGCCCAACGACTGGCGCGCGAACTCGCGGCCGGTGGCGCGGGCGATCGAGCGACCCAATGAGGTCTTGCCGACGCCGGGCGGGCCGACCAGGCACAGGATCGGGCCTTTGAGCTTGTTGGTGCGGGCCTGGACCGCGAGATATTCGATGATCCGGTCCTTGACCTTTTCGAGGCCGTAATGGTCCTCGTCGAGCACCGCCTGGGCCTCGGCGATGTCGCGCTTGAGGCGTGACTTCTTGCCCCACGGCAGGCCGAGCAGGACGTCGAGGTAATTGCGCGCGACGGTGGCCTCGGCCGACATCGGCGCCATTGCCTTCAATTTCTTCAATTCGGCGGTGGCGCGGGCCTTGGCTTCCTTCGACAGGCGCGTCTTGCGGATCTTGACCGCCAGCTCGGCGAGCTCGTCGCCGCCGTCCTCGCCCTCGTTGCCGAGCTCGCGCTGGATCGCCTTCAACTGCTCGTTCAAATAATATTCGCGCTGGGTCTTCTCCATCTGGCGCTTGACCCGGCTGCGGATCTTTTTCTCGACCTGCAGCACGCCGAGCTCGCCCTCCATGAAGGCGAACACCATTTCGAGCCGCCGCGCCGGGTTCAATTCACCGAGCAGCGCCTGCTTGTCGGCGACCTTGACCGAGAGGTTGGACGCGACCGCGTCGGCGAGCATCGAGGCGTCGTCGATCTCGCTTAGCTGGATGCCCGTCTCGGGGGGCAGCCGCTTGTTCAATTTGGCGTAATTGTCGAACTGGTCGACTACCGAGCGCATCAGCGCCTGCGCCTCGGGGCCGTCGGCGGCCTCGTCGGCGACATCCTCGACTTCGGCGGACATGAAACCCTCGCCGGGGACGAGATTGACCAGCCTGGCGCGGCGCACGCCCTCGACCAGCACGCGCACGGTGCCGTCGGGCAGCTTCAACAGCTGCATCGCGGTGGCGACCACGCCGAGGTCATAGAGCGCGTCGCGGTCGGGGTCGTCCTCGCCCGGGTCGAGCTGGGCGACGAGGAACAATTCCTTGTCGTCGGCCATCGCCGCCTCGAGCGCGGCAACGCTTTTCTCGCGGCCGACGAACAGGGGCACGATGCGGTGGGGGAAAACGACGATGTCGCGTAGCGGCAGGATCGGGAGGGTGCGGGTCATGCGAGTTATATGGGCGGGGCCACGCCGCAGCGCAACAAAGCCGCGCCGCTTTGGTCGATTAGGACCCCGCGACCTGCCCGCTGGCGATGAGCAATGCGGGGCCGAGGTTCTGCAAGGCATGGACGATGGCGGGCACGGCGAAGGCGGCCAGCAGCGAGCGCTGGCGCCACACCACGAACAGAGTCGAAAAGACCAGGAACGGCCACCAGATCACCAGCCCCCACACCGGCGCGAACGACGAATGGGCGAGGCCCCAGCCGATCGCGCTGAGGATCACGGCCCAGGTCGGGCTGACCAGCCGCAACAGGATAAGCAGAACCGCGCCCATGATCAGCGTCTCGACGATCGGCGCGAACAGCACCAGCGCACCGATCGCGGCGAGGCCGCTGACGTTGAACTCGGGGCGCGCGGCATCGGGCATCACGCCTTGCAGCAGTGCACCAAGCAGCAGGCTGGGGAAGAAAGCGGTGGCCCAGCCGACCGCAATTGCCAGCGCGGGCCGGCGCGGCTCGAGCAGAGGGGCGGGCAATGGCAGGGTCACGGCGCGGCTGCGCGCCGCGGCGTCAGTGGTCACGCGGCGTCGCCCGCCTTGCCTTTCTTGGCATAGACGCGGACCGGCTCCTTGCGGCCCTCGACCACGTCCTTGTCGATATGCACCTCATCGACCCCGTCCATCGACGGCAGGTCGAACATGGTGTCGAGCAGGATCGCCTCGAGGATCGAGCGCAACCCGCGCGCGCCGGTCTTGCGGTCGATCGCCTTGCGCGCCACCGACACCAACGCCTCGTCGGTGAAATCGAGCTCGACATCTTCCATGTCGAACAGCTTGGCGTACTGCTTGACCAAAGCGTTCTTGGGTTCGATCAAAATCTTGACCAGCGCCGCCTCGTCGAGGTCCATCAGCGTCGCGATCACCGGCAGGCGGCCGATGAATTCGGGGATCAGCCCGAACTTGAGCAAATCCTCGGGCTCGCAATGCTTGAGCGTCTCGCCGGTCTTGCGCTCGTCGGGTGCCGCGACATGGGCGCCGAAGCCGATCGACTTGCCCTGGAGGCGGTCGGCGATGATCTTCTCGAGGCCCGCAAACGCGCCGCCGCAGATGAACAGGATGTTGGTGGTGTCGACCTGGAGGAATTCCTGCTGCGGGTGCTTGCGCCCGCCCTGCGGGGGAACCGACGCGGTGGTGCCCTCCATCAGCTTGAGCAGCGCTTGCTGGACGCCCTCGCCCGACACGTCGCGGGTGATCGAGGGATTGTCGCTTTTGCGCGAAATCTTGTCGATCTCGTCGATGTAGACGATGCCGCGCTGGGCCTTCTCGACGTTATAGTCGGACGCCTGGAGCAGCTTCAGGATGATGTTCTCGACGTCCTCGCCGACATAGCCGGCCTCGGTCAGCGTGGTCGCGTCGGCCATGGTGAACGGCACGTCGAGAATCCGCGCCAAGGTCTGGGCGAGCAAGGTCTTGCCGCAGCCGGTGGGGCCGATCAGCAGGATGTTGGACTTGGCCAGCTCGACCTCGGTGCCCGGCTTGGCGCCGTGGTTGAGCCGCTTGTAATGGTTGTGCACCGCGACCGAGAGGACGCGCTTGGCGCGGCTCTGGCCGATGACATAATCGTCGAGCACCTTGCAGATCTCGGCCGGGGTCGGCACGCCGTCGCGGGTCTTGACCAGCGCCGACTTCGATTCCTCGCGGATGATGTCGTTGCACAGCTCGACGCATTCGTCGCAGATGAACACCGTCGGCCCGGCGATCAGCTTGCGCACTTCGTGCTGCGATTTGCCGCAGAACGAGCAGTAGAGCGTGCTCTTGCCGTCGCTGCCAGAAAGCTTGGTCATTGAAGTCCTTATCGTCCGGCCAGGCGCGGCTCGAAAGCCATGCTACCGCCGCTTTATCGCACAATCAAACTTGGCTTGCGGTTAACGCGCCCCGCCCCGCCGTGGTTTCTGTCCCGAATATGGATTGCCGTGGGGTGCGGGGCAAGGGGCTGAAATCGCGGCGCTAGCGCACCACCTGGCCGGCCTTGACCACGGCGGCGACCTTTTCCAGCAGCTTGATGTCCGCCAGCGGATCGCCCGCGACCGCAACCAGGTCGCCATATGCGCCAGGCGCCAGCGTGCCCACCTGGCCCTCCAGGCGCAACGCCTTGGCCGCCTCGCTGGTCGCCGAGCGGATGGCCTGCAGCGGGGTCATGCCGAACCGCACCATGTAGGCGAACTGGCGCCCGGCGAAGCGATAGGGATAGACCGCGGCGTCGGTGCCGTAGGTCAGCCTGGCCCCCGCCTTGACCGCGGCGGAAAACCCGCGGCGCTGGACGTCGGTGGTCTCGCGGTTCTTGCGCAGATATTCGGCCGGCCAGCCCTGCTTGGTGCCAAACTCCTCGATCCAGTCGCCGTTGTAGATGTCCATGTCGAGCCACACGCCCTTGGCTTTGGCCAGCGCGATGCCCTCGGCGTCGAGGTAGGAGGCGTGCTCGATGGTCCGCGCGCCGGCGCGGATCGCGGCCTTGATCCCTTCCGCGCCATGGGCGTGGGCGATGCAATATTTGCCGCGCAATGTGGCCTCGTCGCACGCCGCCTTCATTTCCTCCGGGCTCAGTTCGAGGCTACCCGGCTCGCTGCCGATCGCCAGCACCGCGCCGGTCGCGATCAATTTGATGAAATCGGCGCCCTGGTCGAGCAGGTAACGCGCGCGGTCGCGGGCCTCGCCGGGATTGCGCACCACGCCGACACGAAAGGTGTCGGGGATCGGCATGTCGCGGGCGAGGCCGCTGACGTCGCCGCCGCCGCCGGGGGTGGTGATGTAGCCCCCGGCGACGAGCATGCGCGGGCCCTCGATGGTGCCGGCCTCGATCGCGTCGCGCAGGTCGATGTCGGTCAGCCCGCGGTAGACCCCGGCGTCGCGCACCGTGGTGAAGCCGGCGCGGAGCATGGTGCGCGCCGCCTTGACCGCCTTCAGGATGGTCGTCGCTTCGGTGCTTTTGAACGGCGCGGCGGGGTCGCTGCCCTCGTCGTCGGCGCCGTCGGCGATATGGGTGTGCATGTCGATCAGCCCGGGCAGCACGGTGTAGCCCGACCAGTCGAGCGCGGGTGCGCCGTCCCGCCACGGCTCGACCGCGGCAATTCTGCCGGCGACGATCCGAATGCGGCGGTCGGCGAGCACCTGCCCGCTGGCGGGGTCGATCAGCCGTCCGGCGCGGACGTCGATCGTCTGGGCGGCGGCTGGCGTGGCCGAAATCATTGTCGCCGCGATCAGCAACAGGCCAAGTTTGCGCATTGTGTCCCCCACCCCGATTGTCGTCGCCAGCATGGCGCGAAATGGCGGCGTGGGGAAGCGGTCGACAAGCGCGCCGCGACGCGGGATAGTCGCGGCGGCGCGATATCGGGGGAGATCATGCGCGGTCATTGGTTCATTCTCGCCGCCGCGCTGCTGCTGGCGCCGAGCGGCGCCGAAGCCCGCACTCGTGCGCTGGCCGGCGGGGCGCCGTGGCAGGCGCAGATCTATTCCAATTTCACCAGCTATTCGGCGGAAGAACTGGCGCAGAAGACCTTCGCCGAGCTGGCCCATCGCTGCGGCGGCTCGCTGATCGCGCCCGAATGGGTGCTGACCGCCGCGCACTGCATCTCGCAGGAGCAGGTCGACAAGGGCTATCGCGTGCGGCTGGGCGCGACCGACCTCGAGGCCGGGGACGGCATCTCGTTCCGGATCGACCGCCTGGTCCGGCACCCCGCCTACGACCCCAAGACCAACGCCAACGATATCGCTTTGATCCGCCTCGCCGCGGATGAAAAAACCGTCGCCGCGCCCGCTGGCAAGGTCGCCGTCATCCGGCTTCACGGCGACGAGGACGATCCACCGCTTGCCGCGGGGGAGCGGGTTTCGGCCACCGGCTGGGGCAAGACCGCGCCCGGGTCCGACGGGCGCCATTCGACGATGCTGATGAAGGTCGACCTCGGCGTGATCGATTGCGCGTCGGTGCCGGCCTACGCCGGGCGCACCGACGGCGCGATGCTGTGCGCCGGTGCGCCGGGCAAGGACAGCTGCCAGGGCGACAGCGGCGGGCCGCTGATCCTGACCTACGGCGAACCGCTGCTGGTCGGCGTGGTCAGCTGGGGCGACGGCTGCGCCGATGCGGCGCGGCCGGGGGTGTATATGCGGGTCGCGGCGTACCGCGACTGGATCGACCGCGCGCTGGCGGCCGATCCGGCGCAGAACGCAGTCGACTAGCGCGTATCGCCGCTGCTGCGGGTGTCGCCCGAGCTGCGGGTATCGCCGCTGCTGCGCGTGTCGCCGCTGCTGCGGGTCTCGCCGCTGCTCACAATCTCCTCGGCGTCGATCTCGCCGGTGATCTCGCTGTCGTCGTCCGCTTCGTTGATCGGTTTGCCGCCTACGATGGTCATCGTGCCCTCCTTGGTGGAAGCGTTGCTATTGTCTCACGAAGCGCCCGCATTGGCCAGCGGCGCGCGGCGAACGTCAGGTTGAGGCGAGATTGGCCTGCAAGGCTGCGAACCGCGGCTGCTTGCGCAGCGGGTCGAGCAAGGGGTCGGTGGCGAGGTAGATCAGCCCCGAATCGCCGACCGCCTTGGCGCGCTCGAGGCTGGCCAGCGCGCCGTCGACATTGCCCCATTGGGCGAGCACCTCGGCCTGCTGGTAGAGGCTGGCGTCGCCGAGCTCGCTGCGCATCCGCGCCAGCGCGGCGTCGGCGGCGGCGGCATTGCCGAGCCGGCGCTCGGCGATGGCCAGGCCGGCCAGCGAAAAGGTCACGTTGGGCTCCTTGGCGAACGCTTCCTTCGCCTCGGCCGCCTTGCCCATCATCAGCAGCGCCGAGCCGACGTAGGAGTGGGTGATGGCGAGATCGGGCTTGAGCTGGAGCGCTCGGGCCAGCGGCGGCAGCGCGGCCGGATAGTCTCGCGCGGCATAAGCGATCGAGCCCTCGGCGCGGAACGCCCGCGGGTTGAGCGGGTCGAGCTGGACGGCCTTGGCGACCGCCCGCCGCGCCTCGCCCGCCCGCCCCGCGCGCGAGCAATACAGCGCGTAGAGCAAGAGGATGTCGGCATTGCCCCCGCCCTGCGCATAAGCGCGGTCGTAGAACGGTTTCGCCGCGGCGACATCGAGCCGCCCGGCGAACAAGGCATAGCCGAGGGCGAGGTTGGCCTCGGCGAGGCCGGGCGCGAGCGCGACCGCGCGGCGGGCGGCGGCGATCGCGTCGGCATAGAGCGGCTTCAACTGCTCGGCTTTGGCATATTCGGCGGCGATCGCGGCCAGCGAGCGGGCGCGGCCGGCGTGGGCCATGGCGAATTTGGGGTCGGCCGCGATCGCGGCGTCATATTGCGCCAGCGCGGCGCGGTCGGCCGGCTCGTCGGTGGCGTTGAGAAACAGGTCGCGGCCGCGCAGGAACGCCTCGTAGGCGGCGACGTCGCGGGTGCCGCCGGGCGCCGGCTCGGCCGCGCCGAGCTCGAGCGAGAGCGCTTCGGTGACGGTCCGCGCAATCTCGCTCTGGACTTCGAAGATGCTGTCAATATTGCGGTCGAAGCTATTGGACCAGCGCGAGAAACCGGTCTTGCCATCGATCAGGTCGGCGGCGATGCGCAGCACCGGGCCCGAGCGCCGCACGCTGCCTTCGAGAAGGAACGCGACCCCCAGCTTGCGGGCCACGGTGATGGCGTCCTCGCGGTGGCCGCGGGCGGTGTTGGACGAGGTCCGGGCGAGCACCCGCAAACGCTGGTTGCGCGCCAGCTCGGCGCGGATCTGCTCGCTCAGGCCATCGGAAAAATAGCTTTGCGCGGGGTCGCCGCCGAGGTTGGCGAACGGGATCACGGCGACGCTTGCACTGTCCTCCCCGCCGCCAAAGTCGACCAGCCCGCTGCGCCACGCGGCGACGCCTCCGCCGGCGACGAGGATCACGCCACCCGCGGCGAGCAAAGCGCGGCGAGAATGCGGCTGGGCCAGCACCGGTGTCGACGCAAGCGGCGCCTCCTGCCCGGCGAGCGCGGCGAGACGCTGCAGCAAGGCGGGCAGCGGCGGCGCGTCCTTGCGCCCGCGCCATGCCGAGAGGTCGACGGTCTGGTATTGGCGAAAGCCCAGAGGCGGCTGGCAGCCGTCGAGCGTGATTGGGACCAGCCGCTTGCGCTCGCGCCCCCTTGCCGCCTCGTCGCGCACCCAGTCGGAGCCGACCGAATGCTTCGACCACAGCACAATCACCGCGTCGGCCTGCTCGAGCGCGGCCTCGATCGATTCGGCGAACCCCGCCCCGGCCTCGATCAGCCCGTCCCACCACACCGTGACGCCGGCCTCGCGCAGCGCCGCGACCAGAACATTGGCGCGCTCCGCGTCGGGATGGGCATAGCTGACGAACACCGTGACCGGCGTTGCCGCGGCATCGGATTGGTCGGTCGGCGTCGCCATGCCCATGCCCCCACGGCGGCCAGCAGCCGCCACCCGGGCCAGTGTCGCATACTCTATCGCGAAAGGGCAGCGGGCTTGGGCACGCGCAATTGCTCGGGCAGATCGCGGCCCAAGCGGTCGAATTCGGCCGCGATCGCCGGGCGGGCACGCAGGCGCTGCCACTGATCTGCCCACACCGGCGGCTGATCGTTCGATAGCGCGACAGCCTGAAGATTGCGGACAAAATCGGGATGGAATTTCGGCTTCTTCAGCGCCTCGAGTGCGACGGCTTCGGCTTGGTCCAGCTGGCCGGCGCATAACAGGCCGGCGATCGTCTGCGCCGCAGCGTCGTCGGCATGTCGGCGCAGCGCCGGGAGGATCCTGGCGGCCTCGTCCGTACGCCCGAGGCGACTGAGCGTACAAAACTGCAATTGGCGCACCACTTGTTGAGCGTAAGGCGTGCCGCCGGTGAGCGCCGAAGACTCGGTCAGGCCAAGCAACGCGCGGGCCTTTTCGAACTGGCCATCGGCGGCGAGCCGGCCGAGGCGGTTGATCGTCATGTTGACGATCCAGGTGGAGCCGATCGCGGCTTTATTGAGCCGTGCGAACAGCTGATCCGCCTCATCGACCCGGCCGCTCGCGTGGAGCGCGAAAGCGACGTTGTTGACCAGCCACCCCATCTGTTCATCGGCGACGGCCAAGGCCGCATCGGACGACGGGATTTTGGACCGATACTCGATCGCATCGGCCAGACGGCCCGCATCGTGGAGCGCAGAGACGAGCGTTTGCAGCGCTTCGAGATCGCCGGGATTTTCAGCGACGGCACGCTCGGCGGAAGCGACGGACGATCCTCGAACGATCGCGAGCTGCGGGCCGGCAAGCTTCTCGATGTCGGGCCACAGCGCCGAAAACCGCTTTTGCGCCAGCAAATTCTGGATCGCGCGCGGCTCGTCGATGTTCGGCAGCAACTCACGCGCCCCGGCAATGTCGCCGCGATCGATCAGGATGCCGATTGCCTGCTCAGCGAAGAAATCGCCGCGCACGGGTCCGCCGAAGCCGAGCCTGGCCAAAGCGACCTTGCGGTCGTCGTTGCGCTGCTGTTGCCCGGCTGGCTCCTGTTGCAGAAAACGCCGGACGAAATACCAGTCTGCCCGGCGGGCCACGTCGGGGAAGCGCGCGATCAAGCGGTCGAGAGCATCCGCCGCGACCGCCATATTGCCGGCCATCATGGCCGCGTCGAATTGAAGCGCGGTAGGATGGGGATCCATCGGCGCCAGCCGCTGCGCCTCGGCGAAATGCTTGGCCGCCTGCTTGTCCCGCTTGAGCCCGAGCTGTGCCGCGCCGCGCATGGCCTGGAGCATCGCCCGGCCTTCCTTGTGGCCGGGATCCGCCAGCCGTTTGGCAGTCGCATCCGCCTCGGCGAACCTGCCACTGTATAATTGCTTGAGGAAGAGCCTAAACGGCCTTTCGTTATCGCTCTGCGGGACTTCTTCAGGCTGCCCGGCGGCCTGAGCACCGGCCGGTGCTGCGGCCCCAACCAGCAGCACCGCGGCAATCATCAATAGTCGAGACATGTCGCCCCCACCCGTCACGCGACCCGGCGCCGTGCAGGGTATAGCGCGTGAAGGGTTTGGCAAGGCGGCGCGGCGGCGGCGGTGCGCTAGGCGGGTGTGATGTCCGCGGCCCCCGTGGTGTCGCCGTCGCTGGCGTCGGGGCGCTTGTCGAACACTTCGTCGATGATGCCGAACGCCTTGGCCTCGTCGGCCTCGAGGAACTTGTCGCGGTCCATTGCCTTCTCGATCGCCTCGATCGGCTGGCCGGTATATTTGGCGTAGAGCGTGTTCAAGGCCGAGCGCATGCGCAGGATCTCGCGCGCCTGGATCTCGATGTCGGCGGCCATGCCCTGCGCCCCGCCCGACGGCTGGTGGACCATGATCCGGCTGTTGGCGAGCGCGACGCGCATCCCCGGCTCGCCCGCGGCGAGCAGGAAGCTGCCCATCGACGCGGCCTGGCCGATGCACACCGTGCCGACCTTGGGGCGGATATATTGCATGGTGTCGTGGATCGCGAGGCCGGCGGTGACCACGCCGCCCGGCGAATTGATGTACATGAACACGTCC
>NZ_JANPKO010000152.1:0-2807 GCF_031426035.1 Sphingomonas sp. | reverse complement strand
GGCCCGGCGGGTTCTTGATGGTCGAGCCGCCGGTGCGGCTCCTGAGCGGCTGCGATTCCTCGCGAGAGGCGGCGATGCGGTCCATTTCGGAGCCTATCACCTTGGAGTTGCAGGGCAGCCCGTGGAGCACCGCCTCGATCTCGGCGCTTGTCGCGCTACCGAGGTTGAGCAGGAAGTTGCAATGCTTTTCCGACACTTGGGCGCCGCCGAGGATCATCCCGCGGCAGCCGGCGGCGTCGATCAGCGCCCACGCCTTGTGCCCCGGCGGGTTCTTGAAGGTCGATCCGCCGGTGCGGCTCCTGAGCGGCTGCGATTCCTCGCGCGCGGCGGCGATGCGGTCCATCTCGGCGCCGATCGCCTTGGGGTCGCCGGGCGCGCCCCGCAGCGTCGCCGCGATCACCACCGCCCCCTCGGGCAGCTCCGAATGTCGGTAGCTGTATCCGAGCTTTTCGAGTGGCCATTCCTCGACCGCTCCCGAGCGCAGCACGACGGTCGCCGAGACTAGGATGTCCTGCACCTCGCGTCCGTAGGCGCCGCCGTTCATCCGCACGAACCCGCCGACCGTGCCAGGAATCCCGCGCAGGAATTCGAGCCCCGCGATGCCGGCGTCGCGCGCGGTCGACGACACCAGGATTCCGCTTGCCCCGCCGCCGCAGCGCAGGGTCACCGCATCGACCGCCTCGATTTTTGCGAACGCCTTGCCCAGCCGCACCGTCACCCCGCGCACCCCGCCGTCGCGCACGATCATGTTGGAGCCGAGCCCAAGCGCCATCACCGGCACATTGGGGTCGAGGTCTTTCAGGAACTCGGTCAAATCGTCGGCATCGGCGGGCTCGAACAGCCACTCCGCCGCCCCGCCCGACTTGAACCACACGAGTGGGGCAAGCGGCGAATCGGGCTTTTGCTTGCCACGCACCGTCTTCTCCCCCTCCCGCAGGCGGGAGGAGGCCGGGGGGAGGGCCTGTAAAGTCACGGGACAGCCCCTCCCCCGCTCGCCTTCGGTGAGTCGACCCCTCCCGCGAGCGGGAGGGGGGACTTGCTCGCCCTCGCCCGGGCGATCCCGTCGGCTAGCCCGGCGGCCCATTTGGTGATGTCGCCGGCGCCCATGCAGATGATGGTGTCGCCCTCCGCGGCGATGTCGCGCAGGGACAGCGCCAGCTCATCGGCGTCGCCGACCGCCTTGACCATGCGGTGGCCGCGCGCGCGCAATCCCTCGGCCAGTGCCGCCGCGTCGACCCCCTCGATCGGCTGCTCGCCCGCTGCATAGACCGGCGCGACGAACACGATGTCGGCATCGTTGAAGGCGTTCTGGAAATCCTCCATCAGCGATTCGAGCCGGGTGAAACGGTGCGGCTGGACGACCGCGATGACGCGCCCGCCGAGCGCCCCGTCCTCGCCCGCCTGTACCCCCTCGCGCGCGGCCGACAGCACCGCGCGGATCTCGACCGGGTGGTGGGCGTAATCGTCGATGATCATCGCCCCACCGACATCGCCGACGCGGGTGAAGCGGCGCTTGACCCCGTCGAACCGCTCGAACCCGCGGGCAATCGTGGCGTCATCGAGTCCGAGCTCCTGCCCGACCGCGATCGCCGCCAGCGCGTTCTGGACATTGTGGCGCCCCGGCATCGGCAGGCTGATCCCCTCGATCGTGCGCCGCGTTCCGTCGCGCGCGAGGACCACCGCGTCGAACCGGCTGCCGCCCGGGAACGGGGTGACATTGTCGGCGCGCAAATCGGCCAGCGCGGAGAAACCGTAGGTGACCACGCGGCGGTCGCGAATGCGGCTCAGCACGCTTTGCACTTCGGGATGATCGACGCACATCACCGCCAGCCCGTAGAACGGCACATTCTCGACGAACTCGACGAACGCGTCCTTGACCTTGTCGAAGCTGCCGTAATGCTCGAGGTGCTCGGGATCGACGTTGGTGACCACTGCGATGGTCCCGTCGAGGCGCAGGAAGCTGCCGTCGCTCTCGTCGGCCTCGACCACCATCCAGTCGCTCTTGCCTAGCCGCGCGTTCGATCCGTAACTATTGATGATCCCGCCGTTGATCACGGTCGGGTCGAGCCCGCCGGCATCGAGCATCGCCGCGATCATCGACGTCGTCGTCGTTTTGCCGTGGGTGCCGGCGACCGCGATGGTCTTTTGCATGCGCATCAGCTCGGCGAGCATTTCGGCGCGGCGCACGCGCGGCAGGCGGCGCTCGGCGGCGGCGGCGACTTCGGGATTATCGTCGCGGATCGCGGTCGAGCACACCACCACCGTCGCATCGCCGAGATTGTCCGCATTATGCCCGATCATCACCGGGATGCCGGCTTTGCGCAGGCCCTCGACGACATAGCCTTCGGCCATGTCCGAGCCCTGCACCTTGTAGCCCAATTGATGCATCACCTCGGCAATGCCCGACATGCCGATCCCGCCGATGCCGACGAAATGAATTGTCCCGATATCGGTGCCGAGCGCCTTCATGCCGGCACACCAGCTCCGGCGAACCTGCCGTATCCCGCGTTGACTGCCGGTCCGACCTCGACCGGCGCGTAGCCGCCGGCGGCGCGCTCGACCAGGTCGGCGAGGTCGCGCGCGGCGTGGGGGCGGCCGACCGACAGCGCGCGCGCGGCGGCGTTGGCGAGCGCCTGGCCGTCCGCCGCCAGCACCTCGATCTGCCGCGCGAGTGTCTCGGGCGTGAACTGGGGTTGCGGGATGGTGCGCGCACCACCTGCGGCGGTGATTTCGCGGGCGTTGGCGGTCTGGTGGTCGTCGGTCGCCGCCGGATAGGGAATCAGGATCGCCGGGCGCCCGGCCGCGGT
>NZ_JANPKO010000151.1:0-2331 GCF_031426035.1 Sphingomonas sp. | reverse complement strand
TGGCGCAACGACCGCCACGGCCGCGGCGGCGACCACACCGAGTTCTTGAACGCGGGCTATCCGGCGGTGCGCTTTTCGGTGGCGGTCGAGAATTACAATCACCAGCACCAGGATGTCCGCGTCGAGAACGGCGTCGAATATGGCGACACCATCGACAGAATGGATTTTCCCTATCTCGCCAAGGTCACCCGGCTCAACGTCGCCGCCCTCGCCGCCCTCGCCAGCGCCCCGCCGCCGCCGGAGCCGACGGTCGAGGGGGCGGTGAGCACGGATACGGCAGTTACTATCCCGAGGGTTGATGAAGCGGCGGCGTACGTGATCAGGTGGCGCAGGACAGATGCCAGCCAGTGGAGTGATCGTTTACTTGTCACACCTGCTCATGCCGTGGGTGAAGGCTGCTTCGACAAAGCGTCGACACCGGCGGGAGTAACGACTTGCAAGGTCGAGCTGAAGGGAATCCGCGTCGACGATTGGGTATTCGGCGTGTCCGCGGTCGGCCCCGACGGCTTCGAAAGCCCGGTCGCTTCGGCGGTTCCGGGCGGGGCCTTCAAGCCCTATGTCGCGCCGCCGCCAGACAAAAAGTAGGGTTTCACACGAAGGCACGAAGGCAAAAAGGAAGGCGCGAAGCGCTAGTCTCGGCTTCGCGCCTTCGACTCCTTCTTCGTGCCTTCATGTGAACCACTTTTTCTCGGGATTGCTTCGTTTCATTCGCAATGGTGTTTAGGGGGCTGCCATGCCCCGCAAACCCGCCCCCGGCCTGCCCACCCGCAAGCAGATCCTCGATTTCATCGCGACCTCCGACCAGCCCGCCGGCAAGCGCGAGATCGCGCGGGCGTTCGGGCTCTCCGGGCAGGACAAGATTTCGCTCAAGGTGCTGCTGCGAGACATGGCCGACGAGGGGCTGATCGACGCCTCCCCCGGCCGCGCCTTCCACCAGTCGGGCGGGGTGCCGCGGGTAACGGTCTTGCGGGTGGTCGAGGCCGACGACAGCGGCACGATCTGGGCGGTGCCCGAGCAGTGGCAGGCCGAGGGCCCCGCACCCAAGCTGCGCATCATCGAGCGCGGGCGCCGCGGGGCGCTCGGCATCGGCGACCGCGTGCTGGCGCGGACCGAGGCCAAGGGGCAGGGGCATGTCGCCCACCCGATGAAGAAGCTCGCCAAGTCGGCCGAGCTGGTCCTGGGAGTCGTCCGCCGCGAGGGGGAGCGGCTGTGGCTGTCGCCGGTCGACAAGCGCGAGCGGCGCGAGATCATGATCGGCGAGGTCAAGGACGCCCAGCCCGGCGACCTCGTACTGTGCGAGCTGTCGGGCCGCCCACCGCGCATTTCGGCGCGCGTCGACGCCGTGCTCGGCGACCCGTTCGCGCCGCGCAGCTTCAGCCTGATCGCGATCCACAAGCACGGCCTGCGGCATGAGTTTCGCGAGGAGGCGATTGCCGAAGCCCACCGTGTGGCCAAGACGCCGCTGGGGACACGCGAAGACCTCACCCATCTCCCGATCGTCGCGATCGACCCCGCCGACGCGCGCGACCATGACGATGCGATCTGGGCGAGCCCGCGCGACGACGGCGGGTGGGACGCGATCGTCGCCATCGCCGACGTCAGTTTTTATGTCCGCCCCGGATCTGAGCTCGACAAGGAGCCGCGCGCGCGCGGCAACAGCGTCTATTTCCCTGACCGCGTGGTGCCCATGCTGCCCGAGGAATTGTCGGCCGACATCTGCTCGTTGAAGGCTGGCGAAGAGCGCGCGGCGCTGGCCTGCCATCTGGTCGTCGCCAAGGACGGCAGCCTTAAAAGCTGGAAATTCACGCGCGCGAAGATTTGTGTTGCTGCAAACATTGCGTACGAGGATGCGCAGGCGAGTTACGATGCCATGTTCCCCGGCGAAGGCCGGGGCCCAGGCGCGTCAGCGGCAACCGGCTCCGCCGGCCTGGACCCCGGCCTTCGCCGGGGAACCGTTGAGCCTGCGCTGGTCGGGAGCGCGCTCAAGCCACTGTGGGCGTGCTGGCGGGCGCTTTTGGCCAACCGTAATGCGCGGGAACCGCTCGAGCTCGACATCCCCGAGCGCCGCGTCGTGCTCGACGAGAAAGGCCGCATCCTCTCGGTCGCGCCGCGCGAGCGGCTCGACGCGCATAAGCTCGTCGAGGATTATATGATCGCCGCCAACGTCGCCGCGGCCCGCGCGCTCGAGGCCAAGAAGGCGCCGGTAATGTACCGCGTCCATGAAAGCCCGAGCCGCGAGAAACTGGTCGCGCTGAAGGACTATCTGGCGACCTTCGATGTCGAGTTCGCGCTTGGCCAGGTGATCAGGCCGGCCACTTTCAACCGCATTCT
>NZ_JANPKO010000150.1:0-25503 GCF_031426035.1 Sphingomonas sp. | reverse complement strand
GAAGTGGTTGGCGAGCTCGGGGATGTCCTCGCGGCGGTCGCGCAGCGGCGGCAGGCGCACCGGCACCACGTTGAGGCGGTAATAGAGGTCCTCGCGGAAGCGCCCGGCGGCGATCTCCTCCGACAGGTTGCGCGAGGTCGCCGACAGCACACGGACGTCGACCTTGATCGGGCGCTGGCCGCCGACACGGTGGTAGCTCTGGTCGGTCAGCACACGCAGGATCTTGCCCTGGGTGGTCATCGGCATGTCGGCGATCTCGTCGAGGAACTGGGTCCCGCCGGGGGCCTGCACGAGCAGGCCCGGCCGCGCTACCCCGTCGGCCTCGCTGCCGAACAATTCCTCCTCGACCCGCTCGGGCTCCATCATCGCCGACGAGACGACCACGAACGGCGCCTTGGCGCGCGGGCTCCACAAATGGATCATGCGCGCGGCGATTTCCTTGCCGACCCCGGCGGGGCCGGTGATCAGCACCCGGCTGCCGGTCGGCGCGACGCGCTTCAAGGTCGCACGGACGGTGTTGATGGCGACCGAATTGCCGTTCAACTGCTCGTCCTGGCCGACCTGGTGGCGGAGCTCGGCGTTCTCGCGCTTGAGCCGCTCGGTATCGGTCGCGCGCGACACCAGATGGATCAGGCGCTCGGCCTCGAACGGCTTCTCGATGAAATCGACCGCGCCCTCGCGGATCGCGGCGACCGCGGTGTCGAGGTTGCCGTGGCCCGAGATCATCAGCACCGGCAGGCTCGGGTCGCGCGCCTTGATCTCCTGCAGCAATTGCAGCCCGTCGAGACGCGAGCCCTGGAGCCACACGTCGAGCAGGACGAGGCTCGGGCGGCGTTCCTCGATCGCGTCGAGCGCCGCGGTGCTGTCGCCCGCGGTGCGCACCGCATAGCCCTCATCCTCGAGCACGCCGCTGACCAGCTCGCGAATGTCGGCTTCGTCGTCGACTACCAGGACTTCCAGCGCCATCAGTGCCGCTCCCTCAGGTTCATGCCTCGGTGCCCTCGTCGTCGGGCGCTTCGCCCGTGTCGCCGCCGTCGGCCGGCGCGATGTCCATCTCGGCCAGGCGGTCGGCGTCGAACGCGATGCGGACGTGGGTGCCGCCGCCGGGGCGGTCGAGGAAGGCGATCTCGCCCAAATGCTCCTCGACGATCTTCTTGACGATGGCGAGCCCGAGCCCGGTGCCGCGCACGCGGGTCGTCATGTACGGCTCGGTCAGCCGCTCGCGCTCCTCGGGCAGGCCGATGCCGGTGTCGAGCACGTCGATCACCAATTGCCCGCCGTCGCGGCGCAGCTTGAGTTCGACGCGGTCGCCGCTGAGGCTGTGCTCGCCGCGGCTGGCCCGGGTTTCAATCGCTTCGACCGCGTTCTTGACGATGTTGCTGAGCGCCTGGCCGAGTTGGCGGCGGTCGCACACCATTTCGAAATCGCCGCTAGGCGGGGCGATGGCGAAGGTCAGCGCGGGGTGCGCGACCTCGTGCAGGAACAACGCCTGGCGGGCGATCTCGTGGACATTCTCGGGGCGGAACACCGGTTTTGGCATGCGCGCGAAGTTGGAGAATTCGTCGACCATCCGGCGCAGGTCGCCGACCTGGCGGACGATGGTGCCGGTGAGCCGCTCGAAGGTCTCGGGGTCGGAGCCGATCTCGCTCCCGAAGCGGCGCTGGAGGCGTTCGGCGGCGAGCTGGATCGGGGTCAAGGGGTTGCGGATCTCGTGCGCGATACGGCGCGCGATGTCGGACCAGGCAGCGCGGCGCTGGTCGGACAATTGCTCGGTGATGTCGTCGAAGGTGAGCACCGCGCCTTCCTGGTAGCGGACGCGCTTGACCGCGAGCATGCGCTGGCCCGAGCCGGCGCGGACCAACACGTTGGCCTCGCGCTGGTCGCCGTGGAGGAAGTCGTCGAGGTCGGGCGACAGTTCGGCCAGCGGCGTTCCCTCGATGCTCCCCTCGCCCTGCTGGAGCAGTGCCTCGGCCGAGCGGTTGATGAGCAGGATGCGATTTTGCGCGTCGAGCGCGACGACCCCGGCGGTGACGCTCGACAGTACCGCCTCGATGAACGCACGACGGGTGTCGAGCTGGGTGTTGGCCGATTTGAGCGCGCCGGTCTGCTCTTCGAGCCGCCCGGTCATGCGGTTGAACGCCGAGGCGAGGGTCTGGATTTCGTCCTCATTGTTGGAGACCGGCACGCGCGCCGAGAAATCGCCTTCCTCGATGCGCCCCGCGGCGGCGACCAATTGCCCGACCGGTCGAACCAGGCGGTCGGCGAGTGCGAGCGCGGCGAAGATGGCAAGGCCGACGATGATCAAGGCGCCGAGCAGCAACGCGGCGTTGAAGCGGATCTGGTTGACGCGCGAGCGGGTCAGCAGCGCCTGGTAATCGCTCATCACCGCATTGGCGCGGTCGATTTGCTGGCGGAATTGGGGGTCGAACACGCGGGCGGCGTAGAGGTAGGTGCCGGGGCCGTAGTCGAGCCGGGTCAAGGCGCCGATGCGGTCCGACGAATTGACCGGGACGCTGGTCGCGCGCGCCACCGCGGCGATCTTGTCGGGGGTGATGATCTTGTCGAGCGGGCGGTCGTACGGATTGACCAACGCGATCGAGCGGACGACGCGGTCGGGGCCGACGTTGACGATCACCGCCTCGGACAGGTTGCGGTTGAGCACCTGGCGCCCGAACCCCTCGAGGAAGCGCGGATCATCGATCGACACGATCTTCAGATAGCCGGCGACGTCGCCGCTCATGGTGACCGTCTCGTTGGCGACGCGCTCGACTTCGGCGTCGTAGGTCGCGCGGGCGACCTGGACGGTGTTCTCGAGCATCCCGCGGGCGCGGTCGGAGAACCAGAATTCGAGGCCGCTCTGGAACAAAAGCGAGGCGAAGATCGCCACCAGCACGGTCGGAACCGCGGCGATCACCGAGAACAAAGCGACCAAGCGGGTGTGGAGGCGGCCCGAGCCGAGACCCCCCTGCTCCGCCCGCGCCATCGCCACGCGGCGCGAGTAAAGCACCATGAGGACAATCGCCGGGATGAGGTTGGCGACCAGCAGCAAGGCGATCAGCGGCGGCGACAGCAAGGTGCCGGGGGCGGCGCCGCGGCTCAGCGCCAGCGCGCTCAATGTCGCAGTGACGAGCAGCGCGGCGCCCGCGCCGATCGCCGCATAACGGTAAAAGCGCCCGCTCTCCCGCTCGCGCGCCAACCATTTGCTGTGAAGCTTGGAGCGCAGCTTCGATTCGGCGGCGGGCGCGTTCATTGCCCCGCCCCTAGCACGGTGGCGTTGCCTAAAAAACACACCTGTGCGCTTCGCGCGCAGAGAATTTTACGGTCGGGAAAAGCTCAGGCGGCGTCGCGCGCGAGCCACGGCGCGTAGAACTCGCGCAGCATGGCGATGACCACCGCCGGGTCGTCCTGCTGGTTGACGCTGTTCCTGAGCTCGGCTGAGCCGGGCAGGCCCTTGGTGTACCAGCCGATGTGCTTGCGCGCGAGATTGACCCCGGTGTGGGTGCCGTACAGGCTGAGCATCTCGTCATACTGGCCGAGCATGGTCGCGAGCTGCTCGTCGAGGGTGGGGTCTGGTTTTGTGCCGCCCTCGCCGAGTGCGGCCATGACCTGGCCGAGCAGCCACGGGCGGCCGTAGGCGCCGCGGCCGATCATCACGCCGTCGGCGCCCGACTGGGCAAGGGCGCTGTTGGCATCGTCGATCGAGCAGATGTCGCCGTTGACGATCACCGGCAGGGTTGTGGCGTCCTTGACCCGGCGCACGAACGCCCAGTCGGCGTCGCCCTTGTACAGCTGGCAGCGGGTGCGGCCGTGGACGGTGATCATCTTGACCCCAAGGTCCTCGGCGATGCGCGCGAGTTCGGGCGCGTTGAGGCTGGCATGGTCCCACCCCATGCGCATCTTGAGCGTCACCGGCAGCGCCACCGCCTTGACCGTCGCGGCGAGGATCGCGGCGGCCAGCGGCAAGTCGCGCATCAAGGCCGAACCGGCGTCGCCGTTGACGACCTTCTTGACCGGGCAGCCCATGTTGATGTCGATGATCGCGGCGCCGCGCTGCTCATTGAGCTTGGCCGCCTCGGCGATCACCGCCGGCTCGCACCCGGCGAGCTGCAACGACACCGGCTCCTCCGACGGGTCCCACAGTGCTTTCTGGAGCGACTGGCGGGTTTCGCGCACCATCGCCTGGCTGGCGATCATCTCGCTCACCGTGAGGCCGGTGCCGAAGCGCTTGACGGTACGGCGGAACGGCATGTCGGTGACGCCGGTCATCGGCGCCAGGATGACCGGCGAGGCGATGCGGACGGGTCCGACGTCGATGGGCTTCAGCATGGTCATGGGAAGGCGCGCCTTTACAGAAATATAGGCACCCAAACAACCGTTCGTCCTGAGCCGGTCGAAGGACTGCTTTCTCTTTTCCCGAGTGCAGGCGTAAGGACAGCCCTTCGACTAGCTCAGGGCGAACGGATTACAGTGGACGACAAAGTGACCGCCCTCATCGTCGCCGCCGGCAGCGGCTCGCGCCTTGGCGGCGAGATGCCCAAGCAGTTTCGCGCGCTTGGGAGCAAGCCGGTGCTGGCGCATGCGGTCGACGCGCTGCTCGGGCATCCGCGGATAGACGCGGTGCGGGTGGTGGTCGGCGACGGGCAGGACGAGCTGGCTACCAGCGCGCTCGGGGGGCGCGATGTCGGCGCGCTGATCCGCGGCGGGCGGGAGCGCCACGACAGCGTCCGCAATGGCCTGGAGGCGATCGGCGGCGGCGTGGTGCTGGTCCACGACGCGGCGCGGCCGTTCTGCCCGCCGGCGGTGGTCGACCGGCTGCTCGGCGCGCTCGACGGGCATGACGGCGCGGTGCCGGTGCTGTCGGTCTCCGACACTTTGGCCAAGGGCGACAGCGTGCTGCGCGACCCGGTCGACCGCGCGCGGATGCTCCGCGTGCAGACCCCGCAGGCGTTCCATGCCGAGGATCTTCTTTATGCCTTCGACGAAGCCAAGGGCGCCGCGCCGACCGACGAATCGTCGCTGATGCTGGCGGCCGGCTTGAAGGTCGCGACGGTCGAAGGCGATGCCATGCTCGACAAATTGACCGGGCCCGCCGACTGGGCGCGGGCCGAGGCGCTGCTCGCCGCCCGCCTGGTCGGCCGCACCGGCATGGGCTTCGACGTCCACGGCTTTGCCGGCGACGGGCCAGTGATGCTCGGCGGGATCGCGGTGCCGCATGAGCGCGGGCTGGCCGGGCACAGCGACGCCGACGTCGCGCTGCACGCGATCACCGACGCCTTGCTCGGCGCCGCAGGCCTCGGTGATATCGGCGCGCATTTCCCGCCGTCCGACCCGCAGTGGAAGGGCGCCGCGTCCGAGGTCTTCCTTGCCCATGCCGCGCAACTGATCCGCGACGGCGGCGGGCTAATCGACCATGTCGACTGCACGATCATCTGCGAGGCGCCCAAGGTCGGCCCCCACCGCGAGGCGATGCGAGCGCGGGTCGCGGGCATCCTCGGCGTCGGCGTCGCGCAGGTCAGCATCAAGGCCACCACCACCGAGGGGCTCGGCTTTACCGGCCGCCGCGAAGGAATCGCGGCGCAGGCGGTGGCCAGCATCCGCATGGAGCTCAATCAATGACCGACACGCTGCTGCCGCAAATCCTCGTCGATAAGGCGCGCGAGGTGGTCGAGGCCAACCGCAAGGCCGGGCGCCATGTCGCGGTCGCCGAAAGCTGCACCGGCGGCCTGGTGTGCGCCGCGCTGACTGAAATCCCCGGCTCGTCGGACATCTTCGAGGCCGGCTACGTGACTTATTCCAACGCCGCCAAGATCGACGACCTCCACGTCAGCCAGGACGTGGTCGAAACGTTCGGCGCGGTCAGCATCGCCACCGCGTGGGCGATGGCGCAGGGCGCGCTGACGTCATCCAAGGCCGATGTCGCGGTGGCGATCACCGGGATCGCCGGGCCCGGCGGCGGCACCGAATCCAAGCCGGTCGGGACGGTGGTGTTCGCGCGCGCCGAGCGCGACGCCGACCCCGACACCATCGTCGCCGACCAAAAGCATTTCGCCGACGAGGGCCGCGGCGGGGTGCGGCTTCAGGCGGCGCTTTGCGCGCTCGAGCTGCTGATGCCGTAAAGCTCGGCGGCGCGCGCCTCGAACGCGCCGGTCATGCGCCTGAGCGCGCGGTCGAACATCTGCCCGGCGAGCGTCTCGAACAATCGCGAGCGGAACGCGAAATCGACCGCGAAATGGACCTTGGTGCCGCCGCCCGGCGCGGGCTCGAAGCGCCACTCGTTCTTGAGATATTTGAGCGGGCCCTCGATGTAGTCGACGCAAATCCGCTCGGGGCGCTGCTTGGTGACGCGGCTGGTGAAGCGCTCCTTGAACGCGTTGAAGCCGACCACCAGGTCGGCGACCGTCTCGGCTTCGCTCGACGAGCGCACCCGCACCGCGACCACCCACGGCAGGAATTCGTCGTAGCGCCCGACATCGGCGACCATGTCGAACAGTTGTTCCGGCGAATATGGAAGGTGCCGGGTTTCGCTGTGGCGGGGCATTATTCCTCCCCGAGAGTTCTCGGGGAGGGGGACCATCCAACTAAGATTGGATGGTGGAGGGGTCCTCGGGAGCGGCCAAAGAACCCCTCCACCATGCTACGCATGGTCCCCCTCCCCGGCCAAAGCCGGGGAGGATTTACCCAGCTGCGCCGCGCGCGCCGCCTGCATCTTCCGGAAATCGTCGCCGGCATGGTAGCTCGAGCGAGTCAGCGGAGAGGCGGCGACGAGCAGGAAACCTTTCGCGCGCGCAATCGCGGCATAGGCATCGAACGCCTGCGGGGTGACGAACTCCTCGACCGTCGCGTGGCGCGGGGTTGGCTGGAGATATTGCCCCATGGTGAGGAAATCGATCCCCGCCGAGCGCATGTCGTCCATCACCTGGTGGACCTCGAGCCGCTGCTCGCCAAGCCCGACCATCACGCCGGATTTGGTAAAGATATGCGGGGCCTGGCGCTTGACGCTCTCGAGCAATCTCAACGAGGCATAGTAGCGCGCGCCGGGGCGGATGGTGGGGTACAGCCGCGGCACCGTCTCGAGGTTGTGATTGTAGACGTCGGGCCCGGCCTCGATGATCGCGGTGACCGCCGCTTCGCTCTTGTTGCGAAAGTCGGGGGTGAGGATTTCGATCGTGGTGTTGGGGGTGGTGCGCCTGAGCGCCTCGATGACCTTTACGAACTGGCTCGCGCCGCCGTCGGGCAAGTCGTCGCGATCGACCGAGGTGACGACGATATGCTCGAGGCCGAGCTCGGCGGCGGCGGTCGCGACATGCTCGGGTTCGAGCAGGTCGACCGCGCGCGGCATGCCGGTCTTGACGTTGCAGAAGGCGCAGGCGCGCGTGCAGGTGTCGCCGAGGATCATCACCGTCGCGTGCTTCTTGGTCCAGCACTCGCCGATGTTGGGGCAGGCCGCCTCCTCGCACACCGTGTTGAGGCCGAGCGAGCGCATCAAGGCGCGGGTCTCGGCGAAGCCGGCGCTGGTCGGCGCCTTGACCCGGATCCAGTCGGGCTTGCGCTGGCGCGGCGGGTGCGGGACGGCGGTGGGCGCGTTCATGCCCGCCAGATAGCGATTGGCGGCCCCGCTTGCCACCCCCTCCTCCCGCTTGCCACCCCTCCCCGCGCTGGCTAGCGACGGGCGCGATGACCCGCTTCACCGACCTCGTCGACGGCTACCGCCGCTTCCGCACCGATGGCTGGCAGCGCGAGCGCGCCCGCTGGGCCGAGCTGGCCGAGGGCCAAAGCCCCAAGGTGATGGTGATCGCCTGCTCCGACAGCCGGGTCGAGCCGGCGCAGATTTTCGACGTTCGGCCGGGCGAGATTTTCGTCGTGCGCAATGTTGCCAACCTCGCCCCGCCGTTCGAGACCGCGCCGGGCCTTCACGGGGTGTCGGCGGCGCTCGAGTTCGCGGTGACGCAGTTGGAGGTGGAGGAGATCGTCGTGCTCGGCCACGGCTTTTGCGGCGGCTGCGCGGCGGCGCTGACCGGCCAATTCGACCAGGCCGCGCATGGCGCCGGGCATTTCATCGCCGGCTGGGTCGATCAATTGCGCACGGCGCGGGACAAGGTGCGCGAGGCGCATCCCGAGCTCGACCGTGAGGCGTATCTGGCGATGGAATTGGAGGGCGTGCGGGTGTCGCTGGCCAATTTGCGGACATTCCCGTGGATCGCGCAGCGTGAGGGCGACGGGCGCCTGGCCTTGCACGGCGCCCACTTCTCGATCGAGGAAGGGCGCCTGTATTTGCTCGACGAGGCGGAAGATAGCTTCCGCCCCGCCTAGCAATTTTGCTGTCAGTTCAAAGAACTAGCAGCGGGTATTATAATCATAGATCGGCCGGCCGTACTGGTCGACGTAATAGCAATAGCCGCGGGTATCGCGGTAATATTGGCGGCCCTTGATGACGTTGCCGAGGACGGCACCGGCGATGCCGCCGGCGATCGCGCCCTGGACCGGGCTGACCCCGCCGACCACTGCGCCGAGCGCAGCGCCGGCAGCCGCGCCGACCGCGGCGCCGCCGACGGTGCGGTTGACCTGGCGGTTGTTGTTGTAGCCGTCGTTATAGCCGTACGGGTTGGTGGCGCAGCCGGTGACGGCGATGCTGCCAGCCAGCGCGGCGGCGATTGCGAAACGTTTCATGTGATTACTCCTGCGACTTCGTTCCCTGTTCGGGTTTCAGTGCTTGAGGGGGCGTTTCGTTCCCGCATCGATCGGTTAAGACGGCGATATGAAACGATTCGCGCCATGAACGACCGCCCGCCGACTGCCGAAGCCAATATTGCCCTGCTGATCGACGCCGACAACGCCTCGCCCGAGCATCTCGACGAGGTGCTGCTGGTGCTCGGCGAATTGGGCACGATCAATATCCGCCGCGCCTACGGCAATTGGGCCAAGGCCAGCCTCAAGGGGTGGGGAAACCTGACCGGGATGCACTCGATCCTGCCGGTCCAGCAGTTCGACGTGGTCAAGGGCAAGAGCGCGACCGACATGCGAATGGTGATCGAGGCTATGGATTTGCTGTTTGGCGGGCGCGTCGACGGGTTCGGGATCATGTCGAGCGACAGCGACTTCCTGCCGCTCGCGATGCGCATCAAGCAGGACGGGCTGCCGGTCTACGGCTTCGGCACCGCCAAGACCCCGATCAGCTTCCAGCAGGCCTGCTCGCGCTTCTACGATGTCGCCGCGCTCGACCTCGACGGCTCGGAGGCGCTCGAGCAGCCCGAGGCCGGCGCCGGCCGGCGCCCGGTCGATGCCGAGCTGCTGCAGGTGCTCGGCTCGGCGTACAAGGCGTCCAAGCGCGACGAGGACGGCTATGCCGCGCTGTCCGAGCTCGGCCAGCGCGCCAACGCGGTGTCGAGCTTCGCCGCGCGCAATTACGGTTTCACCCGGCTGTCCGACCTGATCAAGGCGGTGCCGAATTTCGAGGTCCAGGAGGGACCGGACGGGCGGCTCAGGGTCAAGCGGCTGCGCTGACGCGGCGGGAACCGGCATCGCGCATGTCCGTTCCAAGGCCAGCCGCGGAGGCCGCCGCATTGCCTTCAGGAGAGCGACAGATGACCAGCGACCGCGAAACCCAGCAGCGCCTCGAGAAGAAATTGTGGGAGGAGCTCGAAGACAGCCGCTTCGTGATGCTCGGCCTGCACGGTGTCGACGACGATTTCACCCGCCCGATGACCGCCCAGGTCGACCGCCCCAAGGATGCCGACGACGACCAGCCCGGCAAGATCTACTTTTTCGCCGCGCATTCCGAGGATCTGGTCAAGGGCCTGGCCAAATCGAACAAGGCGATCGCGACGTTCGCCGCCAAGGACCATAAACTGTTCGCCTCGATCCACGGCAAGCTCGTGCTCGACCAGGACCGCGCGGTAATCGAGCGGCTGTGGAACCCGATCATCGCCAGCTGGTACAAGGACGGCAAGGACGATCCGGACCTGGCGCTGATCCGCTTCGACGCCGACAAGGCCGACGTGTGGGAGGCGGCGACCGGCGCCACCTTGAAGGCCGCCGCGCTCAAGATGCTGTTCAACATCGACCCCGGCAAGGAGCACCAGGACGAGCATCGCGCGGAAGTCGCGCTGTGACCGGCGGCGGCGGCACTTTCGGCGGGCGCTTTGCCCCGCAAGCGCTGAGCCTGCTGCGGATTGTCGCCGCGCTGATTTTCCTGCTCCACGGCAGCGCCAAGCTGTTGGGCTTCCCGGCGACCGAGATGCCGATGCCCCCGGTGGGCTCGTTCATCTGGGTCGGCGGGTTGCTCGAATTGGTCGGCGGGCTGCTGCTGCTCGCCGGACTGCTGTCGCGCCCGGTAGCGTTCATATTGTCGGGCGAGATGGCGGTCGCCTACTGGATGTTCCACGCCCCGCAATCGACCTTCCCGCTGGCCAATGGCGGCGACGCGGCGATCCTCTATTGCTTCGTGTTCCTGCTGATCGCCGCAGCCGGTCCGGGGCCGTGGAGCGTCGACGCCGCGCTCGGTCGCAACCGCGCGGTGGGCCGCCGCGACGACCCGCCGCGCGACGATTTGATGAGCGACGAGACCGGCTGACTGTGGTCTAGCCGACACAGTCGGGAACGATGTGGTTGACCGCAGGAACCTGCGCGCCGGCCACGGGTTCAACTGCTCGATGCGGGATTCCGACCAGAATGACCCGATGCTCGCCCCCGACGAGGCCGATCATTATGTCAGCGTAGCGCTCGAAGCCGCCGAGCGCGGCGATTGCCATGCGGTGCTCGATGCGCTGCCGATCCCGGTGTACATGACCGACGTGACAGGCGCGGTGACCTATTGGAACCAGGCCTGCGTCAAATTCGCCGGGCGCGAGCCGCAGCTCGGCCACGACCGCTGGTGCGTGACCTGGCGGCTGTACACGATGAGCGGCGAGTTCCTCCCCCACGAGGCGTGCCCGATGGCCGAGGCGATCCGCCGCCGCGCGCCGATCCGCAACGAGATCGCGATCGCCGAGCGCCCCGACGGCGGCCGCGTCGCCTTCCGCCCCCACCCCACCCCGTTGTTCGACGTGGCCGGCCGGTTCACCGGCGCGGTCAACATGCTGATCGACGTCACCGCTGAGCAATGCGGCGCGCTCGCCGACCAGGCCAGCCGCTGCCGCCGCCTGGCGCAGGCCACCAACGACCGCGAGGCGTCGGAGATCTTGAGCGCGATGGCCAAGGGCTACGAGCAGAGCGCCGAGACGCTCAAAGCGCTGCGCTAGCGCTGCGCGCTACACCAGGTCCAGTGTCACCGTGACCTCGTCGCCGGCGGCGATCCCCGCGCGGCGGCGGACGTCGGCCTTGATCGGCAGGATGTAGCCGCCCGATTGCTGCGGGAACACCGAGGTTGTCCACCGGACCGCGTTGATCGTCGCGGCGACCCGCACCGAGCCGAACCCGCGGCGCGGGCCGGCGGCGGTCGCCTCGAGCTTGATCTCGAGCGCCTGCGCGGGCGGGATGGTGAGGAAGTGCCAACTCCCCTGCCCTCCGCTCCACAGCCAGACCGGTGCGGTCACGGTGATCATTGAATTGAACTACCGAGAATTTGTCCTCCTGCGACGGGAGGCGCCAGCATTGTCAACGCTTTCAGGATGTCAGCGATCTTCACCGTTGCGCCGCCGTGTCTGGTCGATTGCGTCGCGGAGGTCGCGCAGGCGGGCGATCAGGTTGCGGATCAACAGCCAGATCAGGAACACGGTCGGGGGAAGCAAAACGGCCGCGGCGACCAGCGCAGCCATACGATCGCCCATCGGTGAAACTCCCCCTCCAAACGCCGGCATAGTCGCGACGATTGGCCGTCGGGTAAAGGGACTTACTGCGTCAGCTTCCTGTGGCTTGTGCGCCGCCGGTGTTGGCTGTGGCAGCGGCCTGACCCCTGCGGACGGAACGTGGTTTCGCGCTTTATCCCGACCTTGCGCGATGACCGTTTGCCATTCTTTAAGGCGGAACTGGCAGACGACAGCCAATCCGATCAAGGAGAGGCAAAGCCATGTTTGGCCGGAAGGTCGTTCAATCCGCCGCCCCGCGCTTCGCCGCCGATCCTCGTCCCTCGCATTCGGGACCGGACGGCGAGTTGAACCGGAATATCGATTCTGCGCTGGCTAGTTTGTCGGATGCGCTCGGCCTCGATCTCGACTTCGGCACGGCTTACATCTTTGCCCCGAGCCACTGGCAAATCCCCCGCGTGGGAGACATGCTGAGGAGCGCGGGTATTGAGGCGAACATGCGGGGCAATGTCCTCCAGTTGCTCAAGAGCCCGGCTTCGGTCGCTAAACTGAGCGCGATGGCGCCCGATGCCCCGCTCCGCGCAACGCTCGAGAAAAGCGGCTTCGGCATGGTGCTCTACAATCCCGATTGCGAAAATGGCTTTTCGGACAATCTCGCCTCGATGCAGGCCGAGGCGCTCAAGGGTTTCGCCACCGACTATGCCGGCAACGCGCAGGCTCAGACCTACGCCCTATTCGACCTCCATCGGTGGAGCGGGGACGTGATGAAGGGACGAGTGAAGGTCGGCTGACCGCGGCGTGGACCGAGCGGCGTCAACTATCGCGTCAGCTTTTTGTACGTCATGCGGTGCGGCCGGTCCGCCTCAGGCCCCATGCGGCGGCGCTTGTCTTCCTCATACGCTTCGAAATTGCCTTCGAACCATTCGACGTGGCTGTCGCCTTCGAAGGCGAGGATGTGGGTGGCGAGGCGGTCGAGGAAGAAGCGGTCGTGGCTGATGATCACCGCGCAGCCGGCGAAATTCTCCAGCGCTTCCTCGAGCGCGCGCAAGGTCTCGACGTCGAGGTCGTTGGTGGGCTCGTCGAGCAGCAACACGTTGCCGCCTTCCTTGAGCATTTTCGCCAAGTGGACGCGATTGCGCTCGCCACCCGATAGCTGGCCGACCTTCTTCTGCTGGTCGGTGCCCTTGAAGTTGAACGCGCCGACATAAGCGCGGGTCTGCATTTCCTGCTTGCCGACGGTCATCAGCTCGTGCCCGCCGGAGATCTCCTCCCACACATTATGCTTGGGGTTGAGCGCGTCGCGGCTCTGGTCGACGAAGCCCAAGCGCACGGTGTCGCCGACCGCGACGCTGCCGCCGTCGGGCTGCTCGCTGCCGATGATCAGCTTGAACAAAGTGGTCTTGCCCGCGCCGTTGGGGCCGATCACCCCGACGATCCCGCCCGGCGGCAAGTTGAACGAGAGGTCCTCGAACAGCAATTTGTCGCCATAGGCCTTGGTCAGCCCCTTGGCCTCGATCACGTTGCCGCCGAGCCGCGTCGGGGTTTGGATGACGATTTGCGCCTTGCCCAAAGTGTGCTTCTCGGCCGCCTCGACCAATTGGTCGAACGCCTTGATGCGCGCCTTGGACTTGGTTTGGCGCGCCTTGGGCGACTGGCGGATCCACTCGAGCTCTTGCGAAATCGCCTTCTGGCGGCCCTCGTCCTCGCGGCCTTCCTGCTCGAGGCGCTTGGCCTTCTTGTCGAGGTAGGTCGAGTAATTGCCTTCGTAGACGAAGTATTTGCCGCGATCCAATTCGAGGATCCAGTTGACGACATTGTCGAGGAAATATCGGTCGTGGGTGACGAGGATGACGTTGCCGGGATAGTCGACAAGATGCTTTTCGAGCCACTGGACGCTTTCGGCGTCGAGGTGGTTGGTCGGCTCGTCGAGCAGCAGGATGCCGGGTTTTTGCAAGAGCAATTTGGTCAGCGCGACGCGGCGCTTTTCGCCGCCCGAGAGATTGTCGATGGCTGCGTCGCCGGGCGGGCAGCGCAGCGCGTCCATCGCGATCTCCAGCTGGTTGTCGAGGGTCCAGCCGTCGACCGCGTCGATCTTTTCCTGGAGCTCGCCCATCTCGGCCATCAGCGCGTCGAAATCGGCGTCCTCGGGGGGATCGCCCATCAGCGCCGAGATCGCGTTGAAGCGGTCCATCATGTCGGCGACGGGCTTCACGCCCTCGCGGACATTCTCCATCACGGTCTTGGTCGGGTCGAGCTGGGGTTCCTGCTCGAGATAGCCGACGGTGATGCCGTCGCCGGCCCACGCCTCGCCGCTGAACTCGGTGTCGCGACCGGCCATGATCTTCATCAGGGTCGACTTGCCCGAGCCGTTGGGGCCGACGATGCCGATCTTGGCGTCGGGGTAGAATTGCAGCGAGAGGTTGTTGAGGACGGGCTTGGGGGCGCCGGGGAAGGTCTTGGTCAGGCCCTTCATCACAAAGCTGTATTGAGCGGCCATCGGGTCGCGGATCCTTTTGGGTAAGTGCGTGCGGGAGTTGGCGGCGCGTTTAGGGGAAGCGGCGGGGCTTTTCCAGCCGCTTGCGGCAGGTGAGCAGGAAGTGAGTGCTTTCACACGAAGACACGAAGGCGCGAAAGGGGCTTCGCCCCAAATTTGTTGCCTGGTGCTGGTTCGTGCCTTCGTGCCCTTTGTTTGAAACCCTTCAGTCCCGCCCGACCATGGCTTCGGCGTTGGCGAAGCGGTAGTCGCGGTAGGTTTCGCGCAAGGTTTTCTTCGACAGCTTGCCGGTGGCGGTGTGGGGGAGATCGGCGACGAACTCGATCGCGTCGGGCTGCCACCAGCGCGGGATGTGGCGGGCGAGATGGTCGCGGATGGCGTCCTCGCCGACCTCGCTGTCGGCGGCGCGGACGACCAGCAGCAGCGGCCGCTCGTCCCACTTGGGGTGGGCAATGCCGATCGCCGCGGCCTCGGCGACCCCGGCACAACCGACCGCGACATTCTCGAGTTCGATCGAGCTGATCCACTCCCCGCCCGACTTGATTACGTCTTTCGAGCGGTCGGTGATCTGCATTGTCCCGTCGGGGTGGAGGATGGCGACGTCGCCGGTGTCGAACCATCCTTCGGCGTCGAGCGCATCGGCGGGTTCCTTGAAGTAGCGCTTGACCACCCACGGCCCGCGGGCCTGAAGGCGGCCCGACGCGACCCCGTCGCGCGGCAATTCTTTTCCATCATCGTCGACGATGCGCAGCTCGACCCCGAACACGCCGCGGCCCTGGCGCGCGATGTAGTCGACCTGCTCGGCCGCGCTCTTGTCGTCCCAGTCGGCCGAGGGCGCGCCGCAGGTGCCGATCGGCGAGGTTTCGGTCATGCCCCACGCGTGGCCGACCATCACCCCGCGGCGCTGGAACCAGTCGATCATCGAGCGCGGCGCGGCTGAGCCGCCGATGGTGACATGCTGCAAGCTGCCGAGCTCGGCGCCCGTGCGCTCGACATGCTCGATCATGCCGAGCCAGACGGTCGGGACGCCGGCCGAATGGGTGACGCCTTCGTCGCGGTAAAGATCGCATAATTGCGCCGGGCGGTAGTCGGCCGAGAGCACCAATTTGCACCCCGACAGCGGCGCCGCCCACGGCACCCCCCACGCGTTGGCATGGAACATCGGGACGATCGGCAGCACCACCGAGCGCGTCGACAGGCCGAACAAATCGGGGGCGACCTCGGCCATCGCGTGGAGCGTGGTCGAGCGGTGGGTGTACAGCACGCCCTTGGGATTACCGGTGGTGCCCGAGGTGTAGCACAGGCCGCACGGCTCGGTTTCGTCGCCCTCGACCCAGGCGAAATCGCCGTCCTCGCCGGCGATCCAGGAGTCGAGCTCGTCTTCCATGCAGATGAAATGCTCGATGGTGGAAAGCTGCGGCTGGAGGCGCTCGACCAGCGGCTTGAAGGCGCGGTCGTAAAGGAGAACGCGGTCCTCGGCGTGGTTGGCGATATAGGCGAGCTGGTCGTCGAACAGCCGCGGGTTGAGGGTGTGCACGACCCCGCCCATGCCGACCGCGCCGTACCAGGCGACCAGGTGGCGGGCGTGGTTCATCGCCAGCGTGGCGACGCGGTCGCCGCGGTTGATCCCGATGCGGACGAGCTTTTGCGCGAGCTTGCGCGATTGCGCGATGACGCTGCGCCAGTCGGTGCGGGTGATGCTGCCGTCGGCCCAGGCGGAGACGATTTCGCGGGTCGGGAACTGGCGCTCGGCATGGTCGAGGATGCGCATCACGCGCAGCGGCCAGTTCTGCATCGCGCCCAGCGCCAAGCGACCCTCCTTCATCCCCAGGCGCGGAGTGTGCCACGAATGAACGGGGATACAAGTCCCCCTTCGTCAGCTGCGCTGCCACCTCCCCCGCTGAATCGAGGGAGGATTTTAAAACGGCAGCTTGAAGCCGGGCGGCAACGGGATGCCGCTGGTCATCTTTTCCATTGCCGGCGCGGCGGCGGCGTCGGCCTTGGTGCGGGCGTCGTTGATCGCCGCGGTGATCAAATCCTCGACCATGGTCTTTTCCGAAGGGCTCAGCAGGCTATCGTCGATGGTGACCCCGATGACGCGGCCCTTGGCGGTGGCGCGGACCTTGACCAGCCCGCCGCCGGCCGCGCCCTCGACCTCGATCTTGTCGAGGCTGTCCTGCGCTTTCTGCATCTCGGCCTGGACGTTCTGGGCCATCTGCATGATTTCTTCGAGGCTGGGCATGTCAGGCGCCTTTCGTGGAAAATGTCTCGAGGCTGGCATCGGGGAACGCGTCGAGCAGCGAGCGGACGTTGGGATCGGAAAGCACTTCGGCGCGCACTTGTTCCTCGGCCATCGCCTCTTGCTGGAGCAGCGAGGGCTCGCCGGGCTCGTCCGACAGGCTGACCTGCCAGCTGGTCGCGGTCATGCCCTTGAGCGCCGCGGCGAGGTCGCGCGGCCAGTCGGGGCCGAGCGGGCGCAGCGGGCGCAGCGCAAGCTCGGGCGGGGCAAAGCGCACCACGCCGACCTGGTCGTGGAGCTGCTGCGCGAGCAGATGTTTGCCATTGGCGCCAATCTGCTTGACCAATTCCGCAAAACTGGCGGGGAGCTGGGCGGTTGGGGCTGAGGGTTTGGCGGGCGCGGGGGCGCCTTTCGCGGAGGACGCCGCCTCCCCGCCTCCGGCGATCCGCGCGAGCAGGCTCGCCGGGTCGGGCAAATCGGCGGCGTGGATCAACCGCAGCAGGCCCATCGTCGCGGCTTCCTGCGGGTCGGGGGCGATCGCGACATCGGTCAGCGCTTTGAGCAGCAGCTGCCACAGGCGGTGGATGTGCGACCACGACAATTGCTCGGCGAGCGCCTGCGCCCCGGCGCGCTGCTCGGCCGAAATCAGCGCATCGCCGCTGGCGCCGGCCTTGACCCGGGTGGCGCCGTGCAATTCCTCCATCAGCCCGCGCAGCAAGGCCGAAGGGTCGATGCCCAGTGCATGCGCTTCATCCATCTCGGCCAGCGCGGAGGTGGCGTCGCCGGCCAGCACAAGCTCGAGCAGGCGGCGGATGCGGCCGCGGTCGGCGAGGCCGAGCATGTCGCGGACCTGGTCGGCGGTGACACTGCCAGCACCATGTGCGATCGCCTGGTCGAGGATCGAGAGACCGTCGCGGGCAGAGCCCTCGGCCGCCTTGGCGATCATGCCAAGTGCCTCGGATTCCACGGAAACCCCCTCGGCCTCGGACACCGCGGCGAAGTGCGCGGCGAGCGTGGCGGCGGGGATGCGGCGGAGGTCGAAACGCTGGCAGCGCGACAGCACGGTGACCGGCACCTTGGCCACTTCGGTGGTCGCGAAGAGGAACTTCACATGCTCAGGCGGTTCCTCAAGTGTCTTCAATAACGCATTGAATGCGTTCTTCGACAGCATGTGGACTTCGTCGATGATGTAGATCTTGTAGCGCGCCGAAACCGAAGCGTAGCGCACCGCGTCGATGATCTCGCGCACGTCGTCGACCCCGGTGTGCGACGCGGCGTCCATCTCGATCACGTCGATATGGCGGCCCTCGGCGATCGCGACGCAATGCTCGCACACTCCGCACGGGTCGATGGTCGGGCCGCCGGTGCCGTCGGGGCCGACGCAGTTGAGCGCCTTGGCGACCAACCTGGCCGTGGACGTCTTGCCGACCCCGCGCACCCCGGTGAGGAGGAAGGCATGGGCAATGCGGCCGCGGGCGATGGCGTGGCCGAGCGTGGTGACCATCGCGTCCTGGCCGATCAGCTCGGAGAAGCTTTGCGGGCGGTATTTGCGGGCGAGCACGCGGTAAGCGGGGTCGGCCTTGGGCGGTGGCGCGGCCTCGGGCAGGTCGAGGCCGAGGCCGGGTGATTCGTCGTCGCTCATCGGGGCTGGTTTAGGGGGTGCAGCGCGGCATTGCGAGCGCGAGAAAGGTGGGAGCCGGAACGACCCGGGGCGAAATCGTTGTGGCTGCTTCCTTCCGGATCTGACCAGGTTGGCGACAGCACCGTCCGCCCGACTCCCGAGCGGGCATATGGTGGAGGAGCGTCGCGCTGGCAAGATTGTATCCCTGCGAAGGGAGGGATCCAGACTGGGTCCCAGCCTTCGCAGGGGCACACCCTCAGCTACGCGACCAGTTGCGAGCGGCGGTGGGGATTCGGACGCTGAGGGTTTCGAGGGTCTCGCTCATCAGAATCTGGCACGCCAGGCGCGAGGTGCGGGTGACCGCGGCGGCGATGTCGAGCAGGTCTTCTTCCTCCTCGCCGGCGGGCGGCAGGCGGTCGAAATCCGCCGCGTCGACGATGACGTGGCAGGTCGAGCACGCCATCACTCCCTCGCACGCGCCCTCGAGCGGCTGGCCATTGGCCCAGGCGACGTCGAGCAGGCGCTGCCCGGGTTCGGCGACGACCTCGCGGTCGAGGGTGCCGTCGGCCTTGTGGAAGCGCACCAGCGTCATGCGGCGAGGCCGCGCTGGGCGTCGGCGGCCTCGGTGATCCGGCGGCACGCCGATTCGAGTTCGCGGGTGGTGGTGTAGCGGCCGAACCCGAGGCGGATCGAGGCGCGCGTTTGCTGCGGGGTCAGGCCGAGCGCGCGCAGCACGTGGCTGGGGCGGCCCGAGCCGCTGGCGCACGCCGAGCCCAGCGAGAAAGCGATCTCGCGCAGGTCCGAGATCAGCCGCGCCGCGTCGAGCCCGGGGCGGCGGATGTTGAGATTGCCGCGACAGCGCCGCACTTCGCTGCCGTTGATGGTCCAGCTCGGGCCGAGCGCGGCGAGCGCGGTGCGCCACAGGCAGTCGAGGAAATCCTGGTCCTGCTCGCGGCGCTCCTGGGCGAGTTTCGTCGCGGCACCGAAGCCGACGCACAGCGCCGGCGACAGCGTCCCCGATCGCAGCCCCCGCTCCTGCCCGCCGCCGTGGATCAGCGTGGCAGGTTCGGCCCCCTCCCGCATCCACAGCGCGCCGATGCCCTTGGGGCCGTGGAGCTT
The DNA here is from genome assembly GCF_031426035.1 of Sphingomonas sp. Taxonomy (GTDB): domain Bacteria; phylum Pseudomonadota; class Alphaproteobacteria; order Sphingomonadales; family Sphingomonadaceae; genus Sphingomicrobium. The sequence goes on along the minus strand of NZ_JANPKO010000150.1, from coordinate 6,289 downwards.
GTGCGCGGAGACCGCGATCAGGTCGGGACCGGCGGGGATCGGCACCCGGCCGAGGCCTTGCACCGCGTCGCACAGCATCAGCGCGCCGACCTTGCGGGCGGCGTCGGCGATGGCGGCGATCGGCTGGATCACGCCGATTTCATTGTTGACCAGCATTGCCGCGACCAGCGCGACGCGCTCATCGAGCGCGGCGGCGAGCGCCTCGGGGTCGATCAGGCCGTCGTCGCCGACGCCGAGGCGGGTGACCTCGACCCCGCGCCCCTCAAGCCAGTCGCAACTGTCGAGCACCGCGGCATGCTCGGTGGCGATGGTGACGATGCGGGTGCGGCCGCGCGGGGCCTGCTCGAGCGTGCCCTTGAGCGCCCAGTTGAGCGCCTCGGTCGCGCTGCCGGTGAAGGCGAGGCTGCCATTGATCCGTTCATCCCGAGCGTCGTCGAGGGACCTCTCGGCGGGGCTCGAGGTGTCTCGACTTCGCTCGACACGAACGGAGTTGGGGTAGATCGCGTCTTGGACCTGCTCTCGCGCCACCTCAATTGCCGCCGCGGCCTCGCGGCCCCAGCGTGACGGCGCATGCGGGTTGGCGAATTTTTCCTGCGCCCACGGCTCCATCGCCTCGGCGACTTCGGGCGCGAGCGGGGTGGTGGCCTGGTAATCGAGGTAGATCATGCCACGCGGGTCCGGGCGCGGTCGGCGATGCGGCGCCACTCGGCGATGAAGCGGTCGAGGTCGGCCTCGCTGGTGTCGGGGCCGAAGCTGACTCGGATGGTGCACCCGGCAACCTCCTCGAGCACCCCCATCGCGGTGAGGACGCGGCTGGTCTTCATGCTGCCCGACGAGCAGGCGCTGCCCGCCGACACCGCGATCCCGGCGAGGTCGAGCGCGACCAATTGGCTGGCGCTGGTCACGCCGGGCAATGCAAAGGCGCCGATGGTGGCGATGCGCTCGGCGCCGGGGGCGATCACCGTTCCGCCGTCGGCGACGATGGCCTGCTCGAGCCGCTCGCGCAGCCTGGCCAGCCGCGGCATCTCGTCGGCGAACGCGCGCGTTTCGAGCGCAGCGGCCATTGCAGCGGCGGCGGGGAGGTTTTCGGTGCCGCGGCGATAGCCCTTTTCCTGCCCGCCGCTCGGGGCCAGCGTGGCGATATCGCGCACCAGTAGCGCGCCGATCCCCGGCGGGCCGCCGAACTTGTGGCCCGAGATGGCGATGAAGTCGGCGTCGGGCAGCGCGATCTTGCCTGCCCCCTGCGCGCAATCGGCGAGCAGCAGCGATCCCGCCGCGCGCACCCGCGCCGCGATGGCGCCGAGCGGCTGGATCACCCCCGTCTCGTTGTTGACGTGCTGGATGGCGACTAGCGTCGGCCCCTCGGCCAACTCGCAATCGAGCACCACAGGGTCGATCACGCCATCGGACCCCACCAACAGCTGGACCGCGGTCGGGCCCATCGCCGCGACCACCGCGTCATGCTCGGTCGGGCCGCGCGCTCGGCTGGCGACGGTGGCGCGGGCGGCGGCGATGGCGATCGCCTCGCTCGCCCCCGAGGTGAAAATGACGTCATGACGCCAGTCGAGCGCCTGCTTGACGCGGTCGCGCACCCGCTCGAGTTCGGCGCGCGCAGCGCGGCCGTCGGCGTGGGGCGAGCTGGGGTTGGCCCAGCGCTCGAGCGCCTCAGCCATCGCCGCCCGCGCCGCGGGCAGCACCGGGGTGGTGGCGGCGTGGTCGAGATAGAGCCGGTCGGTCATTTTTGCGCGAATTTCTGCCGATTGCCTGTTTAACCGCCGACCCTATATAGGAGCCGCCGCCGCGGCGCACCCGCCCCGTCCGGCCCCCAGTTTACGCGAGCACCAAAGCCTTATGCCCGAAGTGATTTTTCCCGGCCCCGAAGGCCGCCTCGAAGGCCGTTTCCATCCCGGGCCGCGGCCGCGCGCGCCGGTCGCGATGATCCTCCACTCGCACCCCCAGGCGGGGGGCACGATGAACAACAAGATCGTGCAATTGCTCTACCAGACCTTCGTCCGCCGCGGGTTCGCGACGATGCGCTTCAACTTCCGCGGGGTGGGCAAGAGCCAGTCGACGTTCGACAACGGGATCGGCGAACTGTCCGACGCCGCCTCGGCGCTCGACTGGGTCCAGCAGATCCACCCCGAGGCCGAGACCACGTGGATCGCCGGGGTCAGCTTCGGCGCGTGGATCGGGATGCAGTTGCTGATGCGGCGGCCCGAGATCAAGGGCTTCATCTCGATCGCCCCGCCCGCCAACATGTACGATTTTTCGTTCCTCGCGCCGTGCCCGTCGTCGGGGATCATCATCCAAGGCGAGGCGGACGAGGTGGTGACCCCGCCGGCGATCCAGAAGCTCGTCGACAAGCTCCGCACCCAGCGCCACATCACCATCCACCACGACACCATCCCCGGCGCCAACCACTTCTTCGCCAACGAGCTCGATTTGCTGATGAAGAGCGTCGACGATTATCTCGACATGCGGCTGGCGAAGGATTTGAAGAAGTAGCGCGCGCAGCCATGCCGGGGGCATGGCGAGCACGGTGCTCAGCGCACTACAGCGTCCACACCATGACGTTGGCGATCAGCACCAGCGCGGCGGCGACCATCAGCATGCCGCGGGTGCGGTCGGCCTTGCCGCGGATCAGGCGGAAGCCGGCGAAGCCGAGCAGGAACGCGGCGATCATCGCCAGCGCCATCGCGCCCGACACCAGCGTGGTCACAACAACAGCCTCCCTTCACCAACACTTAACCCTGTTCGCGCCACAATGGCGCGTATGGGAGTCGAAGAGCAACAGGCGCGCCTCGAGGAGGCGTTCGAGCGCATCGAGGGGACGATTTTGCCGTGCATCGCGATGATGCTCGGCACCTTGCTCGACGCCTCGGCCGGCCTCGCCGAGAGCGACCCCAAGGCGCTCGCCGCCGAATTGCAAATCCTCGCCGCGCAGCTCGAGGAGTTGACGCTCGCGGTCGAGCGGTCGAGCCCGGTTCATGTCGAGCCCGGCGAGTACCGCACCGCGGTCGCTTAAGCGGCCTTTCCAATAATCCGCGCGTGGAGCGCGGGGTCGATATTACCGCCCGACAGAATCGCCACCGTGCCCGGCTCGGGCGCGAGCTTGCCCGATAGCAGCGCGGCCAGCGCAACCGCGCCGCCCGGCTCGACGGTCAGGTCGTGATTGGCCCAGGCGAAACGCACCGCGTCCTCGACCTCGGCGTCGGTGACCGCGAGCGCAGTGGCGTTGCGGGCGTGGAGGATCGAAAAGGTGATCGGGGAGACGCGCGGGGTCTGGAGGGCGTCGCATAGCGTCGGCGGGGCGTCTGCGGCGACCGGGACGATTTCTCCGCCTGTGAGCGAACGGGCCATGTCGTCCCATCCTTCTGGCTCGACGCAGGTTATTGCCGCATCGGGGCAGGCCAAAGCGATCCCCGCGGCGAGCCCGCCGCCTCCGGTGGAGATGGCGATGCGGCGCGGCGGTTCACCCAGTTGTTCGAGGATTTCTAGGCCGACGCTGCCTTGGCCGGCGACGATCGCGGGGTCGTCGAAGCTTGGCACGACGGTGCCGCCGCGTTCGTCGGCGAGCTTGGCGGCGATCGCTTCGCGGCTCTCGCGGCGGCGGTCGTAGAAGATGATTTCGGCGCCATGAGCGCGGGTCCCGGCGACTTTGATTGCGGGGGCGTCGGCGGGCATCACGATCACCGCCGGAATGCCGAGGCGGTGCGCGGCGATAGCGACGCCCTGGGCATGGTTGCCCGAGGAGAAGGCGATCACGCCGCGCGTGCGCTCCTCGGGCGACAGCAATAGCAGGCGGTTGGTGGCGCCGCGCAGCTTGAACGCGCCGCCGGTCTGGACGCACTCGCATTTCAGCCACAGCTGTTGCCCGCGCACTTCGGAGGCCAGCAAGGGCGTTCGCTCGACCGCCCCCGCGATCCGCCCGGCGGCGGCGATTACATCATCCCGGCTGACCGTCACCACCTTGCACAACTCCCTGAAAGCACTGGAAAATACGCCGAACCGTTGCGCAGCGGAGGTAGCTGGCGCGCGCTCCGGCGGCGGGGGTCCAAAAAACCTTTACTTAACCCCCCCTCGTCCATATATCGCGCTTCCGCTGCCCCATGGGACTTCCAACCGCAAGGCAGCTTCTTTTCGCACCGACAGTTGGAGGTCCCTTGAGTTGCACATCAATCCTCGCGCGCTGGGGCTAGCGACCGCCCCGACCGGCACCCGCAATGGTGCCGATATCGCCCAAGCGTCCCCGGTCCAGCCGGTGACCTTGCTGCGTCCGCACGCCGCCCGGCGCGCGGCGCGCTTCTTCGTGGAGAAATTCCCCGGGCGCTCGCTGTACGCGGTCAAGGCCAACCCCTCGCCCGACCTGCTGCGCATCCTGTGGGAGAGCGGCGTCACGCATTACGACGTGGCGTCGATCGGCGAAGTGCGGCTGGTGGCGGAGACGCTGCCCGAGGCCACCTTGTGCTTCATGCACCCGGTCAAGGCCGAGGAAGCGATCGCCGAGGCGTACTTCGCGCACAATGTGCGCACGTTCAGCCTCGACACGCTGGAAGAGCTCGAAAAGATCATGCGCGCGACCGCGACCGACGGGGTTGCGGCGAGCGACCTCAACCTGCTGGTGCGCCTGCGGGTCAGCTCGGACCATGCCAAGTTGAGCCTGGCGTCGAAGTTCGGCGCCGAGGCGGGCGAATTGAAGCCGTTGCTGTTCGCCGCGCGCCAGGCCGCCGATGCGCTCGGCATCTGTTTCCACGTCGGCAGCCAGGCGATGACCCCGGCGGCTTACTCGGAAGCGATGGGGCGCGTGCGCGACGCCATCGTCGAGGCCGCGGTGACGGTCGACATCGTCGATGTCGGCGGTGGTTTCCCGTCGTGGTACCCGGGAATGGAGCCGCCCCCGCTGGAGAATTACTTCAGCGTCATCCACGCCGCGTTCGAGGCGCTGCCGATCAGCTACTCGGCCGAATTGTGGTGCGAGCCGGGGCGCGCGCTGTGCGCCGAATATGCGTCGCTGGTGGTGCGCGTTGAAAAGCGCCGCGGCGACGAATTGTACATCAACGACGGCGCGTACGGTGCGCTGTTCGATGCCGCTCATATCGGCTGGCGCTACCCGGTGCGCTTGCTGCGTGACACCGACAGCGACGTGCGGCCGATGGCGTTCAGCTTCTACGGGCCGACCTGCGACGACCTCGACCATATGGCGGGGCCGTTCGAGCTCCCCGGCGATGTCGGCGCCGGCGACTATCTCGAGATCGGCATGCTGGGCGCCTACGGCTGCGCGATGCGCACCGGGTTCAACGGGTTTGGCGTCGAGAGCGCCGAAATCGTCGGCGACGAGCCGATGGCGAGCCTGTATGGAGCCGCCGAGGCGCCGAGGCGTTCCAACGTCGTCACGCTATAGCAACTCCCCTCCCGCTCGCGGGAGGGGTTAGGGGGAGGGCCTGTTCCTCCCCAACGTAAAACTAGACAGTCCCTCCCCTAGCCCCTCCCGCACGGCGGGAGGGGGATTTTGGAGCATTTGAATGACCACCGAGACGCTCAACAAGACCCAGGCCGAGGGCGCCATCAACGACACGCGCAAAGCCGAATTGCTGGCGCACGAGGTCGAGCATATCGACATCACCAGCTTCGACGCGCGGCCGCTGGTCGAGGCGATGGGCAAGATGAGCTTCACCAGCCGCGATTTGGCGCGCGCCACGGGCCTCTACAACCAGATGCTCGAGGACCCCGGCTGCGCGGTGATCCTGGTGATCGCCGGATCGACCTCGGCCGGCGGGTGCATGGATTTGTACGCCGAGCTGGTGCGCTCCAACATGGTCGACGCGATCGTCGCCACGGGTGCCACCATCGTCGACATGGATTTCTTCGAAGCGCTTGGCCACAAGCACTATCAAGCGCTTGAAATCCCCGACGATGACACTTTGCGCTCGCTGTACATCGACCGCATCTACGACACTTACATCGACGAGGAGAAATTGCAGGATTGCGATTTCACCATCGGCAAGATCGCCGACAGCCTCGAGCCGCGGCCGTACAGTAGCCGCGCCTTCATCCGCGAGATGGGCAAGTGGCTGGTCGAGCACGGCAAGAAGGACAATTCGCTGGTCAAGCTCGCCTACGAGCATGACGTGCCGATCTTCTGCCCGGCGTTCACCGACTCGTCGGCGGGGTTCGGGCTGGTCAAGCACCAGGTCGATGCGATGAAGCGCGGCGGGCATTACATGACGATGGATTCGATCGCCGACTTCCGCGAGCTGACCGACATCAAGATCAAGGCCGGGACTACCGG
>NZ_JANPKO010000149.1:0-9295 GCF_031426035.1 Sphingomonas sp. | reverse complement strand
CCGGTCGGGATCAGTTTCTACACCTTCGCCACCCTCTCCTACACGCTCGACGTCTATCTGAAGCGCGCCAAGCCGGCGAAAAGCTTCCTCGATTACGCCTTGTTCGTGACCTTCTTCCCGCACCTCGTCGCGGGTCCGATCATGCGCCCGACCGAGCTCGTCCCCCAGTTCGCCGAGCCCCGCCGGGCAACCGCGCACCAGCTCCACTTCGGCATCGCGCTCATCATCCTCGGATTGTTCCAGAAGGTCGTGCTCGCCGACGGCTTCCTCGCGCCCGTGGTGGAGAAGGTCTATGACGCCCGCGCCGGCGTCCCGATGATGCTCGACGCCTGGGTCGCGACGCTCGCTTTCTCGGGCCAGATCTTCTGCGATTTCGCCGGCTATTCGACCACCGCGATCGGCGTCGCCTTATGCCTCGGCTTCGCCATGCCCGACAATTTCCGCTTCCCTTATGCCGCGGTCGGCTTCTCTGACTTCTGGCGGCGCTGGCACATCAGTTTGTCGAGCTGGCTGCGCGACTATCTCTACATCCCATTGGGCGGCAACAAGCACGGCCCCAAGCGGACCTACGGCGCGCTGATGGGCACGATGCTGCTCGGCGGCCTGTGGCACGGCGCCGCCTGGACCTTCGTCGTCTGGGGCGGGCTTCACGGCCTCTACCTCGCGGTCGAGAGATGGCTGAAGGGCCGCTTCTCGGGCTGGACCCCCGGCCCCGCGTCGATCATCGCCTTGGGCCTCCTCACCTACATCCTTATCAACATCACCTGGGTGTTCTTCCGCGCCAAGGATTTCACCGTTGCGTCCAATATGCTGACCTCGATGGCCGGCCTCGCGGACAAGCCGATCGCGATGATCGCGCTGCTGCCGATGATCTACGCGATGGTCATCGTCGGCGGCATCGTCGCCACCCATTGGGCGATGCGCGACAAGACGCTGGAGATCGCGGTCGAGCGCACCCCCGCATGGCTGGTCGCCGCGCTTCTGGGCATCATGAGCATCGCCATCGTCGCCGAACAGGGGAAGGGCAGTGCCTTCATCTACTTCCAGTTCTGATCCCCCGAGGAAACAGCCCCCCAAGGGTATCGTCCAGCGCGAGGGCGCGCTCCCCGCGGGCCTGCGCCTGACCGCATCGGACCGCCCCGGCGAAGCGCAACCGGTCCCGACCCGCGACATCCCCAGCCAGCCGTGGGGGCGCGTCATGCTTGCGGTAGCGGTCGTCCTTGCGGCCGGAGTCATTGCGTTGGAGGTCAACGCCCGCCGCAACATCGGCCTCCACGCCGGCGACCTCGACAATAGCGAGGTCGCCTGGGTCAAGGAACGCGTCCGGTCCGAAAGCAACCCCGTCGCCATCGTCGGCGACAGCCGCATCCTGTTCGACACCGACCTCGACCATTTCGAGAAGCTCACCGGCACCCGCCCGGTCCAGCTCGCGATCCACGGCACCAGTGCTTTGACCCTGCTGGAGGACGCCGCGAGCAATGAGAATTTCCGCGGCCTGCTCATCGTCGGCCTCGCCGACACGATGTTCTTCATGCCCTTCGACGGCTACGGTGAATATGTCCGCCGCCGCGGCGACTTCACCTCGCCCTCGGGCCGCCTCGGCATCGAGATCGACCATGTCCTCCAGCGCCGCTTGGCCTTCCTCGACGCCAATTACCGGCTGAGTGTCGCCGCGCACCGGCTGGATCCCGACTTCCGCGGCGGAGTCGAGGGGCCCAAGCACGACATCTGGAAATTGCAGGAGGTCGGCGAGAACCGCCAGACGTGGATGTGGGACCGGGTCGAATATGACCCCGCCTGGCGCGCCCGCACCCGCTGGGCGTGGAAAGGCTTCAAGGACCCGTTCCCCTACACCCCCGAGCTGATCGCCAAGGGCCATGCGCGCGCCAAGAAAGCGGTCGACGCGATCCGCGCGCGCGGCGGCGAGGTGGTGTTCGTGCGCCCGCCGTCGGACATCCACTTGCGCGTCAACGAGGAAGCGCAAGTGCCCAAGGCCAAGGGCTGGGACATGCTGCTCAGCAACAACCGCGCGGCCGGCGTCCACAATGACGATTTGCCGCCCGATGTGCGCCGCCTGATCATGCCCGAATGGTCGCACCTCAACCGCGCCTGCGCGACGGTGTTCACCGATGCCTATGTCCGCGCGCTGGCGCGCCAGACCCCGCGGCTTAAGCTGCGCCCCGATGCGCCGCCGCCACTGACGCGTGACGATTGCGTGCCGCCCGGCTCCGTGTAGTCTCGCGCGCATGACCAAGCTCGGCGACGCTGAATATGAAGAACTCCTCGACCCGCTGAGGAAGGAACTGGGCACCATGGCGCGGTGGATCGCCGAGACCCAGCAGCGCGTCGTGGTGCTGTTCGAGGGCCGCGACACCGCCGGCAAGGGCGGCTCGATCGAGATGATCTCGAGCGTGCTCAACCCGCGCCAGTGCCATGTCGTGGCATTGTCGGCGCCGAGCGAGCGTGAGCGCGGCCAATGGTATTTCCAGCGTTACGTCGACCATCTGCCGGCCAAGGGCGAGATCAGCCTGTTCGACCGCAGCTGGTACAACCGCGCCGGGGTCGAGCCGGTGATGGGCTATTGTACGCCGGAAGAGACCGCGGCGTTCCTGCGTGTCGTCCCGGCGTTCGAGCAGCAATTGGTCGACGACGGCATCTTGCTGTTCAAATACTGGCTGTGCTGCGCCCAGGACAAGCAGGAGGAGCGCTTCGCCAACCGCCTGCACAACCCGCTCAAGCGGTGGAAGCTGTCGCCGATCGATATCAAGGCGCGCACCAAATACCACGCCTACACCGAGGCGCGCGAGCGGATGCTGGCCGCCACCCATACGCAGCATGCGCCGTGGATCCTGGTCGACTACAACGACCAGCAATTGGGCCGGCTTACGCTGCTGCGCGACCTCCTCGACCGCATCCCCGACACCAATTTGCCGCTCGCCGACATCCCCTGGCCCGAGCTCCCCAAGCCGCTCGGCGAGGAGCATTATACGGTTATCGAGCCGATCCCGCCCTACGCCCCCGCGGCCAAGGCGAAAAAGCACAAGAAAAAGCACAAGTAGCGCGCGCGGCATATCGCGCTTGCGCGGCGCGGCGAAACCCCTAGCCTAGGCGCCATCGATCGCGGCAACGGGGGCGCCAGGCGGTGAAAGCGATACATGTAGTCGGGAAACTGGCGGTCTATTACGCGCTGCTGGCGGCGGCGGTCTACGCCGCGCTGATGCTGTTCCCCGGCGTGCGCGACTTCCTCCCGATCGGCGGGGTCGAAACCCTGCTCAGCCAGCCCCAGCGTGGCCCGCTCGAGGGCGTCCCGGTGCCGGCCGAGAAGGTCGGCAATCTGGGCGAGAGCCTGGTCTGGCTGTTCACCGCGCTGGCCGGCGCCCTGCTCACCGCGCTGCCGGTCAGCTGGGTGTACATGGCGATCCGCGCCGACGACGAATATGACCAGTCGCTGATCAGCACCATTTTGATCCTGCCGCTGGTCGTCACCGGCATCGTGGTGATCGTCCAGAACAGCCTCGCTTTGGCCTTCTCGCTGGCCGGAATCGCCGGCGCGGTGCGCTTCAAGAACAGCCTCAAGAGCTCGGGCGACGCACTGTTCATCCTGGTCGCGATTGGCATCGGGCTGGCCGGGGGGATCGGCGCGGTCGAGCTCGCCGCAGTGCTGTCGCTGATGTTCAACCTGTGTTTCGTCGCCTTGTGGTCGAGCGAATATGGCGAACGCGCCGGGATGAAGCGCTACATGAGCGATTTCGACCCCGGCGAGCCCGCCGCCGCCTCGGCTGCCTTGTCACCGCCGCCGGCGCCGGCCGCCCCGCCGCAGGGCCCCGCCAAACCTAGTTGACGCAGGTCTTGAGCAGCTTCGCGCTGACCGTCGCGTCGTTGGCGATTTCGGCGAAGAAGCCCGCAAGGAACGCCGCCGCCTTGCGCCTGGTACCCGGCTCCAGTCCGGGCACGCGGTCGAGCTCGCCGAGCAACGCACCGCGCAGCGCGCGCAGCTCGCCCGCGGCGCGGAACGCCTCGCCATTGTGCTTGCAATAGCCGCGGTAGCGCCGCTCGCGCACGTTGCTGACCTGGATCTGGTCGGGCGGCAGCGCATACGGTGCGTCGACCAGCCCCGAGAAGTCGAAATCGTACGGCATCGGCACCAGCACGCCGGCGGGTGCGCGCGTTTCGCCGGCCAGCTTGTAATTGTGGCAGCAGGATTCGCCCACCGGGCCGGCGCGCATCGACCAGTCGAGGTTGCCGATCATGTATTGAAATAGCGCGCTGCGGGCGGCATGCGGCGCACTCAGCGACGCGCTCGGGATGCGGTCGCCGGCCTGGACCTCGCGCAGCCCGAGCCGCCGCGCGGCGTCGTCCGGGTCCTCGAGGAAAAAGCCCAGCCGGCTGGTCATCGGCCGCCCGTCCGCGCCGACGTAATCGATCGCCGCCAGCCGCGCCTTGAGGCTCGCCGGGGTGATCAGATTGTACATCCGGTAGGCGGCATATTCGAGCAGCAGATGCTGCTGGAACGCGGCCGGCGCGCGGCAGTGGGTGACCAGCTTGAGCTTGCGCTGCCCGGCAAACAGCGAATTCGCCGGCGCCGGCTGCACCAGCACCACGCGCAGCGGCGGGAACTGGCACACGTCGCGCCGGAGCCGGGTGATCCCGCGAGGCGCCAGCCGCACCGCCAGCGTCTCGCCGCCCGCCACGGTCAGCGTCGCGTCGCGTTCCTCGTCTGCTTCGACATTGCCCTTGGCGAACGCCGTCACCGGACCGCGGATGGTCAGGCGCAAAGTGTCGGCGCTGGTGAATAACGGCTTGGCGGGCTCGGGCGGCGCGGCGGCGACCAGCGCGCAGGCAGCGAGGGCGATCGTCACTCTCATCGCGCCACCTCGTGCGGACGGACATCGTCACCAAGGATCTCGAGATAGCTCAGCTTGCCGCCATAGGCCTGCGAAATGCCGGTATCGATGCGGATCAGCCGGCCATTGTTGGTGATCTCGATCCCGCTCAGCACCGGGGTGTGGCCGATCACCATGCGCCGCGCGACATAAGCGCCCAGCGCGGTCGTCAATTGCTCGTCGATGCTCGCCGATCTGGGTTCGCCCGGCAGCGCCCGGCTCGGCGTCTGCGGTGCTTCGCCGGTGGCTTTCCGCGCGATCAGGCCGCGGTACCACAACGGTCCCATCGGGTCGCTGATGATCGCGGTTTCGCTACTGTCGGCCGCCGCCAGCGCGGCGGCGGCGCGGCGGTTAATTTCCTCGATCGGGAGCGCCGCATAGGGCGCGCTGATCCCGCCGTGGACGAACAATGTCCCGCCCAGCTTGACCACCGCCGGCAAGGCGATCGCCCACTGGCCGAGCTCGCCCGCGGGGCGCCACGCCGCCTGGTGCTCGGCCTTGCCCAGCGGCATCGTCGCCATCCACGCGCCGCGGATCGCGGCCGGCGACATCGACGCGTTGCGCTTGCGGTAGAAGTCCTCGATCAGCGCCTTGTTGTTGGCGAACAAAGTATCGCGCCGCGCGGCCGACTTGTCGTCGGCGAACGCGGCATATTCGCCCGCGCTGACATAGCGCAGGTCGCCGATCACGTTCATCGCCTCATGGTTGCCGAGCAGGATGACGACGTTGCCCTTGGCCCGCGGCGCCTGGCGCTGGAGGACCATCATGTGGCGGATGATCTTCAGTGAATCGGGGCCGCGGTCGGTGATGTCGCCGGTTTGCACCAGCGTCGCCGCGCCGCCGGTCCACTTGCCGCTGGCATCGGTCAGCTTCGCCGCCAGCAGGATCTTGCGCCAAGCCTCATAGTCGCCATGCAAGTCGCCGATCGCGACGATCCGCCCGGGATCGGCGGCGGGCGCGGCGGCGGTGAGGCACGCGGCCAAAGCGGCGCCGAGCACCAGATTGAACAGCCGCCGCAACCCCATGCGCCACTCCCGCTCGAGGCGTGAAGGGGCACGCGAGCCGCCGCATTGTCAAGCGGGCAGGGGGCGGTCGTTCAAAACGCCTTGGCGACCGAGAAAAACGCGCGGAGTCCGCGCTCGCCGTGGCTGCGCGCGAGCGGGGCGCCAATTTCGCCCGCGAGGAGCACGCCGGCGATCGCCGCGCGCGCGCCGACCCCGGTGCTGGCGAGCGATTGCTTGTCGGCAAGTCCGGGGACCGGCCGCTTGCGGTAGGTCGAGCCGCCATCCCCGAAGGCGAACAACTCGAGCGTTTGGCCTTTCTTGGACGGCTCGAGCCGATAGCCAAGCTCGACCATGCCGCCGATGCCGTGGTCCCCGGTCGCTTCGTTATAGTCGAACGCGCGGCCGATCCGGCTTCCGCCCAGCGCAAACTCCTCCGCCGCGAGCAACGGCCGCGAGGAATATTGCGCGGCGCTGTCGGCGCGCAGGAAGAAGTGTTCGGACAGCCTTGCGGTCACCTGCAGCTGGGCGGCGACCTTGGTGAACCTGCCGCTCCCGCGCGGCCGCGACGCGCGCGGGTCCCCGGCCTCGGTCGCCGCGCCGAGGTCGATCCCGCGCGACACGCTGAGCCGCCCATCGACACGCACCTTGGACACCAGCGCCATCTCGAGCCCGGCGCGCGCTACCTGGATGCGGTCCCGCTGCACCGTGCGGCCGGCTCGCCGTTCCTCGCTTTTCCAGTCGGCCAGGGTCGCCCGGCCAACCAGCGAAAAGGCCCGGCTCTTCTTCAAGGGGTAGGAAATCTCGGCGGCGAGCTGGCGCGAACTGCCCCGCTGGTCGCGCCCGGGGAGGCGCTGGAACTGGCCGCTGCGCGAGATCGCCGCGGACGCCCGCAGCCCGTCGGAAGTGAGCGGAACGGACAGCTTGGCCTGGCCATACAAAAAGCGGAAGTCGTTGGAAGGAATAGAGAACAGGTCGAGCTGCAGCTGGTCTCCCGGGACCATGAGCGAGGCCAGGCTGAGCGATGAATAGCCGCGCACGCGGGCTCCCTCGATGGTCCCGCGGTTGTCGGTGTAGGCAAGCGCGCGGACGCGGTTGGCGCCGAGCACAATGGTCAACTGATGCCGCGCCGGATCGGTCGGCGAACGCGTAATCCGCGTGTCCTTCAACATCACGCCCGGCACCTCGCGCACCAGGCCCAGCGCCCGCTCAAGCGTGGTATTGCGCAGCGGGCGCTCGACGCTGAGCCGCTCGACCAGCTCGATGATCGCCGCCGCCGAGCGCTCATCGCCCTCGATTCGCACCTTGTCGACATAGCCTTCGACCACCCGCAGGCGGACGATCCCCGAGCGCACCGACTGCTTGGGCACCATTGCATAGGACAGCAAATAGCCGCGGCGCCGGTACTGCTGGGTGATGCCGGCGGCGATCTTGTCGAGCTCGGCCTGGCCGACCTTGGCGGCGAGGTAAGGCTCGAAGCTTGGCGCCAGCTCGGCGGCATCGAGCGCGGTGGCGCCGTCGATGGCCACGGCGCCGAGCACGAACGTCCCGCCGATCCCCGCCGCGCGTGCCGGCGTGGCGGACGGGATGGCGACCCGTGCCTGCCTGCCGGGCTCGGGCTCCGCTGTCGGAACCGTGCGCACCAGCGTGCCGGGCGAAGTTTGTGCATGTGCGGGCGGCGGCGCGGCCCCCAGCCACCCCGCCGCCAGCGCAACCCACGCCACTACATTCCGGACTCGCATGCGACAGGCACCCAATGTGCTTGGTGGCGGACCACGGCCTGTCCCGACTTTGGAATATCAACGTTAAAAAATATGAAACCAGCTCTGGTTAACTTCGCTTAGGGAAATTGAGATTTAACGCTCCGTGAATAAGCGGAGTGTTGGGTATGCGCATTCTCCACCTCATCGCCGCCTTGCTCGTCGTATTCGCCGGTCCGGCGTACGCCAAATCGGGCACCGTGGCGTGGATTCTCACCCAAAAATCAGGGGACGTGCGCGTTCTCAAGAAGGGCCTCCAGCCCGCTTCCGTCAATCTCCGCGCCGCGCTTGCGCCGGGCGACGTGATCGCCACCGGCTCGACCGGCCGGGCAATGCTGACGCGCGGGGCGGATTATGTGGTGGTCGCGCCGAGCAGCCGCCTGCTGCTCCCCGCCGAGCAACAGAAAAAGGGGTTCACGCGCCTCGTCCAGCAGGTCGGCACGATGTTCTACAAGGTGCGCCACACCGGCGTGCCGCACTTCGCGGTCGATACGCCGATGCTCGCCGCGGTGGTCAAGGGCACCACCTTCACCGTCGTCGTCGACCATGACCGCGCCGCGGTCCAGGTCACCGAAGGCCTGGTCGAGGTCAGCTCGCTGACCGGTGACGCTAAGCGCCTGGTCGAGGGCGGGCTCACGGTCTACATCGGCCGCCAGCGTCCCAACGAGATCATCGAGGTCAAGCCGGGGGCGGTTGGCGAACCGGTCCCGGTCGGCGGCCGCGGTGCCGCGGTGCAGATCGGCGGCAGCGCCGACGTTCCGCTCGGGACCGTCACCAACCTCACCGGCGGACTGGTCCGCGTGGCCCCGGCCGCGCCGGTCGTCGCCGCGCCGAATCCGTTGTTGCCGGGCACCGTCTCGGTCGTCCCCGCCAGTTCGCCCGCTGCTCCGGTGGTCGCCCCGCCGGCGCCGGGTGGCAGCGTGCAGGTTCCTCCGAGCGCGCCGGCCGCGCCGAGCGCGCCGGTCGTCGGCATCGTCGATCCTGCTCCCGTGCAGGAGCCCGTTGCCCCGTCGGCCTCCGGAGCCGGGGGACCGCCAGTCGAAACCCCTGCGCCTCCGGGGGACGTCGCCGCCCCCGTGGTCGAGCCGGCGGCGCCCGTGGTCGAGCCTGCCGCGCCCGTGATCGAACCCGCCGCGCCGGTCGTCGAGCCGGTCGTCGATGTCGTCGCGCCGGTGGTCGAGCCCGTCGTTGACGTCGTCACTCCGGTCGTCGAACCAGTCGTCGACGTAGTCGCGCCGGTGGTCGAGCCGGTCGTGGACGTGGTTGCGCCGGTGGTCGAGCCAGTCGTCGATGTGGTGGCGCCGGTGGTCGAGCCGGTCGTCGATGTCGTAGCACCAGTGGTCGAGCCCGTCGTGGACGTGGTCGCGCCAGTGGTTGAACCTGTCGTGGACGTGGTCGCGCCGGTAGTCGAGCCCGTCGTCGATGTCGTCGCCCCGGTGGTCGAGCCGGTCGTCGATGTGGTTGCCCCGGTGGTCGAGCCCATCGTCGATGTCGTCGCCCCGGTTGTCGAGCCGGTCGTCGATGTCGTCGCGCCAGTGGTCGAGCCGGTCGTCGATGTCGTCGCGCCCGTGGTCGAGCCGGTCGTCGAGGTGGTCGCCCCGGTCGTCGAGCAGATCGGAGGAGAGGGGGGGCGGGTCGGAGTGTGGTAAGG
>NZ_JANPKO010000148.1:0-40949 GCF_031426035.1 Sphingomonas sp. | reverse complement strand
CCCGCCTGGCGCGCATATTGCGCCTGCACCGGCCAGATCGCCGGGTCGTGGCGCATCACCCCGCGGGTGTAATAATTGATCCCCAGCCAGTCGATCGGCTGGGCGGCCAAAGCGAGCTCCTCGGCGGTCCAGTCGCGCCACGCCGCGCCGAAGATTTCGGCCATTTCGGGCGGGCAGCCGAGGCCGAAGGCGGGGTCGAGATATTGGCGGTTCATGTAGGCGTCGGAGCGCAAGGCGGCGGCGCAATCCTCGGGCGAGTCCGAGGCGGGGAATTTGGGCTCGATATTGACCACCAGGCCGAACTCGTGCGCGCCGACCGAGCGGTAGCGCTGGACCGCTGCGCCGTGGGCAAGCATCAGATTGCGCGAGGCGATCGGCGTCTCGAACAGGTTGCGGTGGCCCGGCGCCAGCTTACCGTGGAGGTAACCGCCGTCGGTCACCACCCACGGTTCGTTGAGCGTCGCCCATTGCTTGACCCGCCCGTCCAGCCGCTCGAACAGCGCGGCGCCATAATCGGCGAACCACGACGCGATGTCTGGGTTGAGCCAGCCGCCGCGGTCGTCGAGCGCGGCCGGGAGGTCCCAATGATAGAGCGTCGGCAGCGGAGCAATTCCGGCCTCGAGGAGGCCATCGACAAGGCGCTCGTAGAAATCGAGGCCGGGCTGGTTGAGGCGGCCGGTGCCGTCGGGGAAAATGCGGCCCCAGTTGATGCTAAACCGGTAGGCTTGCAGCCCGAGCGAGCGCATCAGCGCGATGTCGTCGCGGAACCGGTTGTAATGGTCGCAGGCGATATCGCCGGTGTCGCCGTCAGCGGTCAGCCCGGGCGTATGGAGAAACCGTTGCCAGATGCTTGGCCCAGCGCCATCGGCCATGGGCGAGCCCTCGATCTGATAGGCCGAGGTGGCGGCGCCCCACAGGAAGCCGTCAGGGAATTTGATCATTATTGGTCCTCAGTTGGTCGCGGCGCCCGCCGCTGCTGGAGTAGCCACAGGTACAGCGCGGGGTCGCCATAGGCGGGATCCCAGCTATTGTGACCGAAATTCGGAAAAATGGTGAGCCGGGGCGCGCCGCCGCAGGTGCGAATTGCGCGGACCATGGCGAAGCTGCCTTCGGGAGGAACGGTGTCGTCGCGGTCACCGTGGAATGCCCACACCGGCGTTTCCTTCAAGGCGCAGGCGGTGGCGGGGTCACCAATTCCCGCGACTGGTGCGACGGCGGCAAAGCGGGTCGGCCGGGCGGCCGCCCAGCGCCAACTGGCGTGGCCGCCGAGGCTGAGCCCGGTCAGGTAGACCCGCGCACGGTCGATGCGCAGCGTGGCGAGAGTGCGGTCGAGCAGTGCGTCGAGCCGCGTGGCGTTCCAATCCTGGTCGCGGGGCAATTGCGGCGAGACCAGTACGAAGGGAAAGGACGGATCGCGGTCGGCAAGCTTGGGCGGACCGTGCGCCTTGACCGAGGCAAGATCGTCGCCGCGCTCGCCCGAGCCGTGGAGGAAGATGAGAAGCGGCCAGAGCGCTGCGCGGTCGGCCGCGTAGCTTGGCGGCAAATGGAGCAAATAGGCGTATCCGCCGGGCTCCACCGGGGGTTGCGGGTGCTGGCCGGCGGCGGGAACGGCGGCGAGTGC
Source organism: Sphingomonas sp. (assembly GCF_031426035.1). Taxonomy (GTDB): domain Bacteria; phylum Pseudomonadota; class Alphaproteobacteria; order Sphingomonadales; family Sphingomonadaceae; genus Sphingomicrobium. The sequence goes on along the minus strand of NZ_JANPKO010000148.1, from coordinate 39,328 downwards.
CAGTGCAGCCAGCGCAGTGATCATTTCCCTACCTCGATCCGGATCGGCTGGCCGGTAGCGCGAAAGGCCAGCACGCCGTCGCGCCATGGCACTGCGCGGCCATCGACACGCGCCGGGGGTGCGTTGCCGCTGAACGGCCAAGTGAGGACGAATCCGCCGGGCGGGCGTGCGCTGCCGCCGACTGTGGCGGAGAGCTGGCGAGCGTCGCCACGAATGGCAAAATCCAGCGTGCCATAGGGAGTCGCCAGCCCGGCGATGCTCGACCCTTCGCCGCTGAGCCAAGTCGCGGAAAGGCCCGCGCCCAGCACGAGCGCGCTGTCATCGCGGCGCTCCCAAGCGAACATGTCGAGCATGCCGCGCACGAAGTCGGACGCGACCCAGGCATGGGGCATATCGCCAATGAAGCGAATTTCGCGCGCGTCGCGCCCGACCACTTCGGCCCACTGATTCCACGCGGCGGGGCGGCGGTCAGCCATGAAGAAATCGAGCAACGTATCGATGCGGTCGCGCCAGCCGAGCCGAACGAAGCTGCCCAGCGTGCGAGTTTCGTAGGGAGTGTAATCCTTCCACGCCCGGGTGCCCGCGGCGCGTGTCTTGAATTCACTCCAGTAGCGCTCGAAGGTCGCGATCAGCATGGCGGGATCGAGCCGCGCCTGCTCGTTGCCGGGGTCGAGCGCGATGGTCGTCGAGGTAGCGTCGAAATCTCCAAGGCTGGTGGCGCCGGGGATGTGGGCGATTTTCCAATGGTCGCGCGCGGCGAGGATGGCGGCGTGGAGGTCGGCGGCGAACTGGTCGCGTGAAGACGCGAGGAAGGCAGCTTCGGGCCGGCCGAGAACCCGCGCAATTTCGGCCGCGTCGCGATAGCCGCGCAGGGCCCAGAAGTCGTCCCACAGGCTGTATTGCGGCTTGGCCGAATAACCCTCGTGGCTGATTGACGGCGGCATCAGCCCATACAGCATGCGTCGGCGGGGCGTGAGGTTGGCGGGGGTGCGCTCGCTGAGCCTAAGCTCGTCCATGTAGCGCGCCGCCGCGAACACCGACGGCCAGTCGCGGGCGAGCGCAGCGCGGTCTCCGGTGAAGCGGTAGAGCTGGTGAACGAGGAATATATACTCGCCGTGGCTGTCGTTCTCCGGCACCGGATCGGCGCCGCGGAAATCGACGCAGCAGGGAACCTTGCCGCTCTTGAACTGATAGGGGCGGTACCAGTCCGCGAAGGCGCGCGCGACATCGGCGCGGCCCATCCGGAGCAGGGCTTCGGACATCATCGCGCCGTCGCGCACCCACGCCCGGTCGTAGCTGCGGGTGCCGGGCTTGAGCATCGGCCCGTCGCGGCTGGTGAGGATGTGCGCGAAGGCCGTGGCGAGGGTGTCGGCGATCGCCTGCTTGGCCGGCGGTACACGTAGCTGGACGCGGTTGAGGACAGTGCGCCAATGATCTGTGGTTGCCGCGTACGCCGATTCCCAGGACGGCACGGCGCCGTCCGCGGCGGGCATGGTTAGGACAATCTGCTCGCTTGCTCCGGGCGCGAGTTCGAGGTGGTAGACAAGGTCGGTGGTCGCCATGTCCTTGCCGGGCAGCGCGGCGAAAGTCGCGGCGTCGGGCGCGCGGCTGGCGACCAGGGTGCGCACGGCCGGCGGGTCACCTTCGCCCAGCGGCTGGATGATGGTCAGCCGCGCGCCGTCGCGCCCGATGCTCGAGATGGCACTGACGCCACCCTGCTGGGCGAGGAACTGCGCAGGCGGATTGACCTGCCACGGGCGTATGCCGAGCCGCAGCTCGATGGCGCGGCGCGGCCCCGCGGAATTGCTCAGGCGGTAGCTAGCGTGCACTGCGCGGCCGGCGCTGTCGGTGAGCAGGGTAGTGGCGAGGCGGATGCCTGGCGCGGCCCAGGTCACGGTCGGGATCGGCAATTTGCCGTCGGCGAGCGAGTGGCTTGGGGAAACCGACGACCAATCGAAGCGGCGGCCGCGATCGATCACCACTGGCTCGATCGAGTAGCTGCCCTTGGCGGGCTCGACCGCGCCGTCTTCGCTGATCAGCGCGGTGACTTTGCCGCCGTCGCTGCCGGCCAGCGTCCAGTACGGCTGCTCGCCGATGAACGCGCGCGGGAAGGTGCCGCGCGGGCTGGACTTGGCGAGCACCGCGACGGCGTCGTTGGCAGAAGCTTCCGCCGGCCGTGCGGCGACTGGCTCGCCGGGCAGTGCTACGATGCTCAAACCGTCGATCGCGATGCTGCCGGCGCCGCCGTCGCGGTTGCGCGCAACCACGATCTCGATGCCGTCGGCGTGGCGCAAGGCCTTGTCCTCGGCCGGGCCCCAGGCGAAGCCGATCTCGCTCGCCGGGATGATGACATCCTGCCATTCGGCGGGCGGGCGGAAATTGCGCCACACCTTCCACCAAACATTGTCGCCGTCGGTCAGCTTCAGCTGAAAGTCATTGCGGCTGCCGGTGCCTTTGACCTTGAAGCGGATTTCGTAATTGCGCGGGATTGCGATGTCCGCCGTCCGACGCATGAAGGCATAGCCCGACACCTCGGCGAAATCGTAGTTCAGCGCGACCGCCTCGCCCGCCGCGCCGGGCACCACGGCGCTCGACGCGGCGACGCTGTCCGAGCCCTTCGCCACCCACGGAGCGGCGGTGTCCATCGGGTCGATGAGGATTGGCGCGGGCGCCGCTGCCAGCAGCGCCAGCGCGGCGAGCGAAACGAGGAGTCTCACCCCTTGACGCTCCCCGCCAGCAGGCCCTGCATGTAGTAGCGCTGGAGCACGAGGAACAGCAGCAGCACCGGCAGTATGGTGAGGACCGAGCCGGCCATCATCAATTCATTGTCCTGGACATGCTCGCGCGACAAAGCGGCGAGCGCGACGGGCAGTGTGTATTTGTCCTGGTCGGTCAGAATGATCAGCGGCCACATGAAGTCGTTCCACACCCCGAGGAAGGTGAACAACGCCAGCGTGACGAGGATGGGGGTCAGAACGGGGACGACGATCTGGAGGAAGATGCGGAACTCGCTGGCGCCATCGATCCGCGCTGCCTCGAGCAACTCATTGGGGATCGACAGCGCATATTGGCGCACTAGGAAGATGCCGAAGATGCTTGCGGTGACCGGCACCAGCACCCCGGCGAAACTGTTGATGAGGCCGATTTCCTTGAGCATCAGGAACAGCGGCAGCATGGTCACCTGAGCGGGGATAACCAGCGCCGCGAGCATCAGTTGAAAAATGCGGTTGCGGCCAGCGAAGCGCAATTTGGCGAAGGCGTAGCCGGCGGTGGCGTTGAACGCGAGCGACAGCGCAGTGCCGAGCGTGGCGACGAGCAGGCTGTTGAGGAAGTAGCGGGTAATCCCGGTTGTCTTGAACAGCGCGACATAGGCGCTGAGGCCGGGGTTGTCAGGCAGCAACGGCGGCGGGAATTGGCTCGCCTCGCCCGGCGCCATCAGCGACACCGACACCATCCACAGCAGCGGGAACAAGGCGAACGCTGCAAGCAGCCCGAGCAGAGTCAGCTTAAGCACGGACCCGCCGCGCGCACGACGCATCAGGCATCCCCCCGCGACTGGGCGAGGCGGTACTGGACTACGGTGATGGCGAAGATGATCACAAACAGGATGAAAGCGACCGCCGAGGCGAACCCGAGGTTCCACCATTTGAAGCCCTGCTCGTACATGAAATAGAGCACGCTGACGGTGCTTTCGACCGGGCCGCCTTGGGTCATCACATAAGGCTCGGCGAACAATTGGAAATAGCCCGCCATGGTGAGGATCGAGACCAACAGGATCATCGGCCCGAGCCCGGGCAAAGTGACATGGCGGAAACGGTGCCAGGCGTTGGCGCCGTCGATCCGCGCCGCTTCATAAAGGTCGTTGGGAATGGTCTGCAGCCCGGCGAGCAGGATCACCATGTTGTAGCCGAAGTTCTTCCACACCGCGAACAGGATGATCGCCGGCATCGCCCAATTGGGGTCGCCGAGCCAGTCGACCGGGTCGATGCCGAGCCGCTCGAGCCCGTAATTGAGCATGCCGTATCGGGTGTGCAGCAGATAGCGCCAGATCACCGCGACGGCGACCAATGTAGTCACCACCGGCGCGAACAAGGCCGTGCGGAACAGGCCGACCAACTTGGATGCGACGCCGTTGAGCAGCATCGCGGCCCCGAGCGACAGGCCGATCGACAGTGGCACGCCAACCAGCACAAAGTAGAATGTGTTGAGCAGGGCCTTCCAGAACAATGGGGTGGCGAGCAGGTCGCCGTAATTGCCAAAGCCAACGAAGCGCAGGTCGCGGTAATCGGCCAGCGCGTAGAGATCGAAATCGGTCAGGCTGAGGACGAACGCGAGCAGCACCGGCACCGCGAAGAACAGGCCGAGCATGAACAATGCCGGGCCGGCGAACAGCCAGCCGGCGCGCGTGCGGCGGACCGTCATTGGCGGGCCTCGCGCGCCATCTTCCAGCGGCGCTTCTCGAGAATGTCGTCGGTGTCGGCGTCAAGCGTGGCGCGAAACTTGGCAGCAGTGACCTGGCCAGCTACCGCGCGTTCGGAGACGGTGCGCATCTGTTGGCCGATGCGCTCCCATTCGGGCACCGCGGGGGGCGGCCTGGTCCGCTCGAGCTGCTCGCGGAAGGCCTTGGCGTAGGGATCGCCGGCAAGCACCGCTGCATCCCACGCGCTGCGCCGTGGCGGAAGATCTCCGGTCAGCTCGAAAAAGCGCAGCTGCACCTTGGGCTGCGAGAGGAATTCGATCAGCTTCCAAGCCGCCGCCTTGCGCTCCGATTGGGCGAACACGGCGAGGCTCGAGCCACCCGCGATCGACAGGCCCGGGCCTGTAGGGCCGGGCAGCGGCGCAGTCATCCAGTCGTCCTGGCGGTCAGCCGGTAGGCGTCGTTTGAACTCGCCTATGTTCCACGGGCCGGTGATGACGAACGCGAAATGGCCTTTCGCAAATTCGTCATAGATGTTCGAGATCTGGGTGTTGGTGGCGCGGGGCGCGAGACCCTGCCGGAACAGGTCGAGGTAGAAGTCCGAGGCGCGGACGAAGCCGGTCGAGCGGAAATTGCCGAAGCGGCCATCACCGCGAAGCAGCGGCTCGGGCTGCTGCAAGGCTAGCGCGAGCAGCGGCTCATATTCGTTGATGGGCAGGAAGATGGCATAATCGCGCGGCGCCGCGCGTGCCTTGACTGCGCGCATCGCCTTAACCCAGCCGGGCCAATCGGACGGCACAGTGTCGTAACCTGCCGCGCTGAGCAGATCGCGGCGGTAGAACAGGATGCGGGTGTCGGCGTACCAGGGGATGCCCCAGGTGCGCCCGCCGATGACATTGCCCGACCAGCCGCCCGGGAAATAATCTTGCGGGGTGACCGCTAGGGATTGCTTGAGCAGGCCGTCAAGCGGTTCGAGCGCGCCCAAAGCGACCAGCTCGGGGACCCAGCTCGAGCCCAATTGGGCGATGTCGGGGGTTACCCGCCCGGCGAAGGCGGTAAGCAGTTTCTCGTGCGCCGCGCTCCACGGGATCTGCTGCAGCTCGACCTTGATCCCGGGGTTGAGCCGCTCGAACTCGGGGATCAGCTCGGCGACCACTTCGCCTTCGCGGCCCATTGCCCAGAACCGCACGGTCTCGCGGCCGTCGTCGGCCTTGGCGCAGCCGGCGAGCAGGAGCAGGAGGAGCAGCCACTTCATGCGGCGAGCCAGCCGCCGGTGAAGCCGGCGCGCTGCAGCCCGCGGCGGATATGCGGGTTGCCGCGCATGACCTCCCAGATCAGCCCGCTGCGGTGGTTCTCGATCATCGCCAGGATCGGGCCCTGGTCGATGCCGAGATAGTCGCCGTCATACCAGCCGCGGGCGGGGACGTGGCGGCCGTGCTTGAGCGGTACGGTCGGCGGCAGGCTGGGATTGAGCGAGTCGAGGAAGCCGTATTGCTGGTACAGCTCGTCGCCATGGTCGGCGCGCATTGCCATCAGCGCGTCGATGCACAGCTCGGGCGCAAACGGCACCGACCCGCCGACCGCGGTGGGGGCGACGGTGCCGTCGTCGAAATCGCCGGGGCCGCGCGCCGAGTAGGTGCGGAAGGTGCGGCTGCGGCCGGCGACATCGACCGTGACGTCGGCCGGGCCGTCGCACGCGGTGAGCCCCCACAGGCGCGGGCCGTAGCCGGTCCAGCCCATCGGGTTGCGCACAGCGTAAGCGTGCTGGGCAAGCGTCGCGCGGCGGCTGTTCTCGAAATAGTCGATGCCCTTCTCGCGCGTGAAAGCATCCTGGATGCCGCGGAAATCGACCCAGATGTGGCTGTACTGGTGGCCGAACAAAGGACCGAAGCGGATCAGCTGCTGCCCTTCCTCGACGGTCCAATGCTTGGGCAGGCCGGCCGACCACGCGGTCCAGCTGTCGGGGCCGAGCGCGTGAGTCGGCGAGCCGAGCGCGAGGACGTAGACCAGCATCGCTTCCGAATAAGCGATCCAGTCGTACGGGAGATGCCCCTTTTCCGGGCTCCAGCCGAGCGCGACAGTGGGCGGTCGGGCCTGGCTCCAGCGCCAGTCGACGCGGGCGTAGATGCGGTCGGCGAGATCGCGGATCTCGGACTCGCCGGGGCGATCGAAATAGCCCTGGGCGAACAGGATGCCGCCGAGCAGCAGCGCGGTGTCGACGGTCGACAACTCGGTGGTCTCGAAGCGCCGGCCGCGCTCCATGTCGACGAAGTGGTAGAAGAAGCCCTGGTGCCCGGTCATGCCGGTCGGGGCATCGCCTTGGGGGGCGCGAGCGAGGAAGCGTAGCGTCGCCAGCGTTCGTGCGGCGGCGGCGTGGCGGCCGATGAAACCGCGCTGCACACCGATCGGATAAGCGGTGAGCGCGAACCCGACCGCCGCCGTGCTGGCGAATGACGGGGTTGGGAAGCGGTCGCGGGCGAGCCCGTTGGAAGGGTTGGTGGTGTCCCAGAAGTAACGAAAGGCGCGCCGCTGGACGTCGTCGAGAAACGCATCCCTGGCGCGGGCACTCAGTCGGGCCATGGGCAGCGGAGGCGGTGCCGGAGTGCAGCCGAGGCCAGCGCCAGCTAGCCCGAGTGCGGTCAGCTTGAACAGGTCGCGGCGGGTCGTCACGGTTGCACTCCCGGCTCCACGAAAAGGTGGGGCGGAGGCGGCCTGAAGGCAGCCCCCGCCCCAGCGGCTTAGAAGCGGAACGCGGCGCCGAGCTGGAAGCTGCGCGGCGGTCCAGCGAGGCCGTTCGGCTTGCCGAAGTTGGGATTGCCGTCGCAGCAGATGAAACCGTCCGCCGAGCCGAAATTTGCGCGGTTGAGCAGGTTGAACACCTCGGCCGAGATGCTCAGCTCCTTGTCGCCCCACATCCGGAAGATTTTCTGCAAGCGAAGATCAACCTGGAGGAAGTGGGGCAGTTCTTCGAAGTAACCGAGCCTGATATTACCCGGCTGGAACCCGTCACGCGCATCGACGACAAAGAATGGCAGGCCGGAGCCGTATGTAACGAGGCCCGACACGCGGAAATCAAATGGCAGATCGGCGACGCCGTTGAGGACAGCACGGTGCTTCTCGTTACCGGCACCCGGCACGAACGGTTGGTCGCCAATGTTAGGATAGTCGAAGTTAAACGCCGTGCCGCGTTCCTTGGCGCGCAAGACGCCAGTGTAGGCGAGCCCAACGCCCCATCCCGACGCCTTGGTGTAAGGCTTATCGACACTAAGGAAGATCGCGTCATATTTGGTCGCGCGGGTGTTGAACGCCGCGACCGCGTCGCCGTAACCATTGATCAGAGGAATGAAGTCAAAGAAGCCGTTCGTGCCCGGCTCGGCCGAGCGGTTGAGGGGCGCATAGCCGATTTGATCCTTGCCGACCGTATGGTTGAAGGTCAGCGAGGTGCGGAAGATTCCGAGCCGCTGACGGACACCGATGCTGAATTGGTCGGTGTAGGGAGTCTTGAGATCGTTGGGGATGGCGCGCAGCTGGTTGGTCCCCGGCGAAGTCGGATCGGCGGCAAGGCTGGCCAGCAAGGCGTCGAAGCCCTGCTGAGTCAGATAAGCGTCCTGGAACTGGATGGTCGGTCGGCCGTCGCGGGGCAGGCCATCGCGCGAAAACAGCAGTTCACCCGAGCGGAATTGGGCAAACAGCGTCTCCTCAGCGGCACTGCGGAACAATGCGCGGTCATAATAGCGGCCGTAACCGCCGAAGAAGACCGTTCGCTGATCGGCATTGAGATCGTAAGAGAAGCCGATGCGCGGGGCGAAATTGTTCTTGTCAGCCTTGCGGTTGCCGTTCGAAATATAGTCCTCGACATCGAAGTACGATCCGATGCGCGGGTCGGTGCCGAGCGCGCGCAATGCCGCTACCGCGCGGTCGGGCGTCCGGAAGCTGTTGTTCTTGGCGTTGGAATCATAGTCCCAGCGCAAACCCGCGTTGACGATCAAATGCTCGTTTACCTCCCAATCGTCCTGCACGAACAGCCCGATCTGAGTGGTTTTGGCTTTGACCTCCGGATTGCCGCCGCCGAAGCGGACCACGGCGGGGAAGGTGAAGTCGAGATCGTCGCTAGTGTCGTCGGGCGTGCCGCGATCGTTTCTGACGAACTCAAACTGAGGATTGGCGTTGGGGCCGGTTCCGCCGACGCCATATTTTTGCAACGACAGCTTGGCGCCGAGCTTGACCAAGTGGCGGCCATGCCACTCAAGATCGGTGAAGCTGAAATTGTTGCGGAACGTCAGGCCTTTTTGCAGCACCTCCTGGAATTGCGGACGCCCGCCGACGCTGATCACGCCTTGGTAGATGCGCCCGAAGCCGGCGCTGCCAAGCGCGCCGAATTGCAGGTCCGACTTGAGCCAGTCGATCGTCGCTTCGTTGAGAAAGCCGTCGCCGCGCCAGTCATAGCGGAGCTTGGCGGTGTAAACATTGTTGTCGACATCCTCGCCGCGCTCGCGCGCTTCCGACCCGCCGAAGCCGCGCAGATCGGTCTCCTTGCGAATGCTCGCGCTCAATTCGACAAGATGATCTTCAGCCGCCTGGAAAGTCAGCTTGCCGAAGCCGAGATGCTCGCGGAACGGGCTTCCGAAGCTGCCGCGGAATTGATCGACGTCGAACGGCACCAGCGCCTGTTCCGCAGGGCTTCCGCCGGGAATTACAGTCAGCGCGCGGTCCTGCAGATTGGCCTCGTAACTGGCGAAGAAGAACAGCTTGTCTGGGATGATCGGCCCGCCCAAGCCGGCACCATACTGCTTGCGCTCAAGCTCCGGCTCTTCGAGGTCGTCGCGTTTGACGAAGAAATCACGATTGATCATTTTCTCGTTTTGGTAGGAGCCGAAGACTTCGCCCCGAAGCGTGTTGGTGCCGGACTTGGTGACCGCGGTGATGATCGCGGTTCCCGCATCTTCGAACTCGGCTTTGAAGTTGGAAGTCAGGACGCGGAATTCGCGCACCGCGAGCTGCGAGAATGGATTGCCGCGGCTGACATCCTGACCGACGATGCCGCCCTGGTTGACGTTGCTCTTGAGGCTGACCCCGTCGATGAACACGTTGACCTGCGGGCCGCCGAAGCTGTCGCCGTCGCGACCGGCGCCGACGCCGCCGCCAGAAAAGGTCTGGCGCTGATCTGTCTGGTTGACGCGGATGCCCGGCGCCAATTGCGCGAAGTTTAAGAAATTGCGGTTGTTCTGCGGCAGGTTCTCGATTTGCTGGTTGGACACGTTGGTGCCGACTTCCGACGTGCGGGTTTCGATCAGCCGGGTGCCGGTGACGACGATGGTGCCCTCATCGGAGGTTGCGGCGCCGCCCGCAGTGGGCGCGTCGCCCGCATCCACGGTGCCTTCGGGAGGCACGGCAGGTGCCGCCGTATCGACGTCAAGCGAAGCGGTCTGCCCGACTTCGATAATGACGCGACGGGTAATCGGGGTTCCGCCGGCCGCCGCAAAGCTGATGTCGTAGGTGCCGGGCCTAAGGCCGGTGAGGACGTACGAGCCGTCTGCACCAGCTTGCGCTCGGGTGGTGGCGCCGTTGTCGACGTTGACCGCGGTCACCGTCGCTCCGGGGACCGCGGCGGTGGCATTGGTGATATGGCCGCGGATGGTCGACGTCGTCAGCTGAGCATGCGCCGGCATTGCGGTCAGCAGCGAAGTCGCCAGCAGTGCGATGTGCAGTCCGAAAGCGGGCTTCCGGTTCGACGTCGATTTAGCCATGCTCGTGTCCCCTTTTGATTGATGTCGTTTGTGTTGGCATGACCGATGATGCACGGATCACCAGTTTCGGTTTGAACAGGCGCCGGCCGCCCGGCTCGCGTCCGGCGATGGCGTCGACGCAGCAGTCAAGCGCGCGGCGGCCGATCTCGGCGATCGGCACCGCTGCGGTGGTCAGCGGCGGGCTGACGTAGCGCGCGATGGGGATGTCGTCGAAGCCGGCGAGCGCGATGTCGCTAGGCACCGCGATGCCCGCTTCACGCAGTGCTTCGAGGCAGCCGATCGCCATCATGTCGTTGGCGCAGAACACTGCATCGGGGAGGCCGTCGGCGAGCAAACGCTGAGCGGCCGCGCGGCCGGCCTGTTCGGTAAAGTCGCCCGCTACGATGATCTCCGGCAGCTCGGCAGTGCGGATTGCGGAACGATACCCGCGCTGGCGCTCGCGCGCTTCGCTGTTGGCGGCCGGACCGGTGACGAACACGATGCGGCGGCGGCCCGCTTGCGCAAGATGTTCGGTGATGGCGAAGGCGCCGCCATAATTGTCGATGACGAACGATGGATGGTCGCCGCTGCCGCCGTTGTCGCCGAGGAAAATCATCGGCCCCGCGCCGCGCGCCGCATGGACCGCGTGCTCCTCGCTTGCGCTGGGCATCATGACGATCACCGAGTCGACCCTGCTGCGCATCGCGCGCAGCGCCGCGGCGGCTTCGGCGGGGTCGCCGTGCGAGCTCGACAGCAACAGATGCAGGCCGCGCGCGCGGGCGGAGAGATCGATGCCGCGAATGAGTTCGGAGAAGAATTCGCCGTGGAGATCGGGGAGCAGCACGCCGATGGTGTCGGTGCGCCGCGTGGACAGGGCGCGGGCGCCGCTGTGGGGCACGTAATCGAGTTCGCCGGCGACGCGCAGGACGCGATCGCGCGTCGGCACGGCGACGGTCGCAAGGCCGTTCAAAGTGCGGGACACCGTCGCCACCGAAACGTCCGCCGCACGGGCTACGTCGCGAATGGTGGCGCCACGCATCAGCGCGAGCGGTCCATGGCGCAATGCGGCGCGCGGCGTGTGCGAGTCATCCGGTCCCCTTACTTATGTCGCCGCAACGCATTCCTTACACGCAAATGTGTAAACGGTTACAGCGGCAACCTAACATTTCCGCCGACGACTGCAAGCGTCTCATTTTGCTGTTTTTATGTCAGCGGGTCAGGCGGCCAGTGCGCCAGGTGTGCCCGAAGCCCGCGGAAACGCCGCGCCGTCCGCATCGAACAAGTGGCAATCGGCGGGCCGGGCCGAGATCGACACTTTGTCCCCCTCTGCGATTGCCAGCTTGGGCGGCAATTGCATGACCAACGGATCGGTTGAGAATGCCGTGGTGATATAAGCGAAACGGACGTTGCCGAGCCATTCGATCAAAGTGACCGTCGCGGGTATGGCCCCGGGTGCCTTGGACACGGCAAGATGCTCCGGACGGATGCCGAGCATGACCGAGTCGCCAGGCTGCGCCGACGCGGTGTCGACCGCGGCCTTGAGCGTTAACCCGTCGGCAATTTCGACATTTGCCGTGCCCCCGCTCGAGCGGCCGAGTTTGGCGGCGATGAAATTCATTTGCGGGGATCCGATGAAACCGGCGACGAACTGCGTTGCGGGGCGCTCGTAAAGATCTTCGGCGGTGCCGATTTGCTGCACCTTACCACGGTCGAGGATGGCGATGCGGTCGGCTAAGGTCATCGCCTCGACCTGGTCGTGGGTGACGTAAATGGTGGTGGTCTTGAGCCGCTGGTGCAGCTTGGCGAATTCGTAGCGCATGCGGACGCGTAGCGCGGCGTCGAGGTTGGACAGCGGCTCGTCGAACAGGAACACCGACGGCTGACGCACGATCGCCCGGCCGATCGCAACGCGCTGGCGCTGCCCCCCCGAAAGCGCCTTGGGCTTGCGGTCGAGCAGGTGCTCGATGTCGAGCAGATTGGCGGCATCCCTGACCGCACCATCAATTTCGGCGCGATCCTTCCCCATCAGACGCAATCCGAACGCCATGTTATCGTACAGGCTCATGTGCGGGTAGAGCGCATAGGACTGGAACACCATCGCGATGCCGCGCTTGGCCGGGGGCACGTCATTGACGCGTTGGTCGCCAATCAGGACATCGCCCGAATCGACATCGTCGAGCCCGGCAATGGCGCGCAACAGCGTCGACTTACCGCAGCCAGAAGGACCGACGAGGACGAGGAATTCACCGTCGGCGACGGTCAGGCTGACGTCGCGCAGCACCGGCGTCGCTCCGAACCCTTTACTTACCCCGCGCAGTTCGACCGTCGCCATGCCATTCCCGCCAATCCGTGAGTCTGGCTGCCAAGGTGCGGGATTGAAAAGAAAACTGCAACGGTCGCCTTTTCGTCAAGCGTCGGCTGAGCTTACTCGCCTGATGATAGCACCGCCTTTCAGGTGTTCATGGGCATGTCTATCACGCGGCCGGTGCGCGCGGAGATCGATGACAGCTTCACAATGTTCGTTTTGGGTGGAAAGCGGACGGAAGAATAAGCCGCTAAGGTAGAAATGCATCGACGAAGCCAACCTCACGCATCGTCATCTTCGACAGGTCCAAGCCGCACCCGACCCGCACGGCATCACCAGCTCGCCTCATGGCCGCCCGTGCAGGAGGGAAAACTGCTTGGGGCAGCTTGTCGTACGCGAGGAAGGCGTGTGTAACGTGCGTTCCAGTCTGGACATGGTCAATACGGAGGATGGCGGCCCCCTGCTCGTTGCCCGGCGTGAAGTAATACTCAAACTGCGCAACTGGCGTTCCTTCGGGAGGAACGACGAAGTCCAAGCGGTGCACCTGACCGAAAGCCTTCCGAAGCGCTCCGTCCACACATTTCACGTCTATCTTCGTGGGATACTCGGCCTCGGCACGTATTCCATATGCGGTATCACAGCCACCCAGACACAGGGCAAAGCAAACCAACGAAACTGATTTCCGGCGCATCAACGCCTCCAGCGCTGGCCCCCGTTACATCTCATGTGACAGCGACTGCTGATGTCCGCAATGGGTCGAAAGCGGACCTTGAGCGTTCAGTTCGACTAGGAGAGAAGGATCGCGATGATTAAGCGTGCCGCCATGACCGCATATTATCCCGCCGAGGTTGGGGCGAGCTGATGCGCGCGTAGCGAACAGACCCCCAGCCTCCCCCGCCCGCCCAGCTTGCGCTCGGCGGGTTTTTTATTGCTTTTATAAGGACCGGCCGATGCTTCACCGAGCGATTGCCACCGTGGCCGAGCCGCACAGCTGGCAGGATTATGTCGTACCACAACAGTGGGAGGCGTTTACCGCCGACGATCACGCGGTGTGGGATTTGCTGTTCGTGCGCCAGGTCGATTTGCTCGGCACGCGCGTGGTGACCTCCTTCCTCGATGGGATCGATCTGTTGCGTCTGTCGCGCCCTGGCGTCCCCGACCTCGGCGAATTGAACGCCATCCTGACGCCGCGAACCGCGTGGCGGACGGTGGCGGTGACCGGGCTGGTGCCCGACGACATTTTCTTCGCGATGCTCGCGGCGCGCGTATTCCCGGTCGGAAATTTCATCCGCAAGCGCGCCGAGCTCGACTATCTCGAGGAGCCCGACTGCTTCCACGATCTGTTCGGGCATATCCCGATGCTCGCGGACCATGACTTCGCGGGCATGGCCGAGCACATCGGCCGGTTGGGTGAGGCGGCGATCGCCGCCGGGCAGGGCGAGCGCGCAGCGCGGCTATACTGGCACAGCGTCGAATTCGGGCTGGCGTGCGAGGGCGAGGCGCTCAAGATCCTCGGCGCGGGATTGGCGTCGAGCTTTGGCGAGGCGCATTTCAGCCTGGAGAGCGAAGCGGTCGAACGACTGCCATTCTCGGTCGAGCGGGCGGTCGCCACGGACTACAAGCATGACGCGTTCCAGCCGCGATATCTGGTTTCGCGATCGCTCGAAGCGACGATCGCCGAGGTGATGGCGCTGACGCCCGAGCGGTTGCTAACGATCTAATTCCGTTCGTCCGGGGAACTGGTCTCTCGTCCTCGCAATGACGGACGCGCGCGCTATAGGCCAGGCATGGCCGACCAGCCGACACGCCTGGAATATCATTAAAAGCGACCGTCCAAAGTGTCGGTTCCCCGACTTGTCGCAAATCGCTGTTTTGCGCCCTAGTGAACGGGGCAACCTCAAGCACAAGGTGTTCAAGCGACTCACTGGAAGCGGACGTCGGTAGCCTAACGCCAAAGGCGCCCTCTGGCAGCGCTAGTTGGTAATGCCCCAGTGGCACCGTCGCACCGTCGCAGAACTGTGCCTCTGCGAGGCTGGAACCACGCTCCAGTTCATTGCCGACTGGCAGCGCTTGGGCACGCTGTCTAGCAATGCAGCGAGCTTGCTGTGGCGGGACTCTGGCGCGCTGGTCGCAACAATTTGCCTGGTCGCCGAAGCCTATCAAGTCTCGTGCACGCCGTTGGGACGAGAAAGTGTCGTCGCCGGCGTCGTGCCGTCCGATGACCAAGACCGATGGCGCGTCTGTGGCGGCGTTCACCTGTCCGGCCGCATTGCTAAGCAGTAGCGCATCTAAGCCGGGCGCTGCCTCAAATGTTCGACTGGACTGGCGAGCAAAACGGAGCATTGGTTGCTCATCGCCCGAAGGCGAGAGAAGCCGCTAGCCACTAAGGTTCGGTGGCTTGGGTCAGTGCCGCGGGATGGTCCCGCTGGCGTACAGGGGACCCAGAATGACCACCCAGAAAAAGGCGACCACCAAGGCTGCAATGGTGACCAAGATCCTTTCCCGCGAGAAGGGCGCGACACTGCCCGAGATGAGCAAGGCCACTGGCTGGCAGCCGCATAGCTGCCGCGCATTTCTGACCGGGCTGCGTAAAAAAGGCAGCATACTCAAAGAGCAGCGAAGCGACGGCCAGTTGGCCTACCGGATCGCGCCGGTTGTTGATCACCCAAGCCCGATCGACGCTGAGAGAGCCCAGTGAGTGAACTCGATCGCAAGCTCGCCCAGCTGCCTTCTATGTCCCCTGCCCAGCTTCGCGCCCTTTGGCGTGAATGCTGGCGCAGGCCGGCACCCGAGATCGGCACTGACCTTCTGCGTCGGGGCATCGCCTGGAAGCTTCAGTCCCGCGTGCACGGAGACCTGCCGAATGGCATTGGCAGGACTATCGATTCCTCCGCCGAACGGCTCAGGCGCGGAGAGGAGCTAACTGGTAGGTCACCCTCCCTGAGGGCGGGCTCTCGGCTGGTCCGTGAGTGGCGAGGTAAAACACACCAAGTCATCGTGCTCGACGACGGCTTCGAGCATGAGGGTCGCCGCTACTCGAGCCTCACCCAAATTGCCTCGGCGATCACCGGTGTGCGGTGGTCCGGCCCGGTGTTCTTCGGCGTGAAAAAGCGAGCGCCCGTAAGGCGGCATAGGGCGCAATGACCATGAAGCGCCGTTGTGCAATCTACACCCGCAAGTCGACTGAGGAAGGACTGGAGCAGGCATTTAATAGTCTTGATGCCCAGCGTGAGGCCTGCGCCGCATACATTCTCAGCCAGACCCACGAGGGCTGGGAACTGGTCGACGAGCAGTATGACGATGGCGGGTGGTCCGGCGGCAATATGGAACGGCCCGGGCTTAAACAGCTCCTTGCTGATGTCGCTGCAGGCAAAGTCGATGTGATTGTCGTCTACAAGGTCGATCGGCTGACCCGCAGCCTCGCTGACTTCGCCCGGATCGTCGATACGCTCGACAAGGCCAAGGCCTCATTCGTGAGCGTGACCCAGGCATTCAACACCACCAGCAGCATGGGGCGGCTAACTCTCAACGTCCTGCTGTCCTTCGCCCAGTTTGAGCGTGAGGTTACAAGCGAGCGCATCCGGGACAAATTCGCTGCCTCCAAACGGAAGGGCATCTTCATGGGTGGCCCCATCCCGATTGGATATCGCCTTGAGGACAGGAAGCTCATCATCGATGAGGTGGAAGCTCGTACGGTTCGGATTATCTTCGAGCGTTACACCGCGCTGCGCTCGATTGGCCAGCTGGTCGACGAACTTGCCCTTCGAGGTTTCCAAACAAAAGTCCGTCAAATGAAGAATGGCCGCGTGACCGGCGGTGTGCCCTTCTGCCAGGGTCCGCTGGCAGCCTTGCTCAAGAATCCTCTGTACATCGGCAAGGTAGCGTACGGAGGGGCTCTCCATGAAGGGGAACATGAGGCGATCATCGACGATGCGCTTTGGACCGAAGTTCAGTCGCTCATCGCCAGCAATCGTCACCGCCGCAAGTTCGGCCTAGGCGCTCGTAATCCCAGTTTGCTCACGGGCATGCTCACCGACCCGGACGGTGTCCCGATGACGCCAACGTTCACTACGAAGGGTAGCCAGCGCCATCATTACTACGTCACTCGGCTCAAACCCGGCGAGGACCGCAAGAATGCATGGCGAGTTCCGGCCAGAGAAGTTGATCGAGGTGTGATCGCCGCGCTGAAGAATTGGCTCCGGTCCAGCCGGGGGACTGAGCTCTCCGAAGATGTTCGTGCCATACGAGACCAACTCGCAAATCGCCGTCACCTCGCCACCGCAATATCTGACATGAGCATCGCCGAGCAGCGGCAACTCCTCTTCGACTTCAGAGTGACCGTACAGCTCGGCACCAACCAGCTGTCACTCAGGCTGGGCGATGTCGCCGAAGCAATTGTGATTGAACTGCCAGCGCGCCTTGCGCATCGTGGACCTGAGTTGAAACTGATACTCCTTGAAGGTGTGGATCAGGCCCGCGAGCCCGACCGGGTCCTGATTAAGTTGATGGCACTCGCCAGAGTGGCACAACAGGCTCTCATGAACGATGAGCCGGATCCTCTCATCTCCCACTACAGCAAGCGGCACTTATGGCAGCTGTTGCGCATAAGTTGGCTGGCCCCCGACATCATCACGGCGATCATTGGTGGGACCCAGCCGGCGACTTTGACCGGCCGCCGCTTACTCCGCGCCACGGACATCCCGCTCGACTGGAAATCACAGCGGGCTTACTTCCAATTTGGCTAGACCAAGTCTGCGGCCCGCAACTGCAACCGGTGCCAGCAAATCCGGGGGTAAGAGAAAGTCGCGCCCGTCGCGGCGTTCACGTGAACCAATTTGCTCTCTTGGCGCGACGACAGATCGCATGCCCAGAGCCAAGCTACCGTGATTGCGGGGCTAATTGCCAAAGGCGCCGACCCATAACACTCTGCTGGGGACAGTGAATTATGGGTGGTGCCGCTTACAGGACTCGAACCTGTGACCCCATCATTACGAATGATGTGCTCTACCAGCTGAGCTAAAGCGGCGCGGGCGGGGCGGACGGCCCCGGCAAGCGGCGTCCCCCTAACAGCGCGCCCCGCACGGGGCAAGCTCAGGGCCGCCGAGCGGCCTCAACGGCTGTTCGCAATCGGTTATGCTTAACGCTTTGGTAACGCGCATCCGCCACACCATGCGCGAACCTGGGGGAAATGGGACGGGCATGGACGGCTTTCGCGATCACCCGAGCGACTTCGACCCCGAGTCGGCCGCGCCCAGCGCGGGGGCTAGCGCCGGCGCCGAGCAGGTCGCCGCGGCGATCGGCAGCGACGAGCGGCGGATGCACGTCCGCGCGTATAATTATTGGGTGTCGCTGCTCGACGGCCGCGACTTTCCGTCGATCGAGGATCTCGAGCCTGCAGACCTCGAGGATTTCGCGCCCAACAGCGTGCTGCTCGACTTCACCGCCGGGCGCGACAACCCGGCGACCGCCTACATCGGCACCGCGATCCGCCGCGAGTGCGACCTCGACGACAGCGTCGGCAAGCTCGACGAAGTGCCCAGCCGGTCGCTGCTGTCGCGGCTGACCGACCATTACCTGCAGATCATCGCCAACCGCGCGCCGATCGGCTTCGAGGCCGAGTTCGTCAACCAGCGCGGCGAGCCGATCAGCTATCGCGGGATCATGATGCCGTTCTCGTCCGACGGCGACACCATCGATTTCATCTACGGGGTGATCAATTGGAAGGCGGGCAGCGAGGCGGCGCCCGCGGCGCAGGTCATCGTGCCCGCGCTGGCGCCCGAGCCGGAGCCCGCGGAAGAGCTCGCAATCCAGCCCGACTCCGACCCGATCGCGCTCGAAAATTTTTCCGCATCCCCGGTCACCCCGTTCGAGGACGCGCCGCTGCCCGCCCCGTTCGAGGAAGAGCGCGACGAGGCTTCGCTCGCGCCGGCCGCCGTGCTTGACGATGCCGTGCTCGACGATCTCGACGACGAACTGCTGCTCGACACCGCGGTGACCGACGACGCCGGGCTTGCCGACCGCTTGTCCGCCGCGCGCGAGATCGCCGAGGCGGTCAAGGCCGCCGACGGGCGCAGCCGCGCCGCGCTCTATCGCGCGCTGTCGCTCGCTTATGATTTCGCGGTCGCTTCCAAGGCCGATCCCGACGGCTATGCCGAACTGCTCGAGGATTCGGGGCTCAAGTCCCAGGCCCGCGCGCCGATGACCCCGATCGCCAAGCTGGTGTTCGGGATCGACTACGACAAAGCGCGGCTGACCGAATTCGCTTCGGCGCTGGCCTATGCCGAGCGCCAGCGGGTCGCCGAGGGCGGCTTCCTTGGCCTGGTCGAGAGTCAGCCGGGCGGGCTCAAGGCGCTGGTCGCGGCCGAGCGCCAGGCGCGCCGTCCCGGCCAATCGCCCGACGCCGGCACCGAAGCGGCGCGCGAAAAACTGCGCCGCGCCGCGCCGATCGCCTTGAACGATCTTCCCGCCGACAGCGAATTCGCCTTGGTGCTGGTCCGCCGCACCGTCGACGGCGGCGCCGAGCCGGTGGCGATGGTCGACGATGCCGCGCTGCTCGACCGCGCGATCCGCCGCGCCGCGCGTTAATCGCTCCTTCCGCGCCAACTGATCGGTCCTGACGGGTTGTCCCGGTGACGGCCGCGCGGCTATAGCCCGCGGACATCGCATCACTGGCGGAGCAACCATTCCGATGACGGCCCATTCGCGCCTGGCCAAGCCGCTGGTCGAGGCCCTGCGTTCCGCGCTGACCGCCAATGCCCTGCCGGGGGAGACCGAGGGGCTCGACCGCCGCGGCGAGCTGGAAGCCGCCGAGTTCGTCGCCGAGGCGATGGCGCAGCGCGCGGCGGGCAAGCGCGTGATCCACATCCAGTCGACCGGCGGCGAGGCCGGCAACCGGCGCATGCGGCTGGCGGTGATCAACGACGACATGCCGTTCCTGGTCGACAGCGTGGCCGGGGCGATCGCCGCCAAGGGGCTCGCCATCCATCGCCTGCTCCACCCGATCGTCCTCGCCACCCGCGACGGCGACGGCACGCTCAAGGAGATCGGCCGCGGCAAGCCCGAGTCGGTGATTTACATCGAACTCGACCGCGCCGACGCGCGCGGCCGCCAGGACCTGGTGCGCGAGGTCGAGCGCGTGCTCGACGATGTCCGCGCCGCGGTCGCCGACTGGCGCGAGATGCTCGCGCAGATGAAGGCCGACGCCGAGCTGCTCGACCGCAGCGATCGCGAAGCGGCGGCGCTGCTGCGCTGGCTGGCGGACAATAATTTTACACTGCTGGGCCACGCCGACGTCGACAAAGCGGGCAAGATCGGCAGCCCGCTGGGCATTTTGCGCAACGACATCGCCTTGTGGAACGAGGAAGCCGCGCGCGCCGCGATCGACCATTTGTCGCACGAATCGCGCAACGTGCTGATCCTCAAGGCCGACCGCATTTCGCCGGTCCACCGCCGCGTCCCGCTCGACGTAGTGATGGTCAAGCGCGCCGATGGCCGGCTGTCGGTCCACACCGGGTTGTGGACCAGCTCGGCGCTGCGCACCGCCGCCGAGCTGGTGCCGGTGCTGCGCGAGCGGCTGGCCAAGCTCGACAAGGAGCTCGGCTTCGCGCCGTCGAGCCATGGCGGGAAAGCGCTCGCGCACGCCATTTCGACGCTGCCCCACGACCTGCTGATCTCGTTCAACGAATCCGAAGTGCGCACCGCGGCGATGACGGCGATGAGCCTCGCCGACCGCCCGCGGCCGCGGCTGCTGCTGCTGCCCGGCGCGCTCCACCGTCATCTTTACGCATTCGTATGGCTGCCGCGCGAGGAGCTGACCACCGCGCGGCGCAAGGCGATCGCGACGATGCTGGCGAGCGAGCTCGAGAGCGAGATCACCAGCTGGTCGGTCGAGTTGGGCGAAGGCGAATTGGCGCTGCTCCGCTTCACTTTGCCGACCGACCCCAAGGCGCCCGCGCCCGACGCCGCCGGGCTCGACGAGGCACTGGTCGACATGGTGCGCGGCTGGGTGCCGGCGGTCGAGCACGAGCTGATCGCGATGGCCGGGGCGTCGCGCGCGACGCGGCTGTCGCTGACCTATCTGCCGGCGATGCCCGACGGCTACCGCGCCCGCACCAGCGCCGAGGAAGGCGCCGCCGACATCTGCGCGCTGGCCGATTTGAACGACGATTGCGACCGCGGGGTGCGCCTGTTCCGCTTCCCCGGCGACGCGCCGGGCCATTTGCATTTGAAGACCTATCGCCGCGGCGGTCTGATCCCGTTGTCGGAAGCGGTCCCGGTGCTGGAAAATTTCGGCTTCCGCGTGCTCGAGGAAATGCCGACCGCGCTGGGCGACGGCAATTTGGGCTACATCCACGACTTCCGCCTCGAACTGCCGCCCGAGGCCGATGTCGAGGCGATTTTGGCGCGCGGCGATATGATCGAGCGCGCCATCGCCTGCGTGCTGAGCGGCGCATCGGAGGACGACGAGTTCAACCAATTGGTGCTGTTCGCCGGGCTCGATACCAAGCCGGTGGTGTGGCTGCGCGCGTGGTTCCGCTACATCCGCCAGACCGGCAGCAGCTTCGGGCTGGTGACGGTGGTCGACGCGCTGCGGCGCGCGCCGCAAGCCACCGCGGCGCTGGTCGCCCTGTTCATCGCCGCGCACGACCCCGCCGCGGCGCGCGGCCGCGATGCGTCAGTCGCCCGCCTGCGCGAGGAATTCGACGACGCGCTGGCGCGGGTCCGCTCGATCGACGACGACCGCATCCTGCGCCGCCTGCGCGCTTTGGTCGAGGCGATCCTGCGCACCAACGCGTTCGCCCCGGCGGCGAGCGAGGCGGTCGCGTTCAAGCTCAATTCGGCGATGGTGCCCAATTTGCCGCGGCCGGTGCCGTGGCGCGAGATCTGGGTCTATTCCCCACGCGTCGAAGGCATTCACTTGCGCGGCGGGCCGGTCGCGCGCGGGGGCCTGCGCTGGTCCGACCGGCGCGATGATTTCCGCACCGAAATCCTCGGACTGATGAAGGCGCAGCTGGTCAAGAACGCGGTGATCGTTCCGACCGGCGCCAAGGGCGGTTTCTATCCCAAGCAATTGCCGCCCGCCGCCAACCGCGACGCGTGGCTGGCCGAGGGCACCGAGAGCTACCGCATCTTCATTCGCGCACTGCTGTCGGTCACCGACAATTTGGTCAACGACAAGGTGGTGCACCCCGACAGCGTGGTCGTGCACGATGTCGACGACCCGTATTTCGTGGTCGCCGCGGACAAGGGCACCGCGAGCTTCTCCGACATCGCCAACGCGATCGCGCTCGAGCGCAATTTCTGGCTCGGCGACGCGTTCGCCAGCGGCGGCTCCAACGGCTACGACCACAAGGCGATGGGGATCACCGCCAAGGGCGCGTGGATCTCGGTCCAGCGCCACTTCCTCGAGATGGGCGTGGACGTGCAGACCGACCCGGTGCTGGTCGCGGGCTGCGGCGACATGTCGGGCGACGTGTTCGGCAATGGCATGCTGCTGTCGAAGTCGATCAAATTGGTCGCCGCGTTCGACCACCGCCATATTTTCATCGACCCCGACCCCGATCCCAAGGCCAGCTGGGCCGAGCGCAAGCGGCTGTTCGAATTGCCGCGCTCGAGCTGGGACGATTACGACCGCGCCAAAATGTCCAAGGGCGGGGGGATTTTCCCGCGCACGCAGAAAGCGATCGAGCTGTCGAAGGCTGCACAAGCCGCGCTCGGCATCGCCGCCGCCAGCGTCGACCCCGCGACACTGATCAACGCGATCCTCAAGAGCCCGGTCGACCTGATCTGGTTCGGCGGGATTGGGACCTATGTGAAGGCCTCGACGCAAAGCCATGCCGACGTCGGCGACCCGGCCAACGACGCGCTGCGCGCCGATGCCGCGGAGCTGCGCGCCAAGGTCATCGGCGAGGGCGCCAACCTCGGCATCACCCAGGCCGGGCGGATCGAATTCTCCGAGGAAGGCGGACGGATCAACACCGACTTCATCGACAACTCGGCCGGGGTCGACTGTTCGGACAAGGAAGTGAACATCAAGATCCCGCTCAACCGCGAAATGCGCGAGGGGCGGCTGAGCGAGGCCAAGCGCAACGCGCTGCTGGCGCGGATGACCGAGGACGTGTCGGAGATCGTGCTCGAGGACAATCGCCTGCAGAGCCTGGCGCTGTCGATCGCCGAAAGCGGCGGCGCGCAGTCGCTGCCGGGCCAGGTGCGGACGATCGAATTGCTCGAGATCGCCGGGCGCATCGACCGCAAGGTCGAAGGCCTGCTCGGCAGCGAGGAATTGCTGCGCCGCGGGCAGGACGGCCACGGCATGACGCGGCCCGAGCTGGCGGTGGTGCTGTCGATGTCCAAGCTGGCGCTGCAGGACGCCGCCGAGCCGCTCGAGCTGGCCGACGACCCATTGGTGGAGGACGAATTGTTCGAGGCTTTTCCCAAAGCCATGCGCAAGCCCCACGCGCGCGCCATCCGCGCCCACCGCCTGCGCCACGAGATCCTCGCCACGCGGGTCGCCAACCGCATCGTCAACCGCTTGGGCCCGAGCGTCGCGCTCGACTTGACCGAGGAGGAAGGCGCCTCGCTCGGCCAGGTCATCACCGCGTTCCTCGTCGCCGAGCATTTGCTCGGCCTGCAAACGCTGTGGGAGGAGATCGAGACCGCGGCGGTGCCCGAGGCGGTGCGCATCGAATTGTTCACCATCGCGGCGACCAGCGTGCGCTCGCACCTGTCAGACATTTTGCGCGCGTCGGGGGGCGAGACCAAGGTCAGCAAATTGGTCAAATTGTTCGCGCCCGGCGTGCGCACGATCGGCGTGGCGGCGGCCAAATTGATCCGCGCCGAGGTGCGCAACGAAGCCGCCGCGCGGCGCGACCGCTTGCTCTCGCTCGGCGCCAGCGAGGAGATCGTGCGCGGGCTGCTGCGGCTGTACGAGCTCGACGGGGTGTTCGGGGTCGCCGCTCTCGCCGCTCGCCGCGGGGTCGACGAGCTCAAGCTGACCCGCGCCTACACCACGCTGGGCGAGGCGCTCGGGCTCGACTGGGCGCAGCAGCAGGTCGCGCGGTTCGTGCCCAAGGACCAGTGGGAGCGGCTGCTGACCGCCGGGCTGGCGCGCGATTTCGAGCAGTTGCGCATCGAGTTCCTGGCGCGCGGGCGGGGCAAGGAGCCCGACGCCGCGGTTGAGCAATGGATCGCCGGGCAGAGCGCACGCATCGAGCAGTTCCGCAAGCTGGTCGCGCGCGCGCGCACCGAAGGCAATGCCACCGCGCCGATGCTGGCGCAGATCGCCAACCAGGCGCGGATCCTGCTGGCACGTTGACGCGGTTCCTGATCCTGGTCCCCGCGCCGGAATATCCGGAGGCGTGGGGGTGGTCGTACGACGCGACCGCGGCGGCGCTGGTCGCGGCGGGGGCGGAGATCGAGACGCGGCCGTGGACCGAGCACGGCGGCATTACGCAATTCGACCTCGTCCTGCCGCTGCTGGTGTGGGGCTATAACCGCCGCTACGCCGAGTGGCTGGCGCTGCTCGACCGCATGGAGGCCGAGCGCTGGCCGGTGATCAACCCGCCCGCGGTGCTGCGCTGGAATAGCGACAAGATCTATCTCAATGAGCTCGAGGCGGCGGGGGTGCCGACCGTCGCGACGCGGGTCGCGGAAGCGCTCGGCGAGGGCGATCTGGCCGCCGCGCGCGCGGCGTTCGGCTGCGACATATTGGTGATCAAGCCGCCGGTGTCGGCCGCCGCCGACGGGACCTTCAAGCTGGCGCCGGGCGAGGCGATCCCGGACAGCGTGCGCGGGCAGCGGATGCTGATCCAACCGTGGCTGGCGGCAGTCGCGAGCGATGGCGAATATTCGCTGATCTTCTTCGCCGGCGCCTACAGCCACGCGGTGGTCAAGCGGCCCAGGCCCGGCGACTTCCGCGTCCAGCCGCACCTCGGCGGGAGCGAAGTGAAATGCTTGCCACCGCCGGGCTCAAAGGAACTGGCGCGCGCCGCGCTCGCCGCCGCGCCGGCGGTGCCGGCCTATGCCCGGGTCGACATGCTGGCCGACGATTCCGGGGCACTGCGGATTATCGAACTCGAACTGATCGAGCCGTCACTGTGGATCGAGCATGCGCCGGACCAAGGCGCGGCGTTTGCCGCCGCGATCATGGCGGCCGTCGGCGCCTGATCCGCGATGCGCACGCGCCAAAGCGTCTGCGCCAGGAAAGCGCGTTTCACATCGCGGCAAGAGGCGGCGGCGATCGCCGAGCGCTCAGCTGTCCCGCTCCGCCCCTACCGCTGCGACCGCTGCCGGCACTTCCATCTGACCAGCCGCACCAAAGGCAAGCGCATTCCGCGCCCGGCGAAGTAGCGTCAGATACGGAAGATGCGCGTCACTTTGTGGCTGTCGCGGCTGATCTGGTAGATCCGCGCGCCATCCGACCGGTAATAGACGTGTTCACTGTCGCGGTAGCGGTCCTGGTGCTGGTACGGGACGCCGAACATATCTGACGGAGCCGCACGCTGGCCGACACGCAGCGCGCCGCTCTGAAGGTCCGAGCCGGGCACGGCGGCCGCCCCCAAGCCTTGGCGGTCGTCTTCCCAGAATCCGTTGCGGTTGAAGTCCCGGTCATCCACACCATCGCGGTTCGCGTCGATCGGCGCGTTGGGCTCCGGCCGCAGGACATAGTCGTCGTCGGCGTCCCAATCCGCGAATCGGCCATTCGCGCCATTATCCGCCCGTTGAATCCGGGCTCGAACGGCGCGTACCTGCCGCTGCAGGAAGACCCGGTCGCTGATCGACAAATCACCCAGGGCCGAAAGGTCGCCGATAAGCTCCAAGCGCTTGCCGATCGCCCGCGCCTCGGCGGGATCGATGGAGCCACGGCGTTCGCCGTCCGTCAGGCGCAGGTGGAGGTGGTGAATGCTGGTCGACAGCGGGTCCGTCGCGCTGCCGCCGTCATCCGCTTCAACCGGAGCGTAGGCTTGCTGCGCCTGGCCCGGGACGGCCAGCACAGCCGCGGCGATTGCCGCCAGCGCGATATCAAGCGTGCTCATTTTCATATGCCCACCTGCTCATTGGTCATGCTGCCTTGCCGAGACGCGAAAGCGCCCGCCCCACCAGGGGCGAGGCAAGCGCCTCGAATGGCGTCAACCCTCGACGCGGACGCCTTCCTTGGGCCAGTCCTTGTCGACATCGACGCCGCGCTCGGCCCACTCGGCGCGGGTCCAGCATTTGACCTCCTCCAGGCGGCTGCCGAGGATCGCTTCGATATACATGCAATATCTGGTGTCCGGCGTGCCTTCGGGCGCGGTCGCGGGCGGATTGTCGGTAGCGGCGGCGGGGGCGGCGAGGAGCGCGATCAGCGCGAGTGCCAAATGCTTGTAGGCCATGTCGGTCTCCTTGAGTGAAAACGCTGGCGTGATTGCTTTACCGACTTTCGCGCGCGGACGCGAGCAGCCATTGGCGCAGGGCCGAGGTCAAATTGGGAACGCGCGAGGCCTCCAGCCGCGCGGCGTCGATTTCGGCGATCAGGGCGTTGACCGGCAGGTTGCGCGCCGCCGCGGCGTGCTCCAGCGCGGCCCAGAACGCGGGCTCGAGACTGATCGAGGTTTCATGCCCGGCGATGGTCACCGAACGCTTGATAGGGGTTCCGAAAGCGGGCGCCTCGTCCGTCATCAATACATGTGCTGCCCGCCGTTGATTGACAGCGTCGAGCCAGTGATGAACCCGCCGTTCTCGTCGACCAGGAAGGCGACCCCGCGCGCGATCTCGCTGGCCTGGCCCAAGCGGTTGACGGGGATCTTGGCGACGATCTTGGCGAGCACTTCGGGCGGCACCGCGGCGACCATGTCGGTGTCGATATAGCCCGGCGCGATGGCGTTGACGGTGACGTTGGCGCGCGCGCCTTCCTGCGCCAGCGCTTTGGTGAAGCCGTGGATGCCCGACTTGGCGGCGGCGTAATTGACTTGGCCGTATTGGCCGGCTTGGCCGTTGATCGAGCCGATGTTGACGATGCGGCCGTATTTGCGCTCCTGCATCCCCTCGAACACCGCTTTGGCCATGTTGAAGCAGCCGCCCAAATTGGTGTCGATGACGTCCTGCCACTTGGCGTGATCCATGCGCTTCATGGTGGTGTCGCGGGTGATGCCGGCGTTGTTGACGAGGACATCGACCGGGCCGAGCGCCGATTCGACTTCACGCACGCCGGACTGGCACGCGTCGAAGTCGGACACGTCCCATTTGAACGCGCGGATTCCGGTGCGCTCGGTGAATTGTTTCGCGCGCTCGTCGTTGCCGGCGTAATTGGCCGCGACCTCCATTCCCATGTCCTTCAAGGCGACGCTGATCGCTTCGCCGATGCCGCGCGTTCCGCCGGTGACGATCGCCACTCGAGCCATGTTGCAGTCTCCCATCCTGATTGCTTGGGGAGCGCTTAGGTCGGCGGCAGCCAGCCTGCAAGTTCGCGGCGCATGATGCACTGCAGCATAGCCGTGCCTTCGGCGCTGTCGTTGAGGCAATCGAGGCGCACGAAATGGGTGCCGCCCGCGGCGACAAATGTGTCGCGCCCGCGCAGCCCGAGCTCCTCCAATGTTTCGAGGCAATCGGCGGAAAAACCGGGCGCGGCGATGGCGATCCTTTTGACACCTTGCGCTGGGTATGCGGCGAGGGTTGTGTCAGTTGCCGGCTCGAGCCATTTGGCGCGCCCAAAGCGCGACTGGAACGCGGTGTCGACCGGCAACGATAGTTGGTCGGAGAGCAGGCGCGCGGTCTTGCGGCAATGGCAGTGGTACGGGTCGCCGAGAATGAGCGTGCGCTGGGGCATGCCGTGGAACGACAGCAGCAGGCGATCGGGGGTGAAATCGAGCGCCGCGAGCTGGCGCTCGATGCTGGCCTTGAGCGCGTCGATGTAGAGCGGGTCGTCGTGGTACGGCGGCAGCGTGCGCAGCGCGGGTTGCCAGCGCATCGCGGCCAGTGCGGCGAACACCGCGTCGTTGGCGCTGGCGGTCGTTGCCGCGCAATATTGCGGGTAGAGCGCGGCGGCGAGGATGCGCTCGCAGCCAGCGGTTTTCATGCGCTCGATCGCGGCGCTCACCCCGGGGTTGCCGTAGCGCATCGCCCACTCGACCAGCACGGAGTCGCCAAGGTCGCGTTGCAGCGCGGCGGCCTGGCGCGCGGTGATCGCGGCGAGCGGCGAGCCGTCCTCGGTCCACACCTGCTGGTAGGCATGCGCGGATTTTTTGGGGCGGGTGTTGAGGATGATGCCGCGCAGGATCGGCTGCCAGGCGATGGGCGGGATTTCGATCACGCGGCGGTCGCTCAAAAACTCGGCGAGGTAGCGGCGGACGGCGGATGCGGTCGGCGCGTCAGGCGTGCCGAGGTTGATCAGCAGCAGGCCGATGCGGCCGTGGGCGACGGCGGGGTGGTCAGGGGGGCGGTCCATATCAGGCGCTCATAGGGTCGAGCGGCAGCTCACGCATCCTTTTCCCGGTGGCGGCGGCGATCGCGTTGGCGAGCGCGGGGGCGAGCACCGGGACGGCGAGCCCGCTGACCCCGCCAGGCGCGGCGGACGAGGTAACCAGGCGGACATGGAATTGCGGCATGCCGGCGAGGCGCGGCAGGGCTTGCGGACGCGCTCTCGCAATGCCGCCGGCGATGGTCGGCGCGGGGGCGAGCGCGAGGCCGAGGGCCCAGATCAGCCCGCCTTCGATCTGCTGGCGGACCAGCGAGGGGTTGATCACCCGCCCGCAATCGACGGTGGCGACCAGGCGGCGGACTTCGATCTGCTGGGAGGGGCCGAGGCCGGCGTCGGCGAGCAAGGCGATGTGCGAGCCGTAGGCCGAGGCGGCGGCGAGGCCGAGCGTGCTGCCCGGCCCGCCGCCGTCCCATCCGCCGGCCGCTGCCGCCGACTGCAGGCAGCGGGCGAGGCGCGGTTGGCCGCTGAGCATCGCCATACGGAAGCCGAACGGGTCGGCATTGGCGGCGCGCGCGAGCTCGTCGACGAAGCTTTCGGAGGCGAAGGTGAGGAAGCGCTCGGGGTCGCCGCGCAGGTAGCCGGTGGCGAACGGGAGATCGGCGGCGACGGTGTCGATCGCGACATTGGGAATGGCGTAGGGCGGGACGGCGCCGCGCAGTTCCGACTTGTCGTCGGTGCCAGACAGGCGCGCGAAAGCGGCGGCGAGGCCGTTGGCGCCGGCGACGCGCATTTTCCACGCCGCGACTCCGCCGCCTTCACCGGGCATTGCGCTCATCTGGCCCGCGGCGGGCGGGCCGAGGCGGTCGTGGTTGTGGTTGGTGGTCGTGGATAGGGTGAGCTGGACCGGGCGGCCGAGTTTCTTGGCGACGGCGATCGCGACCGGCACCGCATTGGCCTCGAGCGCGCCGCCGCCCGAGTCGCCGACCGGCATCGGGTAGATGGTGACGTGGGCGGCGCCCGACGCGCGCTCGGCGCTGGCGCGGAGCAGGTCGGGGGCCAAGGTGGCGGCCCACACTTCGAGGCGATCGCCAGTCCACCGCGCCGCGGCGCCGGCCGCCTCCAGCGCGAGATGCGCGGCGGGGGCGGCGCGGTAGGTTGCTTCGAGCGGCGGCTTGCCGTCGACCGCTGACCCGTAATCGCCGCGCTCGAACCACGCCTCGCCGCCGTCGCCGTCGAGCGCGGCGTCGAGCAACGCATCCCACGGGTCGCCGGCGGGGCCGGTGAAACGGGCGTTGGCAATCTTCAGCGCGCGCTCGGCGGCCCAGCCGGTATCGGCGGCGACCGCCAACCAGCGAGCGTCGGCGATCACCGCGCGCACGCCGGGCACGCCTTCAGCCCCGGCGCGCGAGAAACCGGTCAGGCGGCCGCCCAATGGCGCCAGCCGCGCTGCCGCGAACAGCATGCTCGGCAGCCGCACGTCGCCGGCGAAGCGCAGGCTGCCGTCACTCTTGGCGGGGAGGTCGAGGCGCTCGAGCGGGCGGCCGGCGAGACGGCCACTGCCGGGCGCGCGCAGCCGGATCGCGCGTGGCTCGAGCCCGGCGGCTTCCTCGGCCAACTCGCCGAAGCCGAGGCGCCGCGCGCCGGCGACGACGAAGCCGTCGGCGGTGTCGCATTCGCCCTCGTCGATATTCCAACGCTCGGCGGCGGCGGCGATCAATTGCCCGCGCGCGGCGGCGCCGGCCTCGCGGAGCGGGCGCTCGAACGCGCGCACCGAGGTCGAGCCGGCGGTGATCCGCAACAGCGCCGTTTTGCCGCGCCAGCCTTGGTCGGCGGCGAGCGCGTTGGCATAGCGCGGCGACAGCGGCGCGGGCTCCACCGCGACTGTCTCCCACGCCGCGCCCAATTCGTCGGCGAGGATTTGGGGCAGCGCGGTCCACGCCCCCTGCCCGGTTTCGGCCTGCGGCACGGCGACGGTGACCCGGCCGTCGCGGCCGATCTTGAGGAAATGATCGAACGCCTGCTCGTCCGCGCCCGCGCGCAGCGGCGACACTTGTGCGCGCGGCCACAGCGCGAAGGCGACGATCAGCCCGATCCCGGCGCCGCCGCCGATCAACAATGTGCGGCGGTCGACGGCAGGCATGGTCAAGCGAGCTGCTGCGCTTTCAGGGCGACGCGGTCGATCTTGCCGGTGCCGAGGCGCGGCAGGGGCGAGCGGGCAAACACGAAGCGCGCGGGGATCTTGAACGCGGCGAGTCGCGGCTCGAGGAATTTGCGCAGCTCGGCCTCGGTCAGCTTGCTGTCCTCGGCGAGGTGGATGATCGCCACCGGGACTTCGCCGAGGCGCTCGTCGGGCACGCCGAACACCGCCGCCTCGGCGACATCGGGGCAGGCGTAGCACGCGGCCTCGACCTCGGCGCTGGCGATATTCT
The DNA here is from genome assembly GCF_031426035.1 of Sphingomonas sp. GTDB lineage: Bacteria > Pseudomonadota > Alphaproteobacteria > Sphingomonadales > Sphingomonadaceae > Sphingomicrobium. The sequence continues at coordinate 9,057 of NZ_JANPKO010000148.1, read as the reverse complement.
CGCCACCGCGGATGATGATGTCCTTCTTGCGATCGACGATGAACAGGTAGCCGTCCTCGTCGAGGTAACCGATGTCGCCGGTGCGGAGGTACCCGTCGGCGGTGAAGGCGGCGGCGGTGGCTTGCGGGTTGCGCCAATAGCATTTGATATTGGCGGCCGAGCGGATGGCGATTTCGCCGCGCTCGCCGGGAGGTAGCAGACGGTCGCCGTCGCCGAGGATGGCGAGCTCGACAAACGGCGGCTGGGCGCGGCCGGTGGATTCGGGCTTGGCCGAATAATTGCCCCAGAAATTGCTGCACCCGACGGCGTTGGTTTCGGTCAGGCCATAGCCGAGCGCCGGTTGGGCGAACGGAAACGTTTCCTTGAGTCGCGCGACGTGGGCAACCGGGCGCGGCGCGCCGCCGGCGGTGATGTCGGTCAGCGAGGACAAATCGTAGGCGCCGCGATCGGGATGGTTCATCAATTCGAGGCTCATCGTCGGCACCCCGACGAAATAGGTGATTTTTTCCTTTTCGATCAGCCGCAGCGCCTCGGTCGCGTCCCACTTGGGCATCAGCACCATGGCGCGGCCGACGACGAAGCTGTTGAGCATCACCGGCACCTCGCCGGTAACGTGGAACAAGGGCACGCTGAGCAGCGTGCGCGGCTGGGCGGTCGGCGCGCGGCCCTCGCTGGTGAGGATACCGAGCAGGGTCATCAGCCCGGTGGCATAGGCGTAGACGCCGGTGGTCACCGCGCGATGGGTCGACAAGGCGCCCTTCGATTCGCCGGTCGAGCCCGAGGTGAACAGGATCGTGGCATCGTCCTCGGCGGCAATCTCGGGCAGCGTCGCGCCCTCCCCCGCGGCGCCCTCGAGCAAGGGCGCCAGCGCCTGCTCTGCGAACAAGTCGACCGCCAGCGATACCAGCTCGAACCCGTCGCGCCCGCATGCCGCAATGCGCGCCGCGCGCGGGGCGTCGGCGATGATCAGCTTTGGCTCGGTCAGGGCCAGCGCATGCTCGAGCTCGGCCGCCTGCCACCAGCCGTTGAGCAGAGTGGCGATCGCGCCGGCCTTGACCGCGGCCATGTAGCAAATCACCCACGCCGGGCAGTTGCGCATGGCGATGGCGACGCGGTCGCCCTTGGCCACGCCGCGCGCGACGAGGGCGTGGGCGACCCGCTCCGACCAGGCGTCGAGATCGGCGAAGCTCAGCCGCTCCTTGCCCGAGACCAGGGCCTCGGTCGCGCCATGCGCCGCGCAGAAGGTGCGGAACAGCAGCGGCAGGGTCGGCGGCAGGTTGGTGGCGATGGCGCGGCCGTCGCCGTCCTGGCCGATCACCAGCCGCCCGCCCGTTCCGATCACCTGCGCGAACACCGCATCGAACTTGCGGTCGAGATCGCTCTGCATCAACGCGCCCTTTTGCCCTTTGCTGCGGGTCACCTTATGAGGCGGTGAACTCCAAGGGGGAAGTCCTTGCCGACCGACATTTTTGCGTCCGCCGCGATTGCCTGGACCGACCTTCATCTGTCGCCGGTGGCGCTCGACCTCGGCTTCTTCCAGCTGCGCTGGTACAGCCTCGCCTACCTCGCCGGGATTTTCGTCGGCTACTGGTATCTGCTCACGCTGCTCAAGGAGCCCGGCGCGCCGATGGCCCGCCGCCACGCCGACGACCTGGTATTCTACGCCGCGCTGGGGATCATCCTCGGCGGGCGCATCGGCTATGTATTGTTCTACAATTTGCCGTTCTACCTCGAGAACCCCCTCGACATCTTGAAGCTGTGGGATGGCGGCATGTCCTTCCACGGGGGAGTGGTCGGGACCACGCTCGGCATTCTCTATCTTGCGCGCAAGGAGGGACTGCCGTGGCTGCGGGTGCATGACTATGTCGCGTGCTGCGTGCCGTTCGGATTGTTGTTCGGCCGCCTCGCCAATTTCGTGAACCATGAGTTGTGGGGCGCGCCGACGACGGTGCCGTGGGCGGTTCGCTTTCCCGAGGCGATCGGCGGGGTGACCATGCTCGGGCCGCCGCGCCATCCGACGCAGATCTACGAGGCGGTGCTTGAGGGGCTGGTGCTGTTCGCGATCCTCGCCGCGATGTTCTGGAAGAGCGACGCGCGTTACCAGCCGGGCAAGCTGGTCGGCGCGTTCATCCTGTTCTACGGGCTGTTCCGCTTCGCCATCGAGTTCGTCCGCGAGCCCGATGCGCAATTGGCCGGATTCGCCGCGCAGAGCGGGCTGCACATGGGGCAGTGGCTGTCGCTGCCGATGATCATCGGCGGGGCGTACCTCATGGCCACCGCCAAGCGTCGCCGGGTGCGGGTCGAGCCGACGCTCGGGTCGGCCAGCGTCGCCTGAAGATTCCCCTCCCGCCTGCGGGAGGGGTTAGGGGAGGGCCTGTGATGGCGTCCGCGACAGTCCCTCCCCCAGCCCCTCCCGCGAGCGGGAGGGGAGGATTTGCCGAGCAGCTTCGCGCTCGAATCTCGTTCGAAGGCGGGATCACCGTCGAGCGCTACATGGCGCTGTGCAACGCGCATTATTACGCGACCCGCGATCCGCTCGGGGCGGCGGGCGACTTCACCACCGCACCCGAGATCAGCCAGATGTTCGGCGAGCTGGTGGGGGCGGCGCTGGCTGACTGCTGGCTCCGCGCGGGGGCGCCGGGGGACGCGGTGTTCGTGGAGCTTGGGCCGGGGCTCGGGACGCTCGCCGCCGATGCGCTGCGGGTGCTGCGCGGGGCGGGATTTGCGGGCCAAGTGCATCTGGTCGAGACCAGCCCGCGGCTGCGCGCCGAGCAGGCCGAACGGGTGCCCGATGCGGTGTGGCACGATGCTGTCGAGTCGCTGCCGCGAGTGCCACTGCTGCTGGTCGCCAACGAATTCCTTGACGCGCTGCCGGTGCGGCAGTGGGTCGGCGCCGAGGAGCGGATGATTGTGCTCGAAGGCGAGCGGCTGGCGTTCAGCGCCGAGGGTGAGGTGCGCGAGGATTCGCCGGCGCGCGATGCGGTCGTGGCCGAAATCGCGGCGCTTCTGGTGGCGCATGGCGGGGCGGCATTGATGATCGATTATGGCCACGCCGCGAGCGCGCCGGGCGACACGCTGCAGGCGGTGCGGCGGCACCAATTCGCCGACGTGCTCGATGCGCCGGGCGAGCAGGATCTGACTGCCCATGTCGATTTCGCGGCTGTGGCGTGCGCCGCGATCGGCGCCGGGGCGGCGGTAACCGCGCTCAGCACCCAAGGCGCGTGGCTCGGGCGGCTCGGGATTGCAGCACGGGCGGCGGCGCTGGCCGCGGCCAACCCCGAGCGCGCCGACGAAATTGCTGCGGCGCGCGCGCGGCTGTGCGATGACGATGCGATGGGCGAGTTGTTCAAGGTCGTCGCGATCCAGGCGCCGGGCTGGCCCGCGCCAGCCGGGCTGGCGGCATGAGCGTGACCTATCGCGACGCGGTGCCGGGCGACGCCCCTGCCCTCGAGGCGCTGTTCCGCGACACTTTCGTCGCCACGTTCGGGCATCTCTACGGAGCGGAGGATCTCGCCACCTTCCTCGCTGGACATGGCGAGGAGAAGTGGCGCGAGGAGCTTGGCGATGCGGCCGTGGCCGTGCGCATGGCGGAGGACGATGGCGCGGCGGCGGGCTACCTCAAGCTGACGCCGCTGCGCTCGCCGGCCAATACCGAGGCCGCGGCCGCCGAGATCGGCCAGTTGTATGTCGCCGCGCGGTGGCATGGCAGCGGGGTAGCGGCGGCGCTGATGGAATGGGCGCTGGGCGAGGCGCGGCGGCGCGGGGCGCGCGAGCTGTATTTGTCGGTGTTCATCGACAATCACCGCGCGCGGCGGTTCTACCAGCGCTATGGGTTCACCGTGCACGGGCCAAATGTCTTCATGGTCGGCAACCAGGCCGACGAGGACGTCCTGATGAAGCTCGAGCTGTGAGCGTCGAGGTGATCCACGCGCCGGCGCTGGGGGCGGTCGCTCATGGCTTTCTCGGGCGGGGCGGCGGGGTCTCCACGGGTGCGCTGGCCGGGCTCAATGTGGGATATGGCAGCAGCGACGATCGCGATGCGATCGCCGAGAACAGGCGCCGCGCGGTCGACGCGGTCCTTCCCGGCGGCGAGCTGACCACCGTCCACCAGGTCCATTCCGCGCTGTGCGTCGAGGCACGTCAGGCGTGGCCGCACGACGCCCGGCCGCATGCCGATGCGATGGTCACCGCGACCCCCGGCCTGCTGCTCGGCATCCTCACCGCCGATTGCGCGCCGGTGCTGTTCGCCGACCGGCGCGGCGAGGTGATTGGCGCGGCCCATGCCGGGTGGCGGGGAGCGCTGGCCGGAGTCACCGACGCGACGATCGCGGCGATGGAATCGCTCGGCGCGCGGCGCGAGCATGTCGCCGCAGCGGTCGGGCCGTGCATTGCGCGCGATTCATATGAGGTGGACGAGACGTTTCGCACCCGCTTCCTCGACGAGGACGGCGACAATGCGCGGTTCTTCACGCTCGGCCCCGCGGGCAAGCCGCACTTCGACTTGCCCGGCTATGTCGCGCATCGGCTGGTCGCGGCGGGGGTCGGCACCGTCGCCACGCTGGGGCTCGATACCTATGCCGACGCCGCGCGCTTTTTCAGCTACCGCCGCGCGACCCATTCCGGGGAGTTCGATTACGGCCGCCAGCTCAGCGTGATCGGGATTTCCGCGCGCGCTTGACGGGGCTGCCTGCGCAACCTAGCGGCTGGTCCCGGCTGGGACTAAGGGGGCTTCGAACAGGAGACCAACTTGCCCAGCGATCATGACAGCGGCGAACCGACCCAGCAGCGCTCGCCCAAGCCGTCGCCGACCACCATCGGCAATCACCGCATGAAACCTTCGACCCTGATGATGGGCCACGGCTTCGACCCGGTGCTCAGCGAAGGCTCGCTCAAGCCGCCGATCTTCCTCACCTCGACCTTCGTGTTCGAGAAAGCGGAGGACGGCAAACGCTTCTTCGAGGGCATCACCGGGCGCCGCTCGGGGACCGGCGACGGGCTGGTCTACTCGCGCTTCAACAACCCCACCCAGGAAATCCTCGAGGACCGGCTGGCGGTGTGGGAGGACGCCGAGGAAGCGCTCGCTTTCTCCAGCGGGATGACCGCGATTACAACCTTGCTGCTGACCTTCGTCGGCGCCGGCGACGTAGTCGTCCATTCGGGCCCGCTGTATGCCGCGACCGAGACCATCCTCAACAAGATCCTGGCGCGGTTCGCGGTCAAATATATCGACTTCCCCGCCGGCGCGACGCGCGAGGAGCTCGACGCGGTACTGGCCAAGGCCAAGGGCATGGGCCGGGTCGCGCTGATCTATCTCGAAAGCCCGGCTAACCCGACCAACGCGCTGGTCGATGTCGAGGCGGTTCACGCCGCGCGCGCCGCTGCCTTCGGCGGCGAGGAATTGCCGCCGATCGCCATCGACAACACTTTCCTGGGGCCGCTGTGGGCGCGCCCGCTCGACCAGGGCGCCGACATCTCGGTCTACAGCCTGACCAAATATGCCGGCGGCCATTCGGACCTCGTCGCCGGCGGGCTGACCGGTTCCAAGGGGCTGCTCGACAAGGTGCGGGCAATCCGCAACACGATGGGCGGGATCTGCGACCCCAACACCGCGTGGATGCTGCTGAGGAGCCTCGAGACGCTTGAATTGCGCATGACGCGGGCCGGCGAGAACGCCGCCAAGGTGTGCGCATTTTTACGCGAGCATCCCAAGGTCGAGACCGTCGGCTATCTGGGCTTCCTCGAGGCCGAATCGCGCCAGGCCGACATCTACGCCCGCCATTGCCTCGGCGCCGGGTCGACCTTTTCGCTCTACTTGAAGGGCGGCGAGAAGGAGGCGTTCGCGTTCCTCGACGCGCTCAAAATCGCCAAGCTCGCGGTCAGCCTCGGCGGCACCGAGACGCTCGCCAGCGCGCCCGCCGCGATGACCCATCTGTCGGTCCCCGACGAGCGCAAGGCGGCGCTCGGCATCAGCGACAATCTGGTGCGCATCTCGATCGGGGTGGAGGATGCCGACGATCTGATCGCCGACTTCGCCAACGCGCTCAACGCGGTTTAGCCCTTCCCCACCGGGGGAGGGTTTAGCCCCAGTCCTCGACCGCCCAGCCGCGCGCCTTGGCGAGGCGGGCGAGGCGGGCGTGGGGGTTCACCGCGACCGGCTCGTCGGCCCATTCGAAGGCCGGCTGGTCCGAAGCGTGGTCGGAATAGAAGCGGACGTGGCCGTGCTTGCCGGTGAGGCCCGATTTTTCGACCCACTCGGCGATCATCCGCAGTTTCGCCTCGCCATAGGCGTTCTCGCCGAGGATGCGCGAGCGGACGCGCTCGTCGAGCCCGATCACCGAGCCGGTGCCGATCACGTCGTCGAAGCCGAGGCGCTCGGCGATGGCGTCGGCGTAAAGACGGTAGGACGCGGTCGCGAGCACCAGCCGCCGCCCCTGTGCCTTGTCGCGCGCGACCGCTTTCAGCGCGCCGGGGCGGATGTTGCCGGCGATCGTCGCGTCGGCGAAGCTGTCGACCAACGGTTTCAGGTCCTTGGGGTGAATCCAGCGGCCGAGCAGCAACCGATGGTTGATTTCCTTCAAGCGCCCGCGGTCGATGATTTTGGCGACGTAGGCGAGCATCGAGGCGGCGACGACCGGCAGCAGCAGCAGCCGCCACGGTGCACGGCGCAGCGCGCAATGGAGCAGGAACGGGGTGTAGGTGGCATGGCGCGTCAGGGTGCGGTCCATGTCGTAAACGGCGAGGTCGCTCATGCCCGGCCCGCGATAATCGCTTCGACCAATATATGGTCGGCGGGCTTGTCGACGTCGACCGCGGCGAGGCCGTCGCTCAGCGCGACGGCGTGGATCGCGACATGGAGCTTGAGGCTGACGCGGTGAAGAGTTTCGGCGAGCGTGCGCAGGCGCAGCGCGGCGCCGAGGAACAGCGAAGGCCCGAGGCTCCACAGCAGCGCCAGCGCCTTCTTGCGGTCCTGCTCGACCGCGCGCCATTGCTCGAGCGCGGGAGCGACGCTGGGGCTGCGCAGAATGAACAGGTTCGCCCCGCTGTAGGCGCCGCCGCGGAATTTTATCCAGGTGCGCTGCGATTGGGGCAGGCGCTTTTGAAGCGTCGCGCGTTCGACCACGCCGATCGCAACATCGGCGCCGCCCGCATGGGCACAGAATTCGGCGATCATCGCCGGGCTCAGCAAGGCATGGTCGGCGGTGGTGATCAGCAACGGCCAGGCGGTTGCGGGGTCGGCGCAAATCGCCCGCACTGTCTCGGCGATGGTCCCGCGCGACGGCGCCACGGTCAGCCGCGGGTCAGCGGGCAGCACCGCGGCGATGCGCTCGGGCTGCTGGGCGAGGACGCGCACCGCGGCGATCTCGGGCGCTGCCAGCAAGGCGCGCACCGGGCGCACCACCATCGGCTCGCCGGCGACCGGGATCAGCGCCTTCAAATCAGTGCCCATGCTGGCGGCGAACGCGTCCGGCCCGGGGCGCGACCCGGCCAGTACCAGCGCGGTCCAGCGAGTCACGCGATCCACGATTCCACCGTCCCGCCGCGCTCGGCACGGGCGTTGGCCTGGGCGAGGCGGACGGCGTGGAAGATCAGCGACAGCACGGTCCACAATGCAACCAGCTCGAACCCGACGTCGGGCCGGCCGATCAGCATCGCGGCGACCAGGATCGCCATGTTGGGGTTGCGCCGCGCGGTGACTAGGCGGAACTGGCTGTCGATCCGCTGCCAGACGTGGATGTGCATGCCGAAGCGGCGGATGAACACCCCCTCGATGACGCGCTGGGCGATGTAACCGCCGACGATCGCGGCCAGCAGCATGGCCGCGTAGACCGGCTCGAGCGGAGTGCCGTAGGCGGCCAGCCCGTGCGCCCACGCCCACCACCAGAATGGCGGGTGGACGAGGTCGATGCCGTGATCGAGGAAGTTGCCGAGCGGCGACGAGGTGCCGGTGCACCGCGCGAGCTTGCCGTCGACGGTGTCGAGCACCATGAACGCGAAGCCGGCGGCGATGCCCGACCAGTAATAGCCGTTCCAGAACAGGATGAAGGCGAGCAGGCAGAGCAAGGCGCCGACCGCGGTGACGGTGTTGGGGTCGATCCCGGCGCGCGCCGCCCAGCGCGTCAGATGGAACGCCGGGCGCCGCCACAGATACAGCGTCAGCGCATCGGTCACGCCCTTGTAGGCAGCGTCGTAGGCGGCGCGCTCGACCGGTTCGGGGTTGGCCGGGTCGAGCGGGAGCACGAACGGGCGGTCGCGCTTGCGCAGCTCGGCGTTGCTCAGCTCGATATTCTCGGCGGCGAGGCGGTCGAGGCCGGCGAATGGCTCGGCGCGGCCCGCGGCCATCGCGGCGGCCCCATCGGCGACCGCGAACCCGCCCGGCAGATGGGCCAGTACGGGCTGGCCGGCGAGCGTCAGCAAGGTTCCTGGGCGGCGCACGATCTCCTTGAGCCACGCCGGATCCCAGGCATAGCCGTCGCTGGCGATCACCGCGGCGCGGCCATCCTCCGGCGCGGGGGCACATTCGAGCCCGATCCGCGCCGCGATGCGGCAGGCGCGGGTCCCGGCGTCGATGCCGAACAGCCGCGCCGGGCTCGATCCGACGGTGACGAACAAGGGCGGGCGCTGGGTCGGCATGGCGGCCCGAGCATAAGACCGACGAGTTGGGCAAGAAAGTGGCGGGCGGCCGTGCTCTTGCCGCGCCTGTTAATTTCGCGCAGTCTCCCGCGCACATGACTGCTTCAGCAACGGATGCGCCTGGCGGGGGGGATAACGCCAACTACCGCTGCGTAGGGGCGATGACGATTACCCGCGCCGGAACCACCGCGCGCGAGCTCGAGGCTGCGCCCGACCCGCTGGTGATCGACTTAAGCGGCGTCGACAAGATGGACACCGTCGGGGCGTGGCTGATCTACCGCACGGTCCGCGACCGCCAGGCCAAGGTGGTCGGCGCCAGCAAGCAGGTCGAGGGCCTGCTCGATCAGGTCGCCGAGAACGACAAGCCGGCCAAGGTACGGCCGGAGGAAAAAGGCGGGGTCGTCCGCGTCGTCGGCGAGCTTGGCG
>NZ_JANPKO010000147.1:0-32039 GCF_031426035.1 Sphingomonas sp. | reverse complement strand
AGCTCGACCGCCCGGGCGCGGTCATTCCCGCGCCGCCCGGCGACATTTTCGGCGACGTCTGGGAATGGACGGCGAGCCCCTTCGCGCCCTATCCCGGCTTCGCGCCCGAGCCCGGCGCGGTCGGCGAATATAATGGCAAATTCATGTTCGGGCAGCAGGTCTTGAAAGGCGCCAGCTGCGCCACGCCGCGCGGCCACAGCCGGGCCTCGTACCGCAATTTCTTTGCCGCGACCGCGCGCTGGCAATTCACCGGCCTGCGTCTCGCCCGCGATGCCTGACGAGCGCTTTAGCGAAGACGGGGGGGCCGACGAGCAGGCCGACGCCTTCCGCGCCGACGTGCTGGCCGGCCTCTCCGCGCCAATCCCGGCGATCCCGGCGCGCTGGCTGTACGACCGCGCGGGCTCCGAATTGTTCGACGCCATCACCCGGCTCGAAACCTACTATCCGACGCGCACCGAAACCGCCCTGCTCGAGACCATCATGCCCGAGGTGCGGGCGCTGATTCCACGCGGCGCGGCGGTGGTCGAGTTCGGCGCCGGCTCAGCGACCAAGACGCCCTTGCTGCTCCGCGCGATCGACCCGGCGGCCTATGTCCCGGTCGATATTTCGGGCGACTATCTCGAGCAGAGCGCGGCGCGGCTCGCCGCCGATTTCCCCGGGCTCCCGGTGCTCCCGGTAACGGCCGATTTCGTCCGCCCGTTCGACTTGCCGGGCGACATCGACGACCTGCCTAGGCTCGGCTTCTTCCCCGGCTCGACCATCGGCAATTTCGTGCCGCGCAGCGCGACCGACCTGCTGCGCCATTTTCGCGAATTGCTCGGCACCGGGTCGCGGCTGCTGATCGGCATGGACCGCGTCAAGCCGGTCGAGCGGCTGATCGCCGCCTACGACGATCCGGGCGGCGTCACGGCGCGCTTCAACCTCAACCTCGCGACCCGCATCAACCGCGAGCTCGGCGGCACGATCCCGGTCGACGCCTTTCGCCATGAGGCGCGCTGGAACGACATATTGTCGCGCATCGAGATGCACCTCGTCGCGCAGCGCGACGTCGAGTTCGCTGTCGCCGGCCAGCATTTCGATTTCCGCGCCGGATCGTCGATCCACAGCGAGAACAGCCACAAATATGGCGCGCGCGGGGCCCGCGTGCTGCTGCTCGCCGGGGGCTGGACCCCGCTCGCCGAGTGGACCGACCCCGCGCGCGACTTCGCGGTGATCCTCGCCGAGGCCCAGCCCAACCGCTTCGCACCGTAGTCATTGCGGGCGGGCACCGCCCCGGCTAAGCGCGCCCGATGCTCATCGCCCTCTTCCAGATCCTCGATTTCCTGCTGCGCATCGTCGGCTGGGTGATCATCGGCCAGGTCATCATCAGCTGGCTGTTCGCGTTCAACGTGCTCAACGCCTCGTCGAGCGGGGTGCGCGGGTTCGCCGAAGCACTCGAGCGGATCACCGCGCCGCTGTACCGGCCGATCCGCAAGATCCTGCCCGACTTCGGCGGGATCGACTTTTCGCCGCTGGTGCTGCTGCTGCTGATCCAGATTTTGCGCATGCTGCTCGGCGGCCTCGCCGTGGAGCTGACCTACTCCGACGCATGAGCGCGGCGGTGATCGACGGCCGCGCCGCCGCCGCCGAGGTGCGCGCCAAGGTCGCGACCGCCGCCGCCGCCTTCCAGACAAAGACCGGACGCCAGCCCGGCCTCGCCACCGTGCTGGTCGGCGAGGATCCGGCGAGCGCGGTCTATGTCCGCTCCAAGGGCAAGGCGACCGGCGAGGCGGGGATGGCGAGCTTCTCGCACACTTTGCCCGCGAGCACGGCGGAGGGCGAGCTGCTCGACCTGGTCGCCGCGCTCAACCCCGATGACGCGGTCGACGGCATCCTCGTCCAGCTCCCGCTGCCGCCGCAGATCGACGCCGCGCGGGTGATCGCGGCGATCGACCCGGCTAAGGATGTCGACGGCTTCCACGCGCTCAACGCTGGCCGTCTCGCGACCGGGCTCGACGCGCTGGTGCCGTGCACCCCGCTCGGCTGCCTCCATTTGCTGAAGGCCCAGCTCGGCGATCTTGCCGGGCTGGAGGCGGTGGTGGTCGGGCGCTCGAACATCGTCGGCAAGCCGATGGCGCTGTTGCTGATTGGCGCGAGCGCGACGGTGACCATCGCCCACAGCCGCACCCGCGATTTGCCCGAGGTCGTGCGCCGAGCCGACATCGTGGTCGCCGCAGTCGGCCGCGCGGAAATGATCAAGGGCGACTGGATCAAGCCCGGCGCGACCGTCATCGATGTGGGCATCAACCGCGTCCCCGGCGACGGCGGCAAGGGCCGGCTGGTCGGCGATGTCGAGTTCGCTTCGGTCAGCGAAGTTGCCGGCGCGATCACCCCGGTGCCGGGCGGGGTAGGGCCGATGACCATCGCCATGCTATTGCGCAACACCATCGTCGCCGCGCACCGCCGCGCCGGCCTGACCGATCCGGAGGGTCTATGATTGTCGCCTTGCTTCTCGCCAGTGCCGCCGCGCCGAGCGCCGTCGACGCCGAACGCGCGTTCGCCCGCGATGCTCAGGCGATCGGCCAGTGGACCGCGTTCCGCAAATATGCCGACCCCGACGCGGTGATGTTCTCGCCCCAGGCGGTGTGGGCGCATGAGTTCCTGAAAGACCGCAAGGACCCGGCGGTGCCGGTGCGCTGGTGGCCGGCGCGCAGCTGGGTGTCGTGCGACGGGCGCACCGCGGTCAACACCGGGCCGTGGGTGCGCGATGGCGGCAAGCGCGTCGGTTATTTCACCACCGTGTGGGTGCAGGACAGGGGCCAGTGGCGCTGGGTGTATGACAATGGCGACGAGTTGAAGACGGCGATCGCGCGGCCGCGCAACCCCAAGGTGCGCAAGGGCTCGTGCCGCGGCAAGCCGGGGCCGGCGCCGTTGCTGCCGCCGCCGACCGCAGCGCGCAAGCCGGGCGGGGGATCGCCCGACGACTTCGGGCGCGGCCAGTCGGCCGATGCCTCGCTCGGCTGGGACTGGAAGGTCGGCCCCGGCGGGGCGCATCATTTCCGCGCGTTCGTGTGGAACGGGCGGCGCCATGAGATGGTGCTCGAGCAGAAAACCGCAGCCGCGAGCGACGCCACCCCATGATGGAGCTGTTCGGTTCGGCGCTGGTGACCTTCCTGGTCATCATCGACCCGCCCGGCTGCGCCCCGATTTTCGCGTCGCTGACGCGCGGCACGTCGCTCGCCCACCGCCGCTCGATGGCGCTGCGCTCGGCGGTGGTGGCGTGGGTGATCCTGATGTTCTTCGCTTTGCTTGGGCGGCCGATGCTCGGCGCGCTCGGGATCGACCTCGCCAGCTTCCGCATCGCCGGCGGCATCATGCTGTTCTTCATCGCGCTCGACATGGTGTTCGAGCGCCGCACGCAGCGCCGCCAGGAGCGCGCGCAATCGATCGAGTCGACGCCCGAAGCGGAGGACATCTCGGTGTTCCCGATGGCGATTCCGATGATCGCCGGGCCCGGATCGATCGCCTCGGCGATGCTGCTGGTGTCGCGCGCCGACGATACGCTCGAGATCGCCATCGTGCTGGCGGCGATCACCGTGGTGATCCTGCTGACCCTGCTCTCGCTGCTCGCCGCGGGGCCGCTGATGAAGCTGATCGGCGAGCGCATCGAAGGGATGATCACGCGCATCCTCGGCGTGATCCTCGCCGCGCTCGCCGCGCAGTTCGTGATCGACGGGATCAAGCAGAGCTTTCCCGGCTTGGGTTAGCGGCGCACCCGCCACATCCGGTAGGGCGAATCATCCGGCAGCTTGATCGGCTCCAGCCACGGCGGAATCTCGCCGCGCTCGAGCTGGCCGTAAAAGCCCTTGGGCGCCTCGGCCATGAAGATCGTAGTGGTCGAGCTGTTGGGGCACACCAGGAGATAATCGGCGCGATATTTGGCGAGGATCGCGCGGGCATTGTCGGCCGAGCCGCGAAACGCCTTCATCACATCGCCGATCTGCTCGCCGTTGCGGTGGTAGGGGCCGATCACGGCGTCATGATGGGTGACGGTGATCAGCCGCGGGCCGAAGTCGACGAACGAGAACACCATGCCCTTGGGCTGCTCGGCGATCGGGCGCAGCGCGGCGAGCGTCGGGCATTGGCGGTTGGCCTTTGAAATCGCGATTTCGCGCTTGGTTTGCTTCTTGCCGGGCAATGCATCGCTGACCAGCGGAACGACCGCGCCGAGGCCGATAAGGGTGACCGCGACCGGGCCGAGCACGCGCACCACGGCATGGCGCGAGGCGAGAGCCAGTGGCGCCAGAACCCACACGATGGTCACCGCCCCGGTCACCGCCAGCATCTGCGCCGCGGGCCCGGTGCGCGTCTGCCACAGCAACAGGACAGCCGCGGCGAACGCCGGAGTGAGAGCGGCCAGCACCCGCCGCAGCCGATCGCGGTCGCCCCGCGCCAGCCACGCCAGCAGCGCCCAGCCGAACAGCCCGGTGATCGGCAGAGCGACGATCAACGACGCGATCTTGGCACCGTGGCGGTAGACCGGCCGCGCCTCGCGGACATGGCTCAGCCACAACTCCTGCACTTCGGGCGACACCCCCTCGAGCCGCGCCAGGCAGTGCGGCCAGGCCAGGGCATGGAAGGCGGCGACCGCGACGCCAGCCGCCGCGGCCAGGGCCAGGCGGCGCTTCCAGTCGCCCGGCGAGAGCATCGCAAGGCCGAGCAGCAGCGCACCGCCGAGCAGCGCGTCGGCCAGCCACACCGGCGACAGCGCGTCGCACACCGCGGCGCGGTTGGCGTAGGAGGCGAACACGAGGAAGCTCAGCGCGGTACCGCCGGCGAGGGTCGCGGCATAGGCGGCGAGGCGGCGGCGCTGGTCGCGCTCGTCGATCCACATCAGCACCGTCGCGACCCCCGCCAGCGCGAGGTAGATCAACAGCTCGAGCCCGATCGCCAGCGACAAAGCGGTGGCGATGCCGACCGTCGCCCCGCCGCGCGCGCGCTTGGGATCGGCGAGGCCGGCGACCGCCAGGCTGAGCAAGGCGAGCTGCCAGCCGTGGTGGTCGATGCGGGTCGGCATGAACATGCCGAGCGTCGAGCCGGCGAGGAACAGCGCGACGAAGGCGAGCGGGAAAGCGCGGCGGTCGACCAGCCGCCGAACGGTCAGCGACACGCCGAACAACAGCAGCAGGAACGGCAGCATCGGGGCGACGGCGACCGCGATGCGCTCGGCATCGGCGCCGCCGACGAGCGGGCGCAGCAGCAGAATCAGCGCAGCGAGCGGCAGGTCGACCAGCCGCGACCAGTGGATGTTGGCGCCCACGGGCGGGCTCAGGCGATATTGCCTGAGGTCGAACCAGTCCTGCCCGGCGAGCAAGGCGCGAACCTGGCTCATGCGCAGATTGTCGTCGGTGTCGCCGAGCGCGAAGGCGTGGATCCCTGCCCAGCGCGAATAGACGAACCACGCGCAGAACAGCAGCCATGCGGCGGCAACCAGCCACGTCCAGTGGCGGTCGATCAAGCGCCAGGCGCGGTCGGCCGGCAGGTCGGTGTTGCGCTCTGACACTTTTCGCGCTCTAGCCGGTCAACCTCAAAGGGCAAGCGACGGGCCGCTGCAGCGCATGACCGATCACCAATATTCGAGCGACTTCTACGATTATATCGACGCCGGGTCGCGGGCGTCGGCGCGCGCCGTGGCGGGCCTGCTGGGCAAGGAAATGGCCATCGGCAGCCTGCTCGACGTCGGTGCCGGGCATGGCGCGTGGGCGGCCGAATGGCTGAAAGCGGGGGTCGCGGATGTCGTCGCGGTCGATGGCGACTATGTCCGCCGCGACCAACTCGCGATCCCGGCCGAGCAGTTCATCGCGCACGACCTCGCCACCCCGCTCGACCTCAAGCGCCGCTTCGACCTGGTCCAGAGCCTCGAGGTCGCCGAGCATCTGCCCCATGCGAAGGCCGAGCAGTTCGTCGCCAACCTGGTCGATCACGGCGATGTCGTGCTGTTCTCCGCCGCGGTCCCGCACCAGGGCGGCGAGCACCACGTCAACGAGCAGCCGCCCGAATATTGGCGACGGCTGTTCGCGGCGCGCGGCTATGTCGTGTTCGACTGGCTGCGCCCGCGGATTGCCGGGCGCGGCGAGATCAAGCCTTGGTACCGCTTCAACAGCTATCTTTACGCCAACCCCGCCGGGCAGGCGCGGTTGTCGCCCTCGATTTTGGCCGCGCGCGTGCCCGACGACCGGCCGCTGACGATCGGCGGCGATTTGCAATGGGCGCTGCGGCGCGCCGCGGTGCGGCTGATCCCGCGCGGGCTGGTCAAGCCGATCGCGATGGCCAAGGCGGCGGTCGAGGCGCGGCTCAAGGCGTGAAGCAAAAGCTGGCGCAAAAGTGGCGCGACCCCGAAGGACGGGCGACGATCCTGCAGCTGGCGCGCTACGGGGTGATCGGCGCGGGCATCACCATATTGGGCCAGGCGATTTACTACGCGCTCGCCGAAACCCGCACGACCTCTCCGCTGGTGGCGATCGCCATCGCCTGGGTGACCGGGGTTATCGTCGGATATTTCGCGCATGGCTGGATCAGCTTTCGCGGGCACGGGCCGCGCGACGACCACGCGCGCATCGGCAGCCGCTTCGTCGCGGTCAATCTGTTCGGCTATGCCATCAACAGCTTCTGGGTGTGGCTATTGGTCGAGCGGATCGACGGGGCGCTGTGGTGGCCGATCGTGCCCAACATCCTGCTTACCCCGCTGATGACCTTTGCCCTCCACCGCCGCTGGACCTACGGCTGAGGCGACCACGCCGAGGCGGCTCGGCGGCCGCAGTGACGCCTGCCCGGCGATCTCCGACACGATGTACAGCGGGCGCTGCTTGGCCTCGTTGTAAAGCCGCCCGATATATTCGCCGAGCAAGGCCAGCACGAACATCTGCACCGCGCCGAGCACCACCACGACCAGCATCAGCGAGGTCCAGCCGGGGATCGCGCGGCCCGACAGCCAGCCGGCGAGGATGTAGAGGATGATCAGCACCGAGCCGACCGACAGCCACAGCCCGGCGTGGCTGGCCAACTTGAGCGGCGCCGAAGAGAAGCCAGTCAGCGCGTCGAACGCGAAGCGGACCATCTTCGAGAACGGGTATTTAGTCTCGCCGGCGAAGCGCTCGTCGCGGTTGTAGAGGAACGGCACCTGCTTGAAGCCGAGCCAGGCGACCATGCCGCGGATGAAGCGCGCCTGCTCGGGCATCGCCAGCAGCACGTCGAGCGCGCGGCGGCTGATCAGGCGGAAGTCGCCAGCGTCCAATGGGATGTCGACCTCGGTGGCGCGCGCCAGCAGGCGGTAGAAACCGTGCGCGGTGGCGCGCTTGAACGGGGTCTCGCCGGCGCGGCTGCGGCGCACCCCGAACACCACGTCGGCGCCCTCGCGGCGCATTGTCGCGAGCATGTCGGCGAGCAGCTCGGGCGGGTCCTGGAGGTCGGCGTCGATGATCAGCACGATATCGCCGCCGCACAAATCGAGCCCGGCGGTGAGGGCCAATTGGTGGCCGTGATTGCGCGACAGGTTGACCGCGACCAAGCGCGGGTCGCTGGCCGCAAGTCGCTGCATCATCGCCCAGCTGCCGTCGCGCGAGCCGGCGTTGACCAGCACCAGCTCATAATCGTCGCCGGCGGTTGTGCGCGCCGCCGCGGTCAGCCGCTGGTGGAGCGCGTCGAGGCACGCTTCCTCGTTGAAGCAGGGGACGACGATCGACAGCATGGTCATGGCCGCACCTGATAGAGGATCGAGCCGGGCCCGCGCCAGACCATGCGCATGCCGGCGGTCGAGCGCGGGTCGAACGGCGGCACGTCGATCATCCAGACATAATCGAAGGCGTCGCGCGGCAGGGCCTTGAGCGCGTCGTCGGGGCTGTGGCCGGGGCCGCAGCGATTGGCGCGCACCAGCTGCGACGGATCGGCGGCATAGGCGCCGGCCTGGCGGTAGCGCAGGCCGAGCAGATTGGCGCCTTCGATCACCCACTGGTCGTTGGAGAAGCCTTCGCGGCGGACGATCACCATGCTGCCGAGGTGACTGTTGCGCTGCAGCGGCCACGGCCTGGTGCAATCGATCCCGACCAGGCTGGCGACGCGCGCGCCCATCGGAACATGGTCGAGCGCGGCGAGCTTGGCGCGCTGGTCGTCGGCGGCGATGGCGAGGCTGGCGGTGGTCCCGGCGAGCCGCACCAGCACGAACGCCAAGGCGAGCGCCGCGAGCACGCGCGCGGTGGGCAGATGGGTGTCCGTGCGAAAGCGGATCGCAAGCAGCGCGACCGCGATCAGATAGGGCACCAGCCGCATGTCGGCATAGGCCGAGCCGAACACCGTCCACGGCAGCAGGATGAACCCGGCAAGCAGCACCAGCGCCGAAAAAGCGAGGTTGCGCGACAGAGTCAGCCGCTTGCTGAGCAAGGCGAAGACGAGAATTGCGAACGCCAGCAGCAGCGAGCCGTAGTCGAACAGCGCCCAGCGGTCGCGCAGCGCCGAGGCAATCCACTCGAGCTTCATGTCCCAATCGAACCAGTTGGCGGCGGTCCGGCCATGGGTTTCGCGGCGCCAGGCGAGCATGATCGCCACGGGCAGGGACATTACGGCGGCGTGGAGCGCCGCGCCGACCCCGGCCTTGAACCACGGCGTGCCGCGGTCGTGCTGGCGCACCGCCTCGGCCGAGAAGCACAACAGGCCGAGCGTGCCCCAGCCGAAGGTGTGGGTGAAGAACACGACGATGGAGATCGGCACGAACAGCCACGCGCGCAGCGTCAGCTTGCCCAGCCGCGCCAGCCGCAGCCACAGCCCGAAGGCGAGAAACGCGAACGCCATCGACAAAGCGAAATTGACGAAGCCGAACATGAACGGGTGGCCGAACACGAACGGCAGCGCGAACATTGCGGTCGGCGGCAGGCGGTGGTGGACTTCGCGCGCGACCCACAGGAAACCGGCCACGGTCAGCGGCGGGATCGCCAGCACGATCAATTTGACCGCGGTCTCGAGCCCGACCAGCTGGGCCAGCGGCATCACCGCGAGGTCGACCCCGAGGTTGCCGATGGCGGCCCAGCGGAACGTGTAGAACTCGCGCAGCCAGGGCGAACTGCCGAGGTCGAGCTGGACGCGGTAGCGGCCCATGTGGCCGAACAAATCGACCAGCGGCGGCACCGGGGGATAGAGCAGCGGCACCAGCGCGAGCAGGATCAGCACCGCCACCAGCGGTCGCCGCTCCCACCACGGGCGGGTGCCAGGCGCCGCTGCGCCGCTCGGTTCGCTCGGTTGCATGATCGTGAAGAAGCCCTTGTTCGCCCGACCCCTAGCCGCCGCGCGGGGATTGTCCACTGGCGCGGCTAGCGCTGCTCCCGCCGCGCCAGCAGGCGCAGGCGCAGCGCGGTGAGCTTGATGAAACCCTCAGCGTCGTGCTGGTCGTATACACCGGCATCGTCGTCGAACGTCACGGTCCGTTCGTCGTACAGGCTTTCGGACGAGCGCCGGCCGGTGACGTGCGCTGTGCCTTTGAAGAGCTTGAGGCGGACCTCGCCGGTGACGCGCTGCTGGCTCAAGTCGATTGCCGCCTGCAGCATCTGCCGCTCGGGCGAGAACCACAGGCCGTTGTAGACCAGCTCGGCATAGCGCGGCATCAGTTCATCCTTGAGATGCGCGGCGCCGCGGTCGAGGGTCAGTTGCTCGATGCCGCGGTGGGCGAGGTGGAGGATGGTGCCGCCCGGAGTCTCGTACATGCCGCGGCTCTTCATCCCCACGAAGCGGTTCTCGACGAGGTCGAGGCGGCCGATGCCGTGGCGCCTGCCGAGCGCGTTCAAGCGCGCCAGCAGGTCTGCCGGGCCGAGCGCTTCGCCGTCGACCGCGACCGCGTCCCCCGCCTCGAACGCGATCACCACATCCTCGGCCGCCGGCGCCTGCTCGGGATCGTCGGTGCGCGAGTAAACATAGTCGGGCACTTCGGCCCACGGGTCCTCTAGCACCTTGCCCTCGCTCGAAGTGTGGAGGAGGTTGGCGTCGGTCGAGAACGGCGCCTCGCCGCGCTTGTCCCGGGGCACCGGGATCTGGTGCTTCTCGGCGAAGTCGAGCAGCGCCGCGCGGCTGGTCAAATCCCATTCCCGCCACGGCGCGATGACTTTGATGTCGGGCTCCAGCGCATAGTAACCGAGCTCGAAGCGGACCTGGTCGTTGCCCTTGCCGGTGGCGCCGTGGGCGACCGCGTCGGCGCCCACTGCTCGCGCAATCTCGACCTGGTGTTTGGCGATCAGCGGGCGGGCGATCGCGGTGCCGAGCAGATACTGGCCTTCGTACAGCGCGTTGGCGCGGACCATCGGGAACACGTAATCGCGCACGAACTCGTCGCGCAGATCCTCGATGAAGATGTGCTCGGGCTTGACCCCGAGCAGTTCGGCCTTCGCCCGCGCCGGTTCGATCTCGCCATCCTGGCCCAAGTCGGCGGTGAAGGTCACAACCTCGCAACCGTAGGTGACCTGGAGCCATTTGAGGATGACGCTGGTGTCGAGCCCGCCGGAGAAAGCGAGCACGACGCGGTTGACGGATTTTTGCGGCATGGCGGCGGCTTGCCACCGCGCCGGGGGCCATTCAAGCGCGATACACTTTGCCTTTGCTATCTGCCGCTTAACGTTTCCACGGAAGGATACACTCGATGCACAAGCTGTTGATCGGCGGCGCCGCGGCGGCCGCCTTGCTCGCGTTGGCGCCGGCCCTGGCGCAAACCCCGGCGCCCGCCGCCGCTGCGCCCCACGCTCACCACGGCATGATGATGAAGACGCACAGTCGCACCGACGTCGCCGCGCATGTCCAAACGATGTTCGCGCGGGTCGACGGCAACCGCGACGGCGCGATCACCAAGGCCGAGGCCGAAGCGGTGCGCGGGATGCGCCACGACAAGCGCGCCGAGCGCCGCAGTGAACGGCGCGGCGAGCGCCATGCGCAGGCGTTCGATCGCATCGACACCAACCGCGACGGCAGCATCGCGCGCGCCGAATGGGACGCGCATGCCGCCCAGCGCCAGCAGCGCATGGGCATGCGGCATGAGGGCGAGGGCAAGCGGGGCGGGATGCGCGGGATGGGCATGGGCGGTCTCGGCGGCCGGATGTTCGAGATGGCCGACGCCAACCGCGACGCGCGCGTGACGCTGGCCGAGGCGACCACGGCCGCGCTCAGCCATTTCGACATGGCCGACACCAACCGCGACGGCCAGCTGACCCCCGACGAGCGCAAGGCGATGCACCAGCGCATGCGCGGCATGAAGCACAGCGGCTAAGCGCGGCCGCCGCGACGATTGAAACGGCCCGGCGGAAGCGATTCCGCCGGGCTTTTCATGTCCTGCCTTGCGCTTGCCTGCCGGGCCTCCCACCTCTCTCGGTGAACGACCGCACCGGGCCCAAAGGCCAAGTTGAAGCGTTCCGTGGCGGGGAGTATAACCCGCTGCCGCGGAGCTTTACGAAAAGAACCCAACGCCATGTTTCGCCACGCAATCGCCATTGGCGCCAACGACATCGACGCGATGGGCCATGTCAATAACTCGGTCTACCTGCGCTGGGTGCAGGACGCCGTGGTCGAATATTGGGAGAAAGTGGCGCCGGCCGAGGCGGTAGCGAGCCATTTGTGGGTCGCGCTCAAGCATGAGATCACCTACCGCCGCCCGACCTTCCTCGACGACATCGTGGTCGCCGAAGTCCTCGCAGAAAAGGTCGAGGGGGCGCGCGCAATGTTCAGCACGGTAGTCCGCCGCGGCGAGGAAGTGCTGGCCGAGATCAAGAGCAGCTGGTGTTGCCTCGACGCCGACAGCAAGCGCCCGGTGCGCCTCGCCCGCGACATCGTCGAGCGCTTCCTGCCCGCGCGCTGAGCGCCGCGGGACGACGCTGGACGCACTCCCGCTGTTGGTCGAAAGTCGATTGCAAGCAGCGGCGATCGCGATGTTTCTTGCCGCAACGGGCGGCAAACGCCCGCGATGTGGGAGGTGGCGACGTGCCGACGCGGCGCTGGAGCATGGTCCTCGGGCTGACGCTGGCCTGCTCGGCGCTGGGCGGCGCGTCCGCCGGCAGCGCGGCGCCGCGCATCCGCAAGCCGGTGCAGGTGGCGCCGCGGCCGATGGCGCCGCTGCCGCCGGCGGTGATCGACAACCAGCTGGCGATCGGCGGCGAGGACATCAAGGCGCGGCAGGTCAGCACGCGGATGACCGTCGCGGTCCACGTCAACGGCACCGGCCCCTACCAATTCCTGGTCGACAGCGGCGCCGACACCTCGGTGGTCGGTCTGCGCATCGCGCGGCGACTGCAATTGCCGCTGGGCGCGCCGGCCTATCTCCACGGGATCACCGCGAGCAGCCTGGTCGACCGCGTCAAGGTCGCCGAGCTCGGGCTGGGGCAGAGCAGCGTCCATAACCTGCAAGTGCCGGCCCTGCTCGAGTCCGACCTCGGCGGTGAGGGGATGATCGGGATCGACGCGCTGGTCCAGCAGCGGCTGATGCTCGATTTCGAGAAGCGCGTGATCAATGTCGAGGATGCGCGGACGCCGGCCAAATGGGTCGCCGGCGAGATCGTGGTCACCGCGCGGCGGCGGCGCGGGCAACTGATCCTGTCCCAGGTCCGCGCCGCCGGGCTGCCGGTCGAAGCGGTGATCGACACCGGGTCGGAAATCACCATCGGCAACAGCAGGCTGCGCGACCTGCTGATCCGCGGCAACCGCAAGAAGTTCGTGACCATCCCGGTGACCGGTGTGACCGGGGTGACGGTCGATTTGCAGCTGGCGCGGATCGCCGAGCTCAAACTCGGTTCGGTGACCTTGCGCAATGTCCCGATCGCGTTCGCCGACGTGCCGCCGTTCGAGGTGTTCGGGCTGTCCAAGGAGCCGGCGCTGCTGCTCGGCACCGATCTGATGGCAACCTTCCGCCGCGTGTCGCTCGACTTCCGCGCGCGCAAAGTGCGCTTCCAGTTGAAGAAATGCGGGACGACCGGGGTGGTGGTGAGCAGCGACTCGACCTTCTACACGCGGCTGTCGTCGGGCGACGACAGCGAGGTGTGCCGGCGCTAGTTGCAGTCAGGCGGCGCAGTAGCCGCGTTCGACCTCGAGCAGATAGTCACGGGTGATGGGCAGCGCGGCGCGGTCGCGGATGTACTGGATCTGGTAATTGCACGCGGCGCCGCTTTCGAACGCGACGATCCCGCCGGCGAGATAGAATTCCCACATGCGGAAGAAGCGCTCGTCGTACATCGCGACGATCTTTTCGCGCGCCGCGGTAGCGCGCTCGAGCCACGCGCGGAGGGTATACGCGTAATGCAGCCGCAGCGTCTCGACGTCGCTGGCGATGAGGCGGACTTTCTCGCTCGCGGACACCATCTGGCTCAGCGAGGGGACGTGGTAACCGGGAAAGATCCATTTGTCGGTGAACGGGTCGGGCGGGCCGGCCTTGCCGAGCTTGCCGATGGTGTGGAGCAGCATCACCCCGTCGGGTTTGAGCAGCTCGCGGCAGCGCGCGAAGAACTCCTCGTAATGGGCGAGGCCGACATGCTCGAACATGCCGACCGAAACGATGCGGTCGAACGGCCCTTCGACGTCGCGATAGTCGACCAGCTCGAAGCGGACGTGATCCGAAACGCCGGCTGCCGCGGCGCGCTCGCGCGCGATCTTGAGCTGGCGTTCGGATAGCGTCACTCCGAGCACATCGACCTTGGCGACCCGGTGAAGATACAATGCGGTGCCGCCCCAGCCGCAACCAATGTCGAGCACGCGCTGGCCCGGCTTCAAAGCGAGCTTGGCGGCGATGTGCGCTTTCTTGTCGGCCTGCGCCTGCTCGAGGCTGTTGGCGGGATCGCGATAGTAAGCGCAACTGTATTGGCGGTCGTCGTCGAGAAACAGTTCGTAGAGCTCGTCGCTAAGGTCGTAATGGTGGGCGACGTTGCGCCGCGAGCTTGTCGGCCGGTTGCGGCGGAGCAGCGCGGTGAGGCGGCTCATCTTGCCCTTCTTGAGCAATTTGCGCTTGTTGCCGCCGTCCTCCCAGCGGTTCGACCCGACGATCATCTCGAGCAGGTCGAGGATCGTCCCGTCTTCAATCGTCAGGCGGCCGTCCATATACGCCTCGCCGACCGCCAGCCGCGGATTGCGCAGCAGGTCGAAGGCGACTCTGCGGTCGTGGAAGCGAACCGTCAGCGTGCGCCCGCCGCCGGGGCCGTAGTCGCGCGGATCGCCGCCGGGAAGAATCAGGCGGATCGTGCCCGCCTTGAGCAATTGCCCGATCAGCCTGCCGATCACCGTCATGCGCGCACTCCTATTCGCGCAATCAGGCCGCGGCGACTTTGCGCTTGCGCTCGGCGGCGGTGCGCAGCTGGCCGCAGGCGGCGTCGATGTCGCGGCCGCGCGGGGTGCGCACCGGGGCCGAGATGCCGCCTTCGAACACGATGTTGGAGAATGACCGGATGCGCTCGGGGGTCGAGCATTCGTAGGTCGCGCCGGGCCACGGGTTGAACGGGATCAAATTGACCTTGGCCGGCAGGTCGTAGTGGCGGATCAGGCGGACCAATTCGCGCGCGTCGGCGTCGCTGTCGTTCTTGTCCTTGAGCATGACATATTCGAAGGTGATGCGGCGCGCATTGTTGGCGCCGGGATAGGCCGCGCACGCCTCCAATAATTGCTCGATGCCGTATTTGCGGTTGAGCGGGACAATCTCGTCGCGCACTACCTTGTTCACCGCGTGGAGCGAGACGGCGAGATTGACCCCGATCTCGGCCCCGGCGCGCGCCATCATCGGCACCACGCCCGAGGTCGACAAGGTGATGCGGCGCTTCGACAGCCCGAGCCCGTCGCCGTCCATGACGATCTTGAGTGCGTCGCGGACATTGTCAAAATTGTACAGCGGCTCGCCCATTCCCATCATCACGATGTTGGTCAGCATCCGCCCTTCCGGCTGCGACGGCCATTCGCCCAAGGCGTCGCGCGCGAGCATGACCTGGCCGACGATCTCGCTGGGCTCTAGGTTGCGCACCAATTGCATCGTGCCGGTGTGGCAGAATCGGCAATTAAGCGTGCACCCGACCTGGCTCGACACGCACAGGGTGCCGCGGTCGGCGTCGGGGATGAACACCATCTCGTAATCATGGCCGTCGTGGGTCTGCAGCAGCCATTTGCGGGTGCCGTCGGTCGACACCTGCGCCTCCACCACCGCGGGGCGCGAAATGACGAAATGCTCGGCCAGCCACGGCGCCTGGGCCTTGGCGATGTCGGTCATCGCGGTAAAGTCGCCGACCCCGCGATTATAGATCCAGTGCCACAATTGCTTCGAGCGCAATTTGGCCTGGCGCGGATCAAGCCCGGCGGCCTCGAGCGCACTGCGGATTTGATCCTTGGACAGGCCAACCAGGTCGACCTTGCCATCGGCGCGCGGAGCGGGCGCGCGCGGCACGGTCACGGGGTCGGTCCTGCCGGCGATCGGCATCAAGGCGGTGTCGGCGGTCATGGCAGGGCGCCTATCTAGGCGATGAAGCTTTATTTTGCCAGCGCGCAGGCGGCCGCGGCGGCATCGATCGCGGTCGGCGCCCCGTCGAGCAGGTAGCGATCGACGAAGCGGCGGCCCGCTGCATCGCGCGCCTCGATCCGCAGGCTGCCGGCGAGGCGCGCGGCGGCGATGATCGCGGCGTCCTGCGCCGGGCCGCGGCTCCATGCCCAGTCGCCGCGCGCGGCAAGCAGGAACGGGCGCCCGTCGATCTTGAGGATGACGCTCGAGCCGGGGCGCGGCACACGGCTGAGCCGCGCGGCAAGCTCCCCGCCGCGCGGGCCGGCGCGGTCGAAACGAAAGCCGAGGCGCGCCTGCGGGCGATTCTTGAGCGCGTCGAGCTCGGAACGCGCGACCGCCTCGCAATGGCGGCCATGATCGAACGCCGCCCACACCCCGCGCGCGGCAAGGGTCCGCGGCGCCGCGGTGGCGGCGGCCGGGGCGAGCAGCCAAGCGGCGAGGATCGGCATCAGGATGCGCATCGCGGCCACCTTAGCCGGTCCCGCGCGCGACGCCACTTGATCCGGATCGGTTACAGTCTGGTCCTAACTTGCTTTAGTGTGTCGGGCATGCGACAGAGAGGGGCTCGGTGATCCTCGCTGCCCCTGGAGGCTGCCTCATGCACCGCGCCACGCCCACTGCCTACGGCCCGCCGTCGCTCGCCTGATGCATCCGTAGCCAGGCCCAGGCTATCGACATTGCCCAACTGACCAGCCGCATCGCGGCCGAACTAGCGCTTTTCGCCGGGGCCGGCTTCCTGCTGTTCGCGATCAACGATGTCGCCGTCGACGTGATTTATTTCGCGCGCCGGCTGTGGCGCTCGACCGCGGTCTACGCGCGCTTCCCCCATGCCTTCGCCAGCGACCTGATCGGCCGCCCCGCCAGCCCGGGGCCGATTGCCGTGTTCATCCCGGCGTGGGACGAAGCGGCGGTCATCGCGTCGATGCTGCGCGCCACATTGAAACGGTTCGACTATCCCCTGTACCGGATCTTCGTCGGCTATTACCGTAACGACCCCGGCACCCGCGCGGCGATCGTCAGCGTCGCCGACCCGCGGATCGAAGCCGTGCTGGTCGACGGCAACGGACCGACCACCAAGGCCGATTGCCTCAATCATCTGTACGACGCGCTGATTGCGTTCGAGGTCGCCACGGGCCGCGCCGCCAAGGCGGTCGTGCTGCACGATGCCGAGGATGTCGTGCATCCGCTCGAGCTCGCCGTGTTCGACCGGCTGATCGACCGCGCCGGGGTGATTCAGCTGCCGGTGCTGCCGCTGACCGACCGCGACTCGCAGTGGATCGCCGGTCATTATTGCGACGAGTTCGCGGAGGCCCACGTCAAGGAGCTGGTGGTGCGCGAGGCGATCGGCGCGGCGATCCCGCTGGCCGGAGTCGGCTGCGCCATATCGCGCCGAGCCCTTGAACGGCTGGCGGCGGCGGGTGACGGGCGGCCGTTCGCCGGCGGCACGCTGACCGAGGATTACGAGCTCGGCCTCAAGGTCGGCGCGCTGGGCTTCCGCACGATGTTCGTGCGCATCCCGGCGCGCGCCGGGGAACGCGGCATGGTCGCCAGCCGCGGCCACTTCCCGTCGACCATCGGCGAAGCGGTGCGGCAGAAGGCGCGCTGGCTGGGCGGGATCGCACTGAGCGGGTGGGACCGGATGGGCTGGCGCGGCGGCTGGGGCGAGCGGTGGATGCGCATGCGCGACCGCCGCGGGCCGCTCGCCGCGCTGCTGCTGATCGCCGCCTACACCGCCGCTTTGCTGTGGACGCAATTGTGGCTCGCCCACGCATTCGGGGCGCCGCTCGAGGTCGACCTCAACCCGACCCTGGCGACGCTGCTGACGATCAACGCCTGGCTGCTTGGCTGGCGGGTGCTGATGCGCGCCGGCTGCACCACCTCGGTGTACGGCTGGCGGCAGGGGCTGCTGTCGGTGCCGCGGCTGGTGATCGGCAATGTCATCGCCATGCTCGCCGCCCTGCGCGCGGTCGCGGTCCACCTCGGCGGCGGCATGCCCAAGTGGGACAAGACGCGCCACATTTTCCCCGCCGAACTGGCGCAATGAGCGCGGCGCTGCGCTTCCTTGCCATGGCGCTGGTCGCGTGGACCGGGGTCCGGGTGGCGACGGTCGGGCTGCTGCCGACCGGCGGCGGGGTCAGCCTGGCCCGCGGCCCGCCCGCCGTGTCCACCATCGTCCCGACTGAATTTCCGCCGATCGACCCGCCGCTGGCCTTTGCCACTCCGGCCATGGCGGAAGCGGCGCCGCCGATCATCCGCTTCGCGTCCCTCCCCGACTTTTCCCATGCCTACCCGCTGCCGGTGCGGCCGCCCCCTCCGCACGGCAGCGGGTACACGCCGATCGACCCCGCGCCGGCACCCATTTTCTACGCTCCGATCCCGCAACTCGACGATTGGCCGCTGGCGCGCATGGCGGCGGCGTTCCCGCGCCGCCGCAGCGGCCCCGCGGGCGCCCAGTCGACGCCGGCGGCCCCGGGCGCGGCGGCGGCAATCAAGCCCAAGCTCGACCGCGTCCAGCTCACCTCATGGGCGCTGCTGCGCGGGCGGCCGGGGGACACCCTCGGCACCGCATCCGGGCTGGCGAGCAACCCCGCGCTCGGCGGCAGCCAGGCCGGGGCGCGCCTGTCCTATGCGTTCAATCGCTCGGTCGCCGCGTCGCTGCGGATGAGCGCGCCGATCGGGTCGACCCGCGGCGGGGAGGTCGCGGCCGGGATCAAGCTCACCCCGCTGCGCGCGGTCCCGGTCTCGCTGACCGTCGAGCGGCGCCACGCGTTCGGGCGCTTCGCCGGCCGCTCGGCGTTCGCGATGTTCCTTGAGGGCGGCGTCTACCAGCGGCCGATGCCGCTCAAATTCTCGCTCGACGCTTATGCCCAGGGCGGGGTGGTCGGGCTGCGCCGCCGCGACTTCTTCGTCGACGGCGCGTTTGCCATGACCCGCCCGGTCTACGGCCGCCTGTCCGCCGGCTTCGGAATGTGGGGCGCGTGGCAGGGCGGGTCGCAAGCCGGAGTCCACCGCATCGACGCCGGGCCGCGGGTGTCGATGCAGGTGCGCGACAACATCCGCGTCCACCTCGACTGGCGCCACCGACTGTCGGGCAAGGCCGAGCCGGGGTCGGGGCCCGCGCTGACCCTCGCCGCGGATTTCTAGCCCGCGCTTGGCCTTGCGCACCGCGCGGGCTAGTCCGGTGGCGGCAAGCCATGGACATTTACCTCCCGATCGCCGGCCAGTCGGTCAACGCGCTGCTGATTGTCGCGCTGGGGCTGGTGGTCGGGCTGCTGTCGGGGATGTTCGGGGTCGGCGGCGGCTTCCTGACGACGCCGCTGCTGATCTTCTACGGCATCCCGCCGACCGTCGCGGTGGCCTCGGCGACGACCCAGATCACCGGCGCCAGCGTGTCGGGCGGGATGGCGCACATGCGCAAGGGCGGCGTCGACCTGCACATCGCCGCGGTGATGATCGTCGGCGGGCTGATCGGATCACTGTTCGGCGCGGCGCTGTTCCGCGCGCTGCAGGCGAGCGGCCAGATCGACCTCGTGATCGGCTCGCTCTACGTGCTGATCCTGGGCTGGATCGGCGGGCTGATGCTGCGCGATGCGCTGACCGCCCTGGGCTACATCACGCCCGAACAGGGGACGCAGCGACCGCGCCACAACCGCTGGGTCGCGGCGCTGCCGCTGCGCTGGCGGTTCTACACGTCGGGCGTCTACCTCTCGCCACTGGCCCCGCTCGCGCTCGGCTTCGTCGCCGGCATCCTGACCATGCTGCTCGGCATCGGCGGCGGGTTCATCATGATCCCGGCGATGATCTACATGCTCGGCATGCCGGCGCGGGTGGTGATCGGCACCAGCCTGATCATCATCCTCGCGATCAGCGCTGCGACCACCATGGTCCATGCCCTGACCACCCAGTCGGTCGACATCGTGCTCGCCGCCTTGCTGCTGCTGGGCAGCGTGGTCGGCGCCCAATATGGCGCGATGCTGACGACGCGGCTCAAGCCCGATTTGCTGCGCCTAGGGCTGGCGGTGGTGATCCTGCTGGTCGCGCTGCGCATGGCGCTCGGGCTGGCGTGGCGCCCCGACGAAATTTTTTCGATCGAGTATCTGTGAGCCGGCCCGCGCGCCTGGTGCTGCTGCCGCTCGCCGCGCTGGCGCTGGTGGCGGCGTCGTCGCCGGTGCTGGTGCCCGATGTGTCGGCGCGGCGGATCGAGATCCGCTACAGCTTCACCGGCGCGCAGCTGCTGCTGTTCGGGGCGATCCTCTATCCCGGCGGGCGGGTCCCGACGCGGCCGGCCGACATCGTCGTCGTCCTCAAGGGGCCGGTCGAGCCGATCGTGGTGCGCGAGAAGCAAAAGATCGCGGGGATCTGGATGAACGCCGATTCGAGCCGCTTCCGCTCGGCCCCGGCATACTACGCGGTGGCCTCGTCGCGGCCGCTCGCCGAGCTGGTCGACGAGCGCACCGCGTCAATCTACGAAATGGGTCTGCAGAATTTGCAATTGTCGCCCGGCGGCGGCGCGCTGCCCGACAAAGCGCGGCGGTTCGAGGCCGGGTTGCTCGACCTGCGCCGGCGCCGCGGGCTGTATGCGGAAGATCCGCGCGGGGTCGAGATCAGCGGCGGCGTGCTGTACCGCGCGCGCATCGCCATCCCCAGCCAGGTGCCGGTCGGGACCTACACCGCCGAAACTTTCCTGATCGACCGCGGCCGGGTGCTGGCGGCAGCAACGCGCGAGATCGAAATCGGCAAATCGGGGTTCGAGCGGTTCGTCGCGCTCGCCGCGCGGCGCCACGCCATCCTCTACGGCCTCGCCTCGGTGCTGCTGTCGCTGGCGCTCGGCTGGGCCGCCGCGGCGGTGTTCCGGCGGCGGATTTAAGCCAAATTTTAACGGCTCGCGCGTAGGCCGGTCGCCAGTGATCACTGGTGAGAGCGTTTGAGGCCATGGACGAGCAACCGAACCTGCGCAATCTGGTCGAGGAAATCAGCAATTTCAGCGAGGATTCCGTGGTTCCGCGGGTCCCCTCGGCGACGGCCAAGGCGCTGCCCGCGATCGGCCGAGTGACCGAGATTGCCGGCTCGGGCTCGCAAATCCTGATGGACGCCGCGACGATGCTCGCGCTGCAGGCCGACAGCGATCCGTCGGTGTCGATGTCCGGCCAGGTCGGCAGCCAGGTCAAGATGGCGGTCGGCGACAGCTGGCTGATCGCCAACGTGCGCACCATGAAAATCGGCGACGCCGGCGAAATCCTCGCCGCCATCGACTTTCTCGGCGAGGGCTCGAAGGGCTCGGCGGGGCGGATGACCAATTTTCGCCGCGGCGTCACCCGCTACCCGATCCCGGGCTGCGACGTGCTGCCGGTGACGACCGAGGATTTGCGCTCGGTGTTCGCCGCCGACAACAGCCCGCACATCGAGATCGGCACGGTCTACCCGACCGAGGACATCCGCGGCACGCTGTATGTCGACCAGATGTTGTCCAAGCATTTCGCCATCCTCGGCTCGACCGGTACCGGCAAGTCGACCTCGGTTGCCTTGATCCTCCACCGCATCTCGCAGCTGTCGCCCGAGGGCCACATCGTGATGATCGACCCGCACGGCGAATATTCGGCGGCGTTCAACGATTGCGGCGAGCTATTCAATGTCGACAACCTGCAATTGCCGTACTGGCTGATGAACTTCGAGGAGCATTGCGAAGTGCTGCTCACGACCTCGGGCGCCGAGCGGCAGCGCGACGGCGACATCCTCGCCAAGACCCTGCTCGCGGCGCGCACCAAGGGCAAGAACCTCGAAACGCTGGTCAAGGTCACCGTCGATTCGCCGATTCCGTATTTGCTCACCGACTTGTCGACCATCCTCACCAACGAGATGGGCAAGCTCGACCGCGCCGGCGACACCGCGCCGTTCCAGCGATTGAAGACCAAGATCGACGAGTTGCGCGCCGACCCGCGCTACAATTTCATGTTCTCCGGCATGCTGGTGTCCGATTCGATGGGCAGCTTCCTCGCCAAATTGTTCCGCCTGCCGAGCCACGGCCGGCCAATCTCGATCGTCGACGTGTCGGGCGTGCCGTCGGACATCACCTCGGTGGTGGTATCGGTGCTGGCGCGCATGGTGTTCGACTACGCCTTGTGGTCGCGGACCGAGGCGCAGCGCCCGCTGCTCTTGGTGTGCGAGGAGGCCCACCGCTACGTGCCCAAGGACGAGACCAGCTCGGGCCAGGCGGTGCGCCGCATCCTCGAGCGGATCGCCAAGGAAGGCCGCAAATACGGCGTGTCGCTCGGCCTGATCACGCAGCGCCCGTCGGATTTGGCCGAAGGCGTGCTGTCGCAGTGCGGCACGATCATCGCTATGCGCCTCAACAACGACCGAGATCAGGCGTGCGTGCGCGCCGCGATGCCGGAAGGCGCGCGCGGCTTCCTCGACGCCATCCCGGCCCTGCGCAACCGCGAATGCATCGTGTGCGGCGAAGGCGTCGCGATCCCCATTCGGGTGCGCTTCGACGACCTCGAGCCGGAGAAGCGCCCGGCCTCGTCCGACCCCAGCTTCGCCACTTTGTGGCGCGAGACCGGCGGCGAGGAAGGCATCATCAACCGCACCATCAAGCGCTGGCGCGGCCACGGGCGCTAAGCCGCCGCAGGCTGGTTTTTTACCTTCGCGCGTTTAAGTCACTCCCGCATCCGGGAGATCGATATGACGTTGTGGCGGCCAACTCGCCGTGAACTGATCGGCACCGCGCCGCTGCTGCTCGGCGCGGCGGCGCTGCCGCGGCCGATCGCCGCGCCCGGCCGCAATGACCTCCGGCTGTTCGTGATCGGCGACTGGGGCAAGGACGGGCGGCTGTACCAGAAGCATGTCGCGGCATGGATGCACCAGCAGGCGCTGCAAGCGGGGTGCGACGCGATCGTCAGCACCGGCGACAATTTCTACGATTTCGGCGTGTCGAGCAGCCGCGACCCGCAGTGGCGCACCTCGTACGAGAACATTTATTCGCCCGAACTGCGCCGCCTGCCGTGGTTCGCAGTGGCCGGCAACCATGATTGGGGCGGCAGCATCTGGGCCCAGCTCGACCGCACCGGGAACGGCGGCTGGCACATGCCGTGGCTGTGGTACGACATCCCCGGCGCGCGCTTCGGGCGGCCCGACGTCCATCTGTTCTTCATCGACACGGTGGTGTGGAAGGGCAAGGAGAACAAGGTCTACCACCGCTGCGGGCAGGCGTTGCGCGCGGTCGATGTCGCGCGGCAGAAGGCGTGGCTCAAAGACGCACTGCAAGCATCATGTGCGGCGACCAAATTGGTGTTCGGGCACCACCCGGTTTACGCCGGCGGGCTCGACGGCGGGCACAAGTGGATGGACGACCTCGACGCCACGCTGATCGCGGCCGGCGTCACCGCATACGTGTGCGGGCACAAACATTGCCTTTACCACATCAAAGGCGAGCAACTCGACTACATCTGCTCGGGCGGCGGGTCGGAGGAGCGCGAGAAAGACGTGCGCGGGACGTTCCACCCGGCGTGCATGGCCGAGCAGCGCTGCGCGCCGGCGCGAATGCACCAGTTCATCGGCCGCGCCGGCTTCACCATCGTCGATGCCGGGGCGGACCGCATCGCCTATCGCTTCGTCGACCGCGACGGGCGCGTGACCCCGCCCGAACCGATCCGCAGCCGCGGCAACCACCAAGCTCCGTGCTCGGGCGCGCTCGCCGCCGACCCCGCCGAGCTGCGCGAGCAGGCGCGGGCGCGCGCCAAGACCTATCTGCCGTGCGCCTCGTTGCTGTGATTTGCCGCGACCGACGGCGTCGCTTAGACAGCAGCCATGAGGTCGAAGGAGTTAGTGTGAGCGGGTTGAACAAGCGACATTTGCCACTGTGGCTGTTGGCGAGCTGCGCGGTCGCGGCAGCGCCCGCCCAAGCCGAAATGGCGCTGACCGACGTGGATTTCGAGCTGGCCCAGCTCGATCTCGCGCCGGCCGTCGCCGAGCCCGCCCCGGCCGAGCTGCTCCCCGCGTCGCTGACGTCGGCGGCGGTCGAGGCCGAGCTGGCGGCGGATGCCGGCGAGCCCGCCGCGCTCGACGACCAGCGCCGCCTGTCGTTCGGGTCGCACGTCAAATCGATCAAATATGAGATGGGCGCGGCGTTCGCCTACATGACCGCGGTCAATCTGCTCAAAATCGCCAAGCGCGGCCACGTCGACAGCTTCTCGTTCCACGACGAAGGCTGGTTCGGCAAGGACACCGAGGTGCTCGGCGTGGACAAGATGGTCCACGCCCACAACGCCTACATCTTGTCCGAGCTGATCGGCGCGCGGATCCGCAAGAAGACCGGCACCACCCGCGGCACCGCGATGTCGGGCGCGCTGCTGGCGAGCGGGCTGATGCTGTACAGCGAGGTGTTCGACGGGTTCAAAGGCGGCTTCGGCTACCAGGATCTGGTGTTCAACAGCCTCGGTGCCGGTTTTTCCGTTATCCGCAACACCGTCCCCGGGCTGGAAAACAAGCTCGACTTCCGCGTGCTGATCATCCCCAACAGCCGCGTCTACAATTTCACCGGCAAGGAGCATTACCGCCAGCAGCGCCATCTGTTCGCGCTCGAGCTTGGCGGGTTCAAGCGCTTCGAGAAGAGCCCGCTGCGCTTCGTCGAGCTCCACGCCGGCTACTATGGCAAGGGCTTCACCGACCGCGAGCAGGAGCGCGGCGACCGGCTCCAGCGCAAGCTGTTCGCGGGGGTCGGATTGAACCTCAACGAGCTGTTGTTCGGCCGCAAGCCCAAGACCCGCTTCGCGCGCGCAACCTCGCAACTGCTCGATTACTGGCAGCCGCCTTACACCTACGTCCACGCCAACTGAGCGGGCTAGCGATCCCCCGCTGACTCCCGCTTGGCGCGGACGTGGTGGAGGAGCATTTCGACGAAGCGCGTGTCGCCGAGGCCGCGGCCGAGCGGGCGCTGCATGATGTCGACGTCGGGCAGCGTGTTGCCCTCGACCAGCACCGGCCCATCGGCGAGGATCGCGATGTCCCAGCCGACCACGATGTGATCGTCGAACGCGCGATGCGCCTGCTCGACCAGCGCCATGACTTGCGGCCACAGCGGCAGCGCCCGCCCCTCGATCCGGCCCTTGGTGTCGGGGTGATGGGTGAGCCAGCCGAGGCGGACGTCATGGCCCTGGTTGCTGGCGCGGCCGAGCGTCCCGGTGTCGAGGTCGATCGCCGCGGCGATGCCGCCGGCGTGGTAATTGTCGACCGTCTGGTTGGCGCCGACCGCCATCCTCAGCGCCGCGCCGATCGGCACCGGCCGGCGCTGCTCGTCGAGGCAGCTCAGGAAGCGCAAGGTGGTCAGCGCGCCGTTGCTGAGGTCGGCCATGTCCGGGTGGTTGACGGCGCGCGGCTGGGCCATGCGCGGCGCCTCGGCGGAGTCGGCGGTGAGCCGGGCGAGGAAGGCGGCGGCGGTGATCACGGCGCCATCGGGGCCGCGATAGCCGCGTTCGTCGGCGATCCACGCCCACCGCTCGGCGCCCTTGCCGCCGCGGCCGCGGATCGGTTTGACGAACAGGTCGCAGGGCGGCAGCGCCGAGGCGTCGCAATCGACTTGTCCATCCCGCGCGGCGGCGACGATCGGCACGTGGGCAACGCCGTGGCTGGCGCAATGCCTGGCGAACTCGACCTTGTCGCCGAGCCGCGACTTGGCGCCACGATTGAGGAAAGTGAAAATGGCCGGCTTGGTCTCGGCGCGGGTCAAATAGTTGCGGGCCCGGGCCACGCCGCCGGGCTCGTACAGCGAGAAGCAATAATACCAGCGCGGCAGGATGCCGTGCCGGGCGTAGACGCGGCACTGGTCGAGAGCCTGGCCGGCGATCGACCGCCCGAGGCGCTGGCTGGTCAGGCGACCATTGCGCGCGGTGTACTGGATGACATCGCGAACCAGCGCCGCCGGCGCCAGCAGCATTGCCTTGAGCCGCGCGGCGCGGTCGTCGCTGGCCCAGTAAAAAGCTGCATATTCATGGCGCAGCTGGTCGAGCGCGGCGGACGACCTGGCCACCTTGTTGCGCCGCGCGACGGGCAGGCCGGCGATCCAATAGGAGGATTTTCCGCGCAATCGAAACGGGCCGCGGGGATCCTTCGCCATGCGCCGATTCTGGCAGGTGCTCCGGCCGTCCGCAATGGTCCGCTACGGGTGGAAAGCGGACATCACTGCTTGGTGGCCGAACATTGACTCTATCTGGTGAGAGCTTAGGCTGACCGAGCGGGGGCCAACGAAAACATCAAAAGATCAGTGGGCTATACCCCCTCGGGGAGGGTTGTGATGCCAGTTGTCAACGGTACCAGCGGCAATGATTTCATCCACCGCGCCGGAGATGGCCGCACTGTTCCAGCAGGCCATGCCGACATTACCGGTGTCACCACGGGTGACGACACAATCTACGGCCTTGGTGGCAACGATTATCTGTTCGGGGACCTGGGCAACGACATCCTCAGCGGCGGCACCGGCGCCGACAGGATGGACGGCGGCGCCGGCAACGACTGGTTTTACGTCGATACCGCGGCGGACACGGTGATCGAGGCCGCCGGCGGAGGATCCGATCGAATTCTGTCGTCTGTGAGTTACGCACTTGCGGCGGGCGCGCATGTCGAAATCCTCACCACCACCAACACGGCGGGGACGGCGGCGCTTAACCTTTACGGCAATTCGTTCGTCCAGACGATCCACGGCAATGCCGGTGCGAACACGTTGAATGGCGGAGGCGGCGCGGACACGCTGGTCGGGTTCGGTGGTAATGACATTTACTATGTCGATACCGCCGGCGACGTTGTCACCGAAGCTGCCGGCGGGGGCATCGACCGTGTGTTCGCGACCGTCAGCTATGCGCTGAACTCGTCGACCCAGATCGAAACCCTCAGCGCGGTGGTTGCCGCGGCAACGACCGCCATCAATCTTACAGGCAACAACTTCGCCCAGACGCTGACCGGTAACGCCGGCGCCAACATACTGAACGGCGGTGGCGGGGCCGATACAATGATCGGCTATGGTGGGAACGACTGGTATTACGTCGACCAGGCCGGCGATGTCGTGACCGAGGGCGCCGGCGGCGGCTCCGATCGCATTCTCACATCGGTGAGTTACGCTCTTGCGGCAGCGGCTCAGATCGAGATCTTGACCACGACAAACACCGCCGGAACAGGCGCGATCAACCTCACCGGTAACGATTTTTCCCAGCACATCCTCGGCAATGCCGGCACCAATACATTAGAAGGACGCGGCGGTAACGACATACTCGATGGTGGAGCGGGGGCCGACACACTGATTGGCGGCCAAGGCAATGACACCTATGTCGTCGATCACGTCGGCGATGCGACGTTCGAAGTCGCCGGCGCGGGCACCGACCTCGTCCGCAGTTCCATCACCAGGACGCTCGGATCCGACCTGGAAAACCTGGTCCTGACCGGCAGCGCGGCGATCAATGGCACCGGCAACGCTCTGGCCAACAGCCTGACCGGCAACAGCGGGGCGAACATCCTCGACGGCGGCGGCGGCAATGACGTCCTCAACGGTGGCGCGGGCGACGATCAGATGACTGGGGGTGTGGCCGATGACACCTACGTCGTCGATTCGGCGGGTGATGTCGTGACGGAAGCCTATGCCGAGGGGACCGACACGGTGTTGTCCTATCTGGCATCCTACACCCTGGGCGATTTCATCGAGAACGGCACGGTTGCCCGGGCGACCGGTGGAACGCTCACGGGCAACGCCCTTGGCAACCTTCTCACGGGTGGAGCTGGGAACGACCTGCTTTTGGGGGAGGCAGGCGACGACCATCTGGTCGGCGGCGGCGGCAATGACGAGCTGTTTGCCGGCGGCGAAGGATTCTACGACCCTCCCGAGAACAACACGCTCGAGGGAGGATCGGGCAACGATATACTGCACGGCGCGCCGAGTGCGACCTTGAGTTTTTCGGGAGGCGACGACATTCTCAACGGCGGCGCGGGTGACGACACCATGTACGGCCTGTCCGGCAACGACACCTACTATGTGAACAGCGTCGGGGACGTCGTTTCGGAAGAGGCCGATGCCGGATTCGACACCGTTCACGTTTCCGTCAACGGATACACGCTCGGGGACAATGTCGAGTACGGAGTGGTCGCCCTTGGCACTGGACTGACGCTCACCGGCAACAGCACCACGAATACCCTTGAAGGTGGCGGCGGGAACGACACGCTCTACGGGGGCGACGGCAACGATGATCTGTCGGGAAACGGGGGCAACGACACACTCGACGGCGGCGCGGGTGACGATGATTTGCGCGGCAACGACGGCAACGACGTGATGCACGGAGGTGCGGGCAACGACGAATTCTATGACTTAGTCGGCACAAACGTGGCCTACGGCGGGGCCGGCGACGATCGGTATACGATCGAGACCAACGGCTCGCTTCAAATCGTGGAAAATGCCGGCGAGGGCATTGATACGGTCCAGATCCAGGTTTTCACTTACACTCTGCCGGATAACGTCGAGATCGGCGCGTTGGCGATTGTAGGCGGCACAGTCACCGGCAACGCCAGCAACAATACGTTGTACGCCAATAGCGGAAACGACGTCCTCAACGGTGCCGGCGGCAACGATATCCTGTGGGGCTACAGCGGTGCGGACCAGCTCACCGGCGGCAGCGGATCGGACCAGTTCGATTACAATTACATCGTCGACTCGACCACGGCGAGCTGGGACGTGATCTTGGATCTCGTGACCCAAACAGACTTTATCGACGTCTGGGACATCGACGCCAATACCGGCGTCGCCGGCAATCAGTCGTTCAACTGGGTCGCGCTCCCCTCGGGCGCGGCCGGCGAAGCCTGGGCGGTCTGGGACGGCACTTACACGCAGCTCTATTTCGACGTGAATGGCGGCGGCGCCGATATGCGCATCGACGTTCTCGGCGACAGTTTTTCGTCCGGGAACGATATCATCTTGTGAGGCCAGCGGAGAGCGGGGCTCTGGTCGTTCGCGCGCCAAGATTGCCGGTCCGACCCTGCTTCGTCAGCCCCTCTTCGTTCCCACCGCGAGCAGCGCCTTCAGCCGCGCCTTGAAGGCGTCTCGCGCCGGGCCGTCGAGCGCGGCGCGGGCGGCGGCGAAGCGGACCGACAGCGGATTGACCGCCACGCCGCCACGCAGGACTTCGTAATGGAGGTGCGGGCCGGTCGACAGGCCGGATGAACCAACAAAACCGATCACCTGACCCTGGCGCACGATGCTGCCCGGGTCGGCCGCCATCCGGCTCATGTGTGAATAGGATGTGGTGAGGCCGCCGCCGTGGGCGATGCGGACCTGGCGGCCATAGCCCCCGGCCCAGCCGGCGCGGCTGACCACGCCATCGGCGGCGGCGACGATCGGCGTGCCCCAACCGGCGCCGAAATCGACCCCGCGGTGCATCCGGGCGAAGCGCAGGATCGGGTGGCGGCGCATCCCGAAGCCCGAGGTGACCGGCCCCGGCACCGGGGACATCATCGCATCGGCCGAAGGCTGCGCATCGGCGTTGGCGTCGAGCCAGGCGGTGCGCCCGGCGAGCGTCCATTTCATCAATTGCACGTCGTCGCCCGAGGCGCGGTCGAGCGCGGCGTAGAGCAAGGGCCCGGCCTCGCTTTCTCCGCTCGCCGCGCGGCGGTTGGCGATGATCAGGTCGAAGCGGTCACCGGGCGCGACGTCGCCGCCGACATCGAGCCGGGAGCCGATCGCGCGGAGGAAATCGGCCGCCGTCGAAGGCGACACGCCGGCGGCGCGCAGCGACCAGTAGAAACCGGCGCCGACCTTGCCGCGCACGCGCAGCGGGGTGGTGTCGATGGCGATCGGGTGGCGGACCAGGCGCAGGCCGGCGGGGCCGCGCTCGACCGCGACGCGCAGGGCGAGGCCGGCGCGCAACGAGAGATGCTCAAGCGGGCGGGCACCGCCGTTGATCCGCCGCCCGAGGGTGACGTCGACCGCGGTGCCGACCGGCAGCCGCGCGGCGGCCGAGCGCACCAGCGCATCGGCGGCGCGGGCATCGCCGACGGCCGTGCCGGCGCGGGCGAGCAGCGCGCCGAGCGAATCGCGTGGGCCGAGCTTCATGAACATCTGGATGGTCGCGCGCTCGGGGGCGAAGCCGAGCGGCTCGACCGCCGCGCCCGGCGCCATCTGCAGCCCGGTGCGACCGCCGCGGCCGAGCGGGGAGATTCCCAGCGCCTCGGCCTGGGCGGCCTCGCTTTCGGCGATGTGCGGGCTGGCGCTCGGAAGCGGCTCGAAGCCCGGCGCGAGCAGGCCGGCGGCGGCGAGCAAGGCGGCCAATGTCGCCGCTCCGCGCCACCAGCGCCGAGTGAACATGTCCTCGGCGAGATCGACCGCCAAAGCGAACGGCGCGCGGCGGCGGCCGAACGCCGGCGCCAGCGGCACCACCGCTGCCGCCCCGGCCGACCAATCTTCGCGCGCGTGGAACATCGGGTCCTTGTCGGCGAACAGGGTTAAAAGCGCCTTAAGCGCCAAGCGAATTGCCCTTGCGCTTCGCCCCCGCGCTGCCACATTCAAACCATGGCGCGGCGCGACGAAGCACCGGTTCGGGCGATCCTGGGGCCGACCAACACCGGCAAGACCTATCTCGCGATCGAGCGGATGTGCGCGCACTCCTCGGGGGTGATCGGCTTCCCGCTGCGGCTGCTGGCGCGCGAGGTGTACGACCGCGTGGTCGCGATCAAGGGCGCCAAGCAGGTCGCATTGCTGACCGGCGAGGAGCGCATCGTGCCTCCGCAAGCGCGTTATTTTTTGTGCACCGCCGAGAGCATGCCGGTCCCCGACGCGCGTGAAGACTCCGACCGCGATTTCGCGTTCGCGGCGATCGACGAGGCGCAATTGGGCATCGACCTCGAGCGCGGGCATGTGTTCACCGACCGCCTGCTGCGCGCGCGGGGCCGCGAGGAGACGCTGATCCTCGGCTCGGACACGCTCAAGCCGATGATCCGGCAATTGCTGCCGCATGCCGAGATCGTCAGCCGGCCGCGGTTTTCGACGTTGCGCTACGCCGGGGGGACCAAGCTGTCGCGGCTGCCGCCGCGCTCGGCCGTGGTCGCCTTCTCCGCCGAGCAGGTTTACGCTTTGGCCGAGATGCTGCGGCGGTTCCGCGGCGGCGCGGCGGTGGTGATGGGGGCGCTGTCGCCGGCCACGCGCAACGCCCAGGTCGCGATGTTCCAGCGCGGGGAGGTCGATTATCTGGTCGCCACCGACGCCATCGGCATGGGCCTCAACATGGATGTCAGCCATGTTGCGTTTGCCGGACTGGAAAAGTTCGACGGCCGCCGCGACCGCCGCCTTTCGATCTCCGAAATGGCGCAGATCGCGGGGCGCGCCGGGCGCCACCAGCGCGACGGCAGCTTTGGCACGCTCGGCCTCGGCGGAGCGGGCGAGACCGCGTTCAGCGATGAAGAGATCAACGCGATTGAGGAGCACCGCTTCCGCCCGCTCGATTTTCTCTACTGGCGCAACCCCGCGCTCGATTTCACCGATGTCCGGTCGCTCATCGCCAGCCTCGAGGCGAAGAGCGACGACCCGCTGCTGCGCGCCGCCCCGCTGGCGATCGACCTCGCCGTGCTTAAGCTGATCGCCGAGGACCCCGCAATTTCCGCCAAGCGCGGCTTGCAGGCCAAACGGCTGTGGGCGGTGTGCGGGCTGCCCGATTTCCGCAAAGTGGGCCCGATGCACCATGCGCGGATGGTGCGGCGGCTGTTCAGCTACATCGCCGAGGGTGGGCATGTGCCGCACGAATGGTTCGCCGCCGAGGTCACCCGGCTGGACAATGTCGCGGGCGACATCGAGGCGCTCGCCGACCGCCTCGCGGGGGTGCGCAGCTGGGCCTATATCGCGCACCGCTCGGACTGGCTCGCCGACCCCGCCAAATGGGCCGAGCGCACGCGCGAGGTTGAGGCGCGGCTGTCGGACGCATTGCACGAGCGGCTGACCCAGCGCTTCGTCGACCGCCGCACCGCGGTGCTGGTGCGCGACATCGGCGCGCGCGGCGCCGACGCGCTGCCGGTGACGGTCGCCGCCGACGGCGAGGTCAGCGTCGGGCCGGAGCCGATCGGGCACCTCGCCGGGTTCGATTTCAAGGTCGACCCGATGGCGCGGCTGGCCGACAAGCGCCTGCTGCTCGCCGCCGCCGAGCGCCGCCTCGGCGACGAGCTCGACCGCCGCGCCAAGGCCTTGTTGGAAGC
This sequence comes from Sphingomonas sp., assembly GCF_031426035.1. GTDB lineage: Bacteria > Pseudomonadota > Alphaproteobacteria > Sphingomonadales > Sphingomonadaceae > Sphingomicrobium. The sequence goes on along the minus strand of NZ_JANPKO010000147.1, from coordinate 307 downwards.
GCCCGACAGCGCGTTCGAGTTGATTGCCGAGGACGAGCGCGGGATCGCGGTCGGCTGGCAGGGGCATGTGCTGGCGCGACTCGCGCCGGGCCGTTCGCTGCTCGAGCCGGCATTGCGCACCGCGCGTGCGCTCGACCGCCTCGCCGCCCCGCTGCGCGCCGCCCTGCGCGCCCGGCTCGAGGCGTGGCTCGAGGGCGAGATCGCGCGCCATCTGGGGACGCTCAAGACGATCGCCGCCGCCGCCTCCGACCCTGCGAGCACGCCCGGGGTGCGCGCGCTGGCGGCGATGCTCGCCGATTCCGGCGGG